>CANRDW010000001.1 GCA_947629505.1 uncultured Clostridia bacterium
CTGTGGTGGCAACACTGTGAGAGTTCGACCCTCTCCATCCGCACCAGATTGAGCCTAAGTCGAATTTGATTTAGGCTTTTTAATTAAAATATAGTTATGTTGACTTCTTTTATTGAATGTTATATAATATAATTGTGTGAGGTTTATCATGCCACTTTTCAAAACAAAATACAATGATGCCAAAAAGGCTATTAAAGCAATATCAAAAGGACAAGATTATGATTTTTCAAGAGCAGGAAACGAATTGTTTAATGATAGACAATTCTTGCTTACTATTATAGAGAAATTGGGAACAAGACAATTTGATAGCGTAAAATATAGAGCAGGAGATTGGATATACAAAGATGATGAAATTATGCTTGCTGCAATATACAAAGATAGAAATTATGGAGAATCGGTGTTTGACAAAGTTAGCAAACCGGTTCAAGATGCAATCGAAAATGTCCAACTAAAGAAAATTGAAAAATATGATGAGGCTCTTTCAAGAGCATATACTAATCATAAAGGGAAAAACAAAATATTCCTTTGGGCAAATATTGTTGATACATTTGGCGAAGATAAACAGGAAGCAAGATATTATAATGAAGAACTGGAAAAATTTAAAGAAATAGATATCCGTTCTGCTATGACTGGTGCTCTGGCTAATATTGACCATGAAACTTTTGGGAAAGAAGGTTTTTTGTATATGCCCAAAAGTAAGACATTATTTTTTATGCTGGATTATGATAGATATACAAGTGATGCTCGTATTGGAATTTGTATTGAAGATCGCCTTGCCGAACAAAAGGGCAAATTGGCCTATGCGGTCACATACATTAACGCTGGAAGACCAGATTTGATGCCTCACGCTTATATTGAAATTGATAAACTTAATGAATTTGATTTTGACAAGTGGATACAAATTCAAGTTAAGACAGAAAAAGTTGATGCTGAATTTATGAAAAAAGTGATAATTCCTTGTGTTGACAAATTATTGCAAGGAAAAAGAGTTTTGCTTTCAACAAAAAATGAGAATTCAATCCCTCAAACAATTCAACAGGTTTTGTGGTCTATGCCAGCCGAAACCGCCAACAAGTTTTCGTTCAACACAATTCCGTGCGTAAAAACAATGAGAAACGATTTTCAAATTTCTGGGACAACAGATTTGACAAAATTTAAGCGAATCCCTCACGATGTGTTTGTGGTGGATGTGGAAAAAGGCTTTGAAAATTATATCCCTCAAACAGAAATGGCAAAACAAATGCTTGCTCAAATAGCACAAGACCTTGATACGCAAAGCAGTTATACACAGCATAGCCGCAATAACACTCCAAAGACAAAAGAAAAAAGAAAAGATTTTAATCTTTAACATGAAATAAAAATTCTTTAATATTCGATTTAGGCTCAATCTGGCGCACCAGAGAAAAATTCTTCGAAGATATTGTAAACTGCGCTTAGACTCACTTTTGCAAATCAAAAGTTCGTTGGGCACTATTTTTCACAAATTTTCTTAAATTTTTTGAATTTTTTAGAGTTGGTTATAAAGTTATAATATCATTTTTCTTTTAAAACTCCAACAAAAAAGTCCAAATCAAAATTGATTTAGACTTCAAAATTTTAAGACTTTATCTTCTCCCACGAAAATTCGGCTCTGCCAAAGTGTCCAAAGCAGGCAGTGTTTTTGTAAATTGGCTTTAAAAGGTCAAGTTCTTCTATCATACTATTTGGAGTGAAATTGAAATTTTTCTTCACATAACTTTCAATTTCCTGCTGCGATTTTTTGTTTGTGCCAAAACACTCAATATAAATTGAAACGGGCTCCGTTTTGCCAATTGCATATGAAACTTGAATTTCACACTCGTCCGCAAAGCCGTGTGCAACAATATTTTTTGCCACATATCTTGCATAATAAGCGCCTGAGCGATCCACTTTTGTGGCGTTTTTACTTGAAAAACATCCGCCGCCAACTCGCCCAACTCCGCCGTAGGTGTCCACAATAATCTTTCTTCCAACGCAGCCGCTGTCACCAAAACTGCCCCAAATTGTGAATTTCCCGCTTGGATTGATGATAAATTCAGTTTTTTCGTCTATCAAATTTGCATAATCATCAAACGCCGGCAAAATCACCTTTTCTTTGATGGTGTTTTGAATGACAGTTTGATTTAGTTTTTCGCTGTGAGATACACTCATCACAACGGCGGAAATTCTTTTAACTTTTTTGTTGTCATACACAACTGACACTTGGCTTTTGGCATCGGCGAAAAAATTTGCGCTTTTTCGTCTAAAATTTTCATAGGTTTTCACAAGTCTATGCGCCAAAACAATCGGCAGTGGCATAAGCTCATTTGTTTCGTTTGTGGCATAGCCAAACACAATGCCCTGGTCATTTGCCGCGAGTTCTTTTTTCACAACTGCGCTGTGGATCTCTGGGCTTTGCTGACTTATCTCTTTGATAATTTTAAATTTGCAAGTATATCCTATGTCCTTTAAAATTTCACTTGCAATTTTGTCATAATCGATTTGCGCCGTTGTTGTCGCCTCACCATAGATGAACAATTTGTCGTTTTTAATTGCACACTCCACCGCCATTTGACTGTTTTTGTCCTGCCTTAGCGCCTCGTCCAAAAACGCATCCGCAATAATGTCGCATGTTTTGTCCGGATGCCCAACATTTACACTTTCACTTGTGATAATTTTTTCCATTTTTCCCTCTCCTTATTATTGCCATAAAGAGATGAAGAAAAAACCCATCGTGAGATGGGCTTTAATGTTTATATAACCCATCGTTCAGCCTTTAGCACCTTGTAAAAACAGGTTGCTGTGTGGTCATCGGGGCTGTCCCTTGCACACTCTTTATGGTGTTTTTATAATACAATATTTTCAAACAAATGTCAATCGTTTAACAAAAAAAAAGCAAGTCAAATGACTTGCTTTTTTATTTATCTACCTAATTCTAATGATTGAGCAACAGATGTTTTGGTTACTTCTTCTGGTTTTTTTGAATATGTTGTTCCAAATTTATCATCTGTCTTACGAACTTGTGAATCTGAAGGATAATATCCATAACTTCCATCACCAATAACAGCGTCAACAATTATATTGTCATTATTCTGTTGTGCATCAGTAACAACAGTGTTTAATCTTTTTTCTTCAACTCTGCTAATTTCGTTAGAACCATCTGTAAATACAACATATGAGGTTGGCTGATATTTATTTCCATTTTCTGGAACAGGATCTGTTACAAACATCATTCTATCCTCTCCGGTTTCTCCATATGTGTGGTCAAGGTAAGTACCAAGTAATGAACTATAACCTAAATCTTCAAACAACTTGCTTACACTTTTAGCTTCTGTAACTCCTGTGTTGTTTTTAATTTGTTCTGTTAATCCGTTACCTTCACCAAGTGATATTTTAAGCAAAGAATTTGAACCATTTATGAGAGCAAAAAGACAATTTTGGTTAGATTCGAAAATCTTGTCAACACTTGTAACTTCAAAACCAGATGCATCTTTAATTGCTTGATGGATTTCATTAAGTTCGCCATAAGGATTTGTTCCACCGTCTGTTATTGAAAGATCTCGTGTTTTGGTTTCAAATGTCTGTTCATATGCATCAAGGAAAGATTGAACATATTCATCTGACCATCCAAGAGATTTCAAATATTCAGCCGAAGCTTCTCTGCTTTTGAAATTTGGATTTATTGGATCTGTTGGATAGATTGTTTCAACAGTGTTGTTTTCTGTAATAACAGAAACTTTGTGTGCATTAACTTCTTCAGCAACCAAACTCCCGATTTTTTGTCCAAAACCTTGAGCACTTTGTTTTGTATAATTTACATATTTCCCTTTTTTCAAGAAACCTCTTTGTGCTTCATAGATAGGACGTTCACCAAGTAATTCATGCAATCTGTTTACACTTGTAACTTGTCTATTTGAATAATTTAAAAGTCTGCTTTCTTGTTCAAGAACTTGTTCATATCTAGTTTGTGCAAATGTTTCACCATATTGAATAGCATCTGCTGCTTGTGCTGGATTTTTGCCTAAGCCCTGATCAAGACTTACAAAAAGTGCTGTAATTGCAGCGATACTGCTTACAAGAGCTGCTGTAAGAACTTTTTTCTTTGAATGTTGTCTGCTGCTGCCAACCTTAATATAACTCTTATCAATTGTCTTTCTAAGCATGTTGTTTTCTTCAAGGAAATCAATTATCAGTTTAGTGTCATTAAGCTCAGGTTTTTTAGAATCAGTTTGAATTCTTCCTTTAAAACCAACATAATTATGACCAACACCTTTGTGTTTTCTGTCATAGTAATAGTCAAGTCTTACATAGTTTGGTTGTTTGTTTTTGTCACGTCCGACATGTACTCTTCTAACAGCATAACCATATCTTTCTTGGCCGTTGTCGGCTTCACCAAAGAATTCGGATGTGAACTTGTCAACTAAAGCAGCTCTTTCACGTTCATTTTTTGTGTTTTCGATTTGTTTCAATTCTGCTTCCAAATCGTCTTTAATTTTTCCTGCTGCACGCAATTTTGCAAGTTCAACAAAGTAAAGTCCTTTTTCTTTTGTGTTGTTTGAATCTGGATGAGGCCCAACAATCAAAAATCCTTGAAAATCTCCTCTCTTTCCACCATCAATTCTAATGTTGCTAGAAATAACATATTCGTTTGTTTTGGCAGGTTTTGCTGCTTCTGGTTTTACAACAGGTGCTTCTGGCTTAACTTCTTGTGCTTCAACTTCTTCTGCTTGCGCATTGTCAACCTCTGGTTCAGTTTCAACTTCTTCAACTTCAACTTCTTCAGCATTTGCCTTATCTACAACTTCTGGAGCAACAACTTCTTCTGGTTTAACTTCAACAGCAGATTCTGCCTTTGTTTCTGCACCTTTTTCAACAACTTTTTCTTCTGGCTTAACTTCTTGTATGTCTGCTTTCTTTTCTTCTTCAACTTTCGTTTCAACAGGTTTCAAACCAACGTCTTCTCTAAGCATGTTTTCAACACTGTCAACAAATTTTTGCTTGTCTTCTTCTGATTCTGAAAATTTTTCTGTGATTGAAACAGCAGAATTATGACATGCTGCTGATTTTTCTTCTTCAGTCTTTTCTTCTTGAATAGTTTTTACAAATTCTGTGTATGCAGGAGTTTTTCTGATATCATCCAAAGTCTTTTGTCTGTTGATTTCTTTAACAATTTCTTTAACTTTTTCAACAACAACTTTGTTTTCAATTGGTGAAGATGTTGCAACAGTGAGATCCAAAATGTCATTAAGGTTTTTGTATTCATTAACAAATCCGATGATTGCATTTTGTTGATCTTCATTCAATGGTTCCATTGGAGCAACTTTTCCTACAACAGGATCAAGGTGTCTTTTTGTTTGAGCCATTTTAATGAAGTATTGAGCCCATTTGTCAACAACTTCGCCACGATCTTCATTTTTAACAAGATCTTCATGAGTAGCAACAAATTGATCTGCTGCTTTGAATGCTTCATAAGATCTACGGTCATAAGAGTCAATTGCGACAAGGTTGTCAACGATTCCTGCGTGATATACGCCATGTTCTGTGAATCCATTGATTTCATTTTTGAATTTGTAGATTGGGCTTGTGAATGATTTTGCCAATGCAGCGGCTTCAACAAGAACAGCAACATCTTGATTTGTCAAAACTTCTTTCAAAACAAGTTCATGTGCAACATCAGTAAGTTGTGCTTTTTCTGTGTCATTAACGTTTGCTTTATATTTTTTAACAACAAAGTCAACAAGGGCTTTTGAATATGCAGGAACAATTCCCAATTTATAGTAAACGCCATCAAGAGTTTTCAATTCGTTGATTGAAACATGTGCTGTGCCTGTTGCTTTATTGTCAACAATGCCAACATTTCTCATAACAGATTGAAGTTCTGGAGAGCCGTTGATTTTGATAGCCCCGCCAGATCTTGCAAGTTCTTCTTTTGCATTGATCTTGTCATGTTCAAGACCTTGTGTCTTTTTGCTGTCGCCATAAGCAATCTTTCTGATTTGTTCTGGAGTTGCTGTTGTAAGAATCTTTTCAATGTCAAGTTTTTCATCATCTGACATTTTGAATGCCATTCTTGCACCCTTTTGAACTCTTTCAGCAATCTTTTCAGCAAGGAAATTGTAATCAATTACAACTTCCTTCTTTTCAACAGGATATTTCCCTTTGATTTGTCTTTCTGCAAAAGAAACAAGTTCTTGTTGTCTTGCAGCAACAATTTTGCTTTGAGCGTCAGAAAGCCCTGCGTCTTTGACAACTTTGCTTACAGCATAGTTTGCAAAATTTTGGATTTTCTTTTCTTCAGCTTCTGTGTAATCTTGATATTTATCAGCTCTTGCAAGTTTAACATTTTTGTCAACATATGCACTGATGTTTTTTCTGATATCTTCCAAGAATCCACGTGGGCCAAACTTGTCATTTACAAGGCTGTTTGTTGTTTTTCCATTTGCGCCTGTTCTTGTAACAACACGTGTTGTTCCAGGTTTGCTTGTAAACACTTTCTTTGATGTCTTTGCAGCAGCCTTTTTAGCAGGTTTCAAATCAATGGTTTGTGTTTTTTCATTCCACTTGCCAAGTGTTTTGCCTTTTTTGCCGTCATCACCAATTGCAACACCGTTTATAATATAGATGTTGCCTTCAAATCCGCCAACTTTATCACTTGAAATTTGAGCGATTTCTTCATTGTTTTCACCATAAACAATATTCTTTTTCATATTTCCCCCTTCGTTTTCTTTTTTGACTTTTGGCTCGTTTTCTTTTTTATCTTTAACTTCATTAATTTCTGCTTTCTTTGGAGTTTCAATCACGTTTTGTTTTTCAACTGGCTTTTCTGCTTTTTTAGCAGCAGGTTTTTCAACTTTCTTCTCAACCGGTTTTTGTTCTTTCTTTTCTACAGGCTTTGCAACTTTCTTTTCTGCAGGTTTAACAGCGATTTTTGCTGGCTCTTTTTTCTCTGCAGCCTTTGTTTCTTTCTTTGGCTCTTTCTTTTCAGTTGCAGGTGCTTGTTTTGGAGTTTCCTTTTTTGGCTCTGCCTTTTTTACACTTTCTTTGTTTGCAGAAGCCTTTTTCTCTTCTTTCTTTTCTGGCTTTTCTGCTGGAGTTTTTGTTGTCTGTTTTTCATTAAGTGTATATGACACAAGTGGCCTTTGAGTTTTAACTTTGTAGTTTTCTTCCAAGTTTTCTTTAATCGCAGCAACGTTGTCTTGACCAATTTCTTGTTCTCTGACAATCAAATCAGCCCTGGTGACATCACCATTGAAGCATGCATAGCCTTGAGTGAATGTGTATTTCTTTATGAGTTTAAAGTTTGTGTCACCCTTTTTTGCAACATAGCCATAATATTCTCCATCTTTGTCTGTAACAAAAACAAGAACATGACCTTTAACCTCAAGTTTGCCCATGCCACAGTTCTTTTTATCACCTCGAGATTCAAAAGGCTTAATTTTTTTGAGTTCTTCTGCACTCATCTTAAGCGTGTTTAAAGTTTCATCCATACAACCTTACCTCCACTTTTTTCTTGTCCATATTATACCGCAATTCACCTATGGTGTCAATACCCTTTTGAAAAAAATATGACACTTTTTGCACTTTTTTTCAAGTTTTTTCACATTTTGAAAGCGTTTTTTGGGGCATTTTGCATTTTTAAGATAACACATCCACAAAAGCAATATTATTTATATGAAGAATTTGTTTTTTAAGTCTTAAAAAAATCAATCTTCTTGGACTTTTTCATCCAAATATGTCGCCATGTAATCGGCAATATGAAAAAGGAAGGCAAGTGGATAACGATAGAACACATCCGAAACGACATATCCATTTGCATTTCTTGGGTCACACACGCCCATGTGCCAATTTATCGCCATCGCCTCCTCACGCGTAAGTTTCATAAAGCCAGAAATCATATAGACAGACTTTTCGCCATGTCCATATGGCAAAGTGTCGTTGTATTTATAATAAGGCTTTTGCACCCACTGTCCATCAACTTTTACATTCTTTGAATCAACCGTGTAAGTGTTCACTTTGCACAAGTCATGCAAGAGCGCAATTATCGCAACACTTTCTGGGCTTATCATCTCAGTCCACTTATCTCCATATTCCCCTTCAAGCAGTTTTAAAAATCTTTTGTAAACATTTATGCTGTGCAGACAAAGTCCGCCCTCAAAATTATTGTGGCGTCTGCCAGATGCGGGTGCTGTGAAAAAATCCGTCTTTTCAAGATAGTTTAAAAGTTCTTCCGCACCATCACGCTCGATGTTGTCATAATAAATTTCCAAAAATTCTTGCTTAATCTCTTGTAAATCCATTTTTATCTCCCCTTTTTATTTTAGCAGTAAAGAATGCCAAAAATCAAATAATAAAGTGCGTTTTCAATCTGCATTTGTCCATTTTTGATGTAAAAATCAACATCGTTGAGCATTTCATATATGTTTTTAAGTTGAATTTTTGTGAAATTTTTGGAAAGTTCACGCGCTTTTACAATGGCAAATTCTTTCACAGAAAGCATATTTGACAGTTCCTTGTCCGAAAGCCCCGAAACTGCCACAAAGAAAAGCCTTCTGAAATGATTTAAAACAAGTGTGAAAGTTTTTGTGTCTTTTTCCATCAAATTCAAAAGTGTAACCGCCCTGTCAGCATCTCTTTTTGAAAGCGCATCTGTAAGTTCATACACTGTGAATTCATCCTCTTTGCAGACCAGATTTTTTATGTCTTTTTCATTTATCTCAACATCGTCACAGGCGCAGAGTTTGTCAAGTTCGTTTTTTATCAGCGAATAATAATTGCAGCACGCCTCAATCAAATCTTGGCACGCTCCGTCTGTGATGGTTTTTCCTTTGCTTTTGAGTTCTGCACGAATAATCTCTGAAAGTGAGTGGTCATCCATGCGCTTTGCACTCACTTTTTCTGCAATCAAAAAGTCAAATTTATTGAAAAAGTCAAAAATCACAAGACAGGTGCTTAAAACAGGCGTTTTTAAGTAATCTCGCAGTTTTTTCTTGAAATTTTCATTGATTTTGGCAATATTTTTAAGCAAAACCACTTTTTTCTCACTTCCCATAGGCAGCGTTTCACACGAATTTATCACCGCATCCGCATCAAAACTATCTTCATCAAAAACGATGAAGTTGAAATCTTCCATTTGCAAATTTGACGCCTTTTTGATAAGTTCAAGCGCCTTGTCATACAAGAGAATGTCCTCCCCTTGAATGATGTAGCACGGCTCTATTTTTTTAGATAATCTCGCTTTTAAAGTTTTCAATCTAAACACCTCCACTTTTGATTTTCCAAGTTGCAAGTCATATTTCCGTTTTGCAGAAAGTTGAAATCCACAAATTCGCCACTTTGATATGCCAAAACTTTGCAATTTTCGTTGCAATCTTTTGCAACTTCAGTCTGTTTGCCCACAAAGGCAATGTCATAGTCCTCAAAGCCAAGTGCCTTTGAATCTGTTTGTTTATCTTTTAAGATGAAAATCTTTGTGTTGTCAAAGGAAATTTCAAGCCCCAAAATTTTGTTTTCATAGGATTTGTAGCAAAAGGTGAAAGCCCCTGCAAAGCCAACTTCATCAAGAGAAACAACAACTTCTTCATCAAAGCCCTGACCACTGCCCCAGCGAATGACATTTTCAATGCCAAGTTCTCTTGACACCATTATATCATAAGTTGTGTCTTGCAATACAAACGCTGTTTCAACATTTTTTATATTTAAACTGTCCAGCGCCTTGCGGCAAAAATCATAAGAGCCCAAATCGACAAATGCAGTTTGCCCATTTTTGCTGTGCAAGACAACAACGCTTTCTGTGAAATAATAACAATAAGAAACGCTTGCCGCAGTTGGCAACTCGGCAAAACTCAATCCAAAGAAAACCGCACTTAAACTGAAAAATATACTGCTTAAAATCGCTTTAAATTTCTTTGACGCCAAACAATATCTGCTTGCAAAGAAGATTCCAAAATAGAGAAAGGCTGAAAAGAAGATATCCAAAGGCACAAGTGTGAACTTTGCACTCGTCTGCCCGAAAAAGACGGCTATTTCTTTTATAAGCGAAAATCCAAAGCCACAGCCCGACAGCAAAAATCCCATGAATGAAAGAATCAGCACAAGAAGTGTGCAGACAACCAAAACGGGATACAGCACGGAAAACAGCGGGATTATCAGGAAATTTACAAAAAATGTTAGAAAATTGAAAGTTGTCATCATCTTTGCCATAAAAGGCAAAATGCCTATTTGAATGCCAACCGAAACTGCAAACCCGTCCGCAACAACTTTTGGAAAAGCCTTGCGAAAAAGTTTTGAAAGAAATGGAGAGATGACCAAAATTGAAAGCACGCAAAAGAAACTCATTTGAAAGCCGATGTCAAGTGCGGAAAGTGGCATGAAAAACAGAATGATTATGCCTGCAAGCCCAAGCGCGCTTAGATTGTCATATCTTTTTCCACTCATGCTGCACGAAAACATGATAAGTGCCATCAGCCCCGACCTTAAAATTGACGGCGAAAAATTGCAAAGATAGGCATAAATGCCAAGCACAAGGGCGGAGATAAGAAAATTCAGCCATTTTTTGACTTTAAGTTTTTTAAGGAAAAAGCCAATAAGCGCAATCAAAAATCCAACATGCAGGCCCGAAACAGCCACAAGATGCACGATGCCAGCCGATTTGTAGGCATCATAGGTGTCGCCATCAATTCCGTTTTTATCTCCAAAAAGCACAGCAAACGCCACCGAGCCGTTTTCCTGCCCCATATTTTTATACAAAAGTTCTTTGACTTTAAGCCTAAAACTTTCGTCAAAGCGAATTTTGTTGCCCTGAACGACAACATCGCTCAAATTTGTCGAGCAAACATATGGCGTTCTGTCACGATAATAAAAACTTTGGAAATTTTCAAACTGAAAAAGTTTCGCATTTTGAACTTCGCCATAAAAGGAAATGATATCTCCCACTTTAAGTGTGTTTTGCCCGTTGTAACTCACCGTCAAACGAATATTCCCGGCGCGCTGCCCGGAGATTGTCACATCTTTCAAAACAATCGTGCTGGATGTGCTGTAATTTGAATTTTGATAGTCGTCACTTACGCGGCCGACAATCTGCTGCGTGCCAAGATAAGTTTTCCCCGTGAAAGTTGAAGTTCCAACAAAAAACCAGCCAAAACCGATAAGACAAACTCCCAAAACCGCAAAAAGCATTTTAATTCGTTTGAAGCAAAGGCAATATATCACAAAAATTGCAAGAATCACCGCATCAAAGATTATGTATTTTAAATTGCCTTGAAAAACAAACTTTGATGTGCAAATTGCAAACATCAAAGCCAAAAAGCAATAAAAAATAGGTCTTGAATGAAAAATTTTCTTGCGCTCTTCCATATTTATAAGATAAGAATAACACAAATCAAGAAAATTTGCAATTTATCTGACAAATTCGGCAAAATTTTTGTAGCCCTTAAAGGCAACAACTTTCTTTGCCGGCCTAATGTAAAAACGCTTTGTCTGTGGATTTAAAAACTTGCGCGGCTTTCTTTCTGTGAGCGTAAATTTGCCAAAATCCCTAATCGCCACACTTTGCCCTTTGCCGCAGACTTCAAGCACACAATTTTTAAATTCATTTAAAAACAATTCACAATTTCTTTTTGAAAGTTTTGTCTTTTTGGACAGCACTTCAACAAACTCTTTTTTGTTCATAACTCCCCTAAGTGACGATTAACTTTCCTTGTGTTTTTTAAACATTCTTTTTGGCAAAATTTTTATTGCATATGGCACAGTGATCACAAAATACACCACCATTCCCATCAAAATTGCCAAAAACATGCCCAAATATGTGTTGTTTGTGAAACTCTTTAAAAAAGTAAAAACTGCCAAAAACATCAACAAAGTTGCAAAAATAAGCAAAAATAATTCAAAAAAACTCACTTTAAACGCAGAAATTTGTTTAAGTTTCCAAAGCGCCAAAACACTGACTGTGGAAGCAAGCACAATGTTTCCAAGCACAAGCGCAAAAATGTTGATTGACGGCACAGCGCTGAAAATGAAAGTTATCGCCCCTTTCAAAACGCCGGCAATAGCAGTTATGATGAGAATAAACTTAAACTTGCCGTGCGCCAAAAGCAGCATGTTGAGATATTGCATAATCGCTGTGAAAATGATTGCAAAAGCGCCATAAAACATGAGTGAAAAAGCAATATCCAAAAGTGCGGCGGAAATATCTGGATAAAAAATTTGCAAAAGTGGTTTTGAAATTGCAACAACGCCAAAAGTTGTGGGCAAAATGAGAAACAAAAGCATTTTAAAGCCCTTTTCAATCATAAATCGCCCACCCGAGCCTTTTGAAATAAGAAAGGATATGTTTGGCAGCAGCGTTGTGGTCACAGACATGGAAATGATAAGCGGAAAATTCAAAATAGCCCCAACAATGCCAGATTGCAACCCAAAAAGACTTGTTGCATCGGCATTTGAAAAGCCCGCCCGCATAAGTTGTGGCACAATCACAAGTGCATCAAACGCATTCACAAGTGGAAGTATGCACGCAGAAAGTGTCAGCAAAAAATTTGCTTTGTCAAATTCACGTTTATCTTCTTTTGCTCCACTTTCGCCTTTATATATATGTTTATTTTTTAATAGAAATAATATAAATATATATATAAAGGAAAAAAGTTCGCTTAAAACAATCCCTAAAAACGCACCGAACACACCCGCACCTACATTTATTTTTGAAAAGTAATATGCAAACAAAAGCCCAAAAACAAATTTGAAAACCTGCTCAACAACTTGCGACACTGCCGTTGGCAACATGTTTTCATAGCCCTGAAAAAATCCGCGCAGACACGCAAGCAACGCTCCAAGTGGCAACAGCACCAAAAATAACATATAAGATGTTGTTGCGTCAATCCCTTGAAACGCGCTTATAAACTTTCCAAAAACTAAAAAGACAAACCCCACGCCAAGTGCGAACAGACATGAAAAGCTCATTGCGCGAAAAAAGTAGGTTTTCACTTTAAACTGTTTGTTTTCGGCACGTGCGGACGAAATGAGTTTTGAAAGCGAATTTGTCACGCCGCCACTTGTAATCACAAGCGCAAAAGCATAGATTGTCATTACAAGTTGAAAAATCCCAATTCCGCCAATTCCTAAAAGCCTTGTAAGTGGCAAACGAAACAAAAGTCCAAGTAATTTGCACACAAAACCGCTTAAAATAAGCACAAAAGCCCCAAAACCAACACCCATTTTCCTCATAAACGCCCCACTTTAAAAGATTTTTGCCAAAATTTTTAAAAAATTTCTAAAAAGAGTATTTACAAATTGAAAATTGTGTGTTAAAATAAAGGCAAGTAAACATAGGAGGTATAAATATATGGAAAATCGCGACAATGTAAAACATATTATTACTATTAAAGACAACAGTATAGCACAACCATATGACCCAAATAAACTTGTTGATTTGATAAATGGCACAATCAACTTTGTTCCAGATAAAAAGGGAAATGGTGAAAACACAATAGTTGGTGCATACTGCAAAAATAATATTTTTACAAACGCTTCTATCGAAGATTACAATGCTTTTAACTTACATCAAAATGTTTCTCTGGACCTTGAATTGATAAAGGCCTTGAAAAAAGCACACTTATCTATTCAATTTGTAGATTGCCAATTTTATACAGATAAATTTAACAGAGAAATCAAGCCTTTATTAGCAACAAATCCACAACAATTTGAAGTAAAATTGCGTGATTATGCAGAAATGGTTAGATTGTCAGTTAAAGAAGTTATGGAGAACAATGTCAAAACAGCTATTAGAAATAATGTTGAAATTCAGGATGCAGAATCCCTTAAACTTAAAAATAAACTTTTAGCTAAAGATCAAACTTTATCTAGAACAAAATAAATAAAAAATCACAATTTGAAATTGTGATTTTTTTTGCTATATTTTTTATTTATTTGCCACCTATTTCTCTTGTTGCAGTCCATGACTTCGGCTCAACAGACTTTGTATGGTCATTGACTGACCTTTCATTAACGATTTCTTGATTAATATCCCCCTTTGATGTTACTACACTATTTGTTGAATAAGATTGTTCTGCAACAGGCGGGGTATTCTCATTATTAGACCTTTCACTAACACCACTTGGATTAGAAGCTTCTCTATCTCCTATTTCTCTTTCTTGACCAGATCTCATATGTTGATCAATGGTTTTTGTAGTTCCATTTTCACCTAGACCATTTGCTCTCCTTACCGCACCAATATCAATATTATTAAATAAATCGTCATCCGATGTTTTTTGATTTGATTTGCCCGACTCTCCCTTAAAATTTTTCTCTGCTGCTCCATTTTTAGGAGAAGCCGGCCTGACAGGTGTCCCACCTTTTACAGTTCCGCCACCGCCCTTTTTCTTTTTGTCATCTTTCTTTTTGTTGTCTTTTTTCTTATCATCTTTCTTTTTATCGTCTTTTTTAGCGGGTTTTGATGCTTTCTTTGCAGGCTTTTTCTTTGCGGCAGGCTTTACTTCTTGTTCCTCTTCTTTCTTTTCTTCTTTTTTTTCTTCTTGTTTTTTTGGCTTAACAGTTTCGATAATCGAAGGATTTTTCTTTGCTTCTATGTTTTTTATAGGTTTTACATAGCCCTCAACAATCTTTCTGCCGTTTTCATTTGCCAAAATTGTGTTTAAAAGGTTGTTCTTTTTGATGATGCTGTCCAAAATGCGTTTTTGCAAGATAAAATCATTTGCTGCATCAGGATTTTCTTTTAAAATCTTTTCCATCAGCATTTTAAATTCATATTCTGCTTTTTGCCCCTCTTCGCCCAAACTTGTCAAAAATGCAAGCATTCTCATAACATAAAGTTGCCCTAAAATTGCATAAATTTCACGATTGAACATAAATTCATCGTCAAGCATAAGCAAATATCTCAGCAAAAAGTCGTCAACTTGATAATTTTCGCCCTCATACACAACATTCCACGCTTTGAAAACCTCTTCTCTGAAAGTTGGCGAATAAGGTGCAACAATGCTGTCCAAAAGCGTGGTGTGTTTTATGTTTTCTTCCACATCATGTTCTACTTCAATAATATAAAGTTTGGCATCACAATATGTAGGTTCAATCAAAAATTCAATCTTGAAATTAAGCACAAATTGGTTGAGTTTTATTGATGCATAAGCGACATTCTCTTCAATTTTTTCAAAAACCTTTGGAATTAAGATGAGTTTTTGCCTTATGTCTTCGTTTTCAATGTTATATTTCCCATTGATAAAATTCCCAAGAAGATGGTCACTCTGTTTTCTTTGGATGTCGAGAATGCTTTCATATTCTTTTAAAAGTTTTGCTTCGTCAAATTCATTTTGTTGAACTTCCCCCTCGACGAAGTTGTTTTGATTTTTCTTTTTTCTTCCCATGTAATTATTATACAACACCGTTTTTTTAAAAGCAACTATAAAAATACAAAAAACAACAATTTTTATATATCTTTTTTACTGACATCCACAAAAGAGAAATGTTCGTTTTTAATTTTCACCCAACAAGACTTGTTTGTGTCAAGATTCCCACGAAAGAAAATCTTGGCATTTTTCTTTTCAGATTTTCCGTCCTCAATGTATTCAATGTCATAAAAATTGTAGCCCAAAAGATTTAAAAGTGGATTTATATAATAAAGAGAGTTGTTTATATACACAATTCCAATCATGACAAGCACCAAAATATACACACAATATGTGCTAACAAATGACAAATCCAGCGGAATTGCAAAAAACACAAAAAGTGAAAAATATCCCAAAAAATGCTTGTCCGTTATGTTTTGTTTGGATAAAATTATCACTTTTATGGATTTTTCTTGTGAAAATTTCACATTCCACAACAGTCCCCAAACGCCTAAACCCATCAAAAGAATAAGCGTGACAAAGTTTAAGGTGTTTAAAACATTGAAAGTTAGGTTGGAATTTATCAGTTGCACGATAAGTTTTACAAACACCAAAAAATACATCGGCACAAACGCACTTATATACAAAAGCAGATTTTTTAAAAAGACCTTCATAATTAAATTTTGCGTAAAATTATTAAAAAAATAATAAAAAATCGATTATTTTTTGATTTTTTTATGTATTTTTTACATTTTTTTGAATTTTTGCTATTTTTTTGATGCCTATTTTTTTCGCCGTATTTTAGGCACTTTTGAATTTTTTATAATTTTATTTTGGATTTTTAATATTATAATATAAATTATTTATAATAATAATATCTAAATTTATTTTGAATTATTTTTTCTTTGTGCTAAAATATATTCATAATAAAGGAGTGAAATCTATGGAAAGAAAGAAATCCTTGTTTAAAAACTTTATGTTTGTGTTTGTTGCACTGTCACTTTTGGCAACAGGCATTTTTGTTTTAAATCAAAAACCGCGCATCGCAAACGCAACTGTTGAAGCAACTGAAGTTGACAACAGCAAAGTGCCAACAGACTTTTTTGTGAAAAAAGAGTTTGAGGGAGAAAATGTTAAAGAAAATGACAATTTGGCACAGGCAGATATTTTTGCCTATTACAATCAGGGCACGACAAAAAATTCTTTCCAAATTTCTTTCTTGACAAACGGCAGCAGTGAAACACGCGACGGTATATATGAATTTGTTTTATTCCCAGACAGCGTAAACACTCCAAATCTTTTTAAGTTTTACACCAACATTCAAGTTTCACTTTCTGTAAATGGTGAGGACATGGATGTTTCGAAAAAGACTTTTGCAGTAAGCAGTGGGCAAAACTTTACAAATTTCAACTCCACAGTTTCTGGCATTGACAACCCAAGCAGTCAGCCACAAAGTTTTGAAATAAATTTTGTTGGCGAGAATATTGGACAAGAAACTGTTACTGAAACTGACAACAAAATCAGCATCATGAAAGATGGCAAAGTTGTTGAAGGACTTTACAGCGTGCATGTTGAAATGGTGGTTGTCACCTGCAACAATGCAAAAACAGACAAATCTGAGGATTCATTGTCTTTCTCAGAAGAGCCGCTTTCCTTTACATACAATTTTTATGTAGTTGAAAGAGCAAACTACATTGCAAATAATCGCCCAAATGTAAATGCATCAACAAACAACGGCTTTGATTCTGTTGTGCCTGTATCTGACCTAACAAACACATATTCATATTATCTGTATTCAAACTATTCCAACGAAGACAACAAAATTCCTTACATTGAATATGACTTAAACAGATTTGATGTCAGTGTGACAAAGGTTGACGGCACAACTCAGCGTATTCAATATGAAACTGAATCACAAGACTTTGAAACATCAGGCAATGTTGTGAAAGTTAGGTCAAATAAGGAAACCAAAAAGGTTAAAATTTTCTTCACAGATGTTGGCGATTATCTTGTTAGGATGAACGCCATTCAAGTTGTTGAGTTGGATAGTGGCACTGTGAAATATGCGTTGGACGGAATTACAAATGCTTTGCATCCACTGATGACCTACATATATGGCTATCAGTTGAAATACACAAGTTATGACTCCACTCCTGTTGACGGCGTTTATCCAAAAGAAGATTTAAAGTGGTATGACATAAACTTCGAAACTGCAACCTTTAAAGATAGTGCAGACATCACAGGAGCATTTTTAAAAAGCAATGCTACTTATTCTCAAAACTCCTCAGAAGATTCAACCAACGGCTCGAATACATTTACAATGGAAAAAATCATTAAATATTTAAACGAAGGGGGGCCAACCATTGATGGAGAGGTAACCCCACCACCTAAGCCTGTCCAAACAAATCAAAACCCGTTTGAATTCACTGGGAATGCCAACCTTGACAAAGAACATAGTTTTATGCTTACAACAAACACAAATCTTGGTGGCACATATCTTGGAGAACTTGATATAGACGGACTTGGAGAGCAAGCGCTTTATTACAGCCAATTCACAGGACAAGTTGAAGGCTCTGAAGGTGTGTATGTTTATCTTTTGGCATACACATATGAAAACCTTAAAGATTCACCAAACAGTTCCGCAGCAAAAAGAATGATGTATCAAGTTTTCTATTTTGAAATCACCCCTGCCCTTCAAGATATTGACGTTGCAGTTGGTGCACAAGGTGGCGAAAGCATTTCAAAATTTGTAAATCAAAATGTTTTTGTGACAGACACAACAAAGGACGAAAGATACAAAAAAGACATAACCGTGCAAATTTACGCGGTGGACTATGAACGCTCAGCAAGTCAGACAGTTTTTGTTGAAGGCTTTGGTGGAGCAAACGGAATTCGCTTGCAAGACAAATCCGATGGGAACAACACACTTGAACTTTCAGCAAACGCACATTACACAATAAGGCTTTATGTGACAAGCGAACTTAAATCACTCACCCACCCTGTTTCAACAAACTTTAACGAAAAAACAGGCTTTTTGCGTGAACTTAGCTTCACAATAGACAAAAACCCTGTTGAAAACATCATTGGAAGAAACATTGTCCAAGCGGACGCATCTGCTTCAAGATACACAGAAGTGTCAGTCATTGAAAACTTTGCCACAAATCAAAACTTTGCTTTAGCATGGGACAAAAAGAAAAGCGGCGCAGAAACACATGCATTCTACAAAATTTTCCCAATCGTTTCTGCAAACATTTATTCTTCAGTTTCAGAAACTGTGGACAGTTTCATCAATCAATCTTTAACAAGTGGAGGTGGAGTCAGCACCTTGCCAATCAATTATATGCTTGACCTTGAAAACACAGATTCTTCTTGGATTCCATACTCCTCCAACACAAAAGATCAAACCATAATTTCCAGCCAGCAACGATTATCTGGTCAGGGGCTGTATTTGATTGATGTCTATGACGATGCAGGCAATCACAGTTACAAGATGTTCCTTTTGGACTACACAACCCCGTTGTTTGCGTTATACAGAAATGGCGCATTTGAACTTACAAGCCAAACCATGTATGTTGACTCATCTGTGACGCTTTATTGGGGAAGCAACAAGAGCATTTACATCAAAGGCATCGACTCCGAACTTTATCAAAACACAACCCCAGAAAATGTTGATGCTGCAGAATTGACCTCTCCACTTTATGCCACAATTATGCAAGGCGAAAAGCCTGTTGATAAAGATGGCGCAAAACACATATATGAACTTTTGTATTACACTCTTTTCAGCGAAAAGGACCAACTTGGAGCAAGCAAAACCCAATATATGCAATACATTCAATATTTAAATCTCAATCTCACTGAAGCAGACAATGTTGCTGTCGAAAGTTATTCAAGCATGTATTTGACGATTCCTATTGTTGACACATATTATTATCTCGACAATAATCACAAAACTCCAACCCGTGCAAGCGGCTATGAAAATAATTACAGCATGAGAATTGACGTTCCTCAGTATAGTGATGGCGAAGATGAAAGTTATGAAAACATCTATCAAGTTTTAATTCGTGATGAATCCAACACAGTCTTGGATTTCAATGTGCAATACAATTCTTTGGAAGATCTGAAAACAAACTCTGTGCAATACACAAACCACTACAGTGCAAGACAACTCATCAGTGTAAGTTTTGATGCAAGCAAACTTGACATAACCTTTAAAAACTCTGCTGGCGAGGATGAAACGCTCATCACAAGCACTATCACTCAACGTGTGGATGCAGATGACGTGGAAAATCAAACAAAACTTATCACCTATCTATCCCCGTCTAAATTGGAAGAACCGCTCAACATTTACTTTACTCCAACGCCAGAAATCGCAAATATGGATATAAACATTCAAGTTCAAAGCATTGAAATAGATTATTATGAATTTGAAATCAAATCAGAAAAACACGAAGATAAAACACCAAACCCAGACAAAAACTCAGATGAAACAGAAAGAACATCTTACTATCTTGGCTTCAGCAAAAATCCTGCAAAATCAACCCCATATGTTTTTGATGGAAACAATGCAAATTCAAATTTACTGCCAATTTCATTGAATGTAGATGAAACAGGCTGGACAAGACCGGGCAAATATGTCATCACAAGAACATATAAACTTGACGAAAACTATGGCTTCAATCCACGAGATTACTATCAACGTGAATATGTTTTGATTGTAGATCGAAACGATGTAATTTCCTTGCCAGAAGGTGCGCCAGACAACAGTTCGCACTATGAAAGCATGGTTGGAGGCGATATCTTCGTTGCAATGTTTGACAATGGCAATACTGCAAACTTTGTTGTAACTTTCCCAAACAGTGAAGAGGACAACAACGATGGACAAACCCCTTACAACAACGCAACCCTTGATTCAGAGTTGTTAACAGCGCTTACAACAAACATGTTGCCTGTAAAAGTGTATGTTCCAACATTTAAATACACAAAATATGCTGAAAAAATTTTGCAAGACAAGACGGCTGAGGATAAATATAATTCACAAGGGCACTACAACTTTGAAGTTGAAAACTCTGAAATGAATTACAACTATCAATTCAACGAAGAAAACTTCCCTATTCAAGAATTTGCGTTATATGCAACAATAGAAAAGATTGAGAGAGATTCGCAAGGCATAATCGTTGGAAGAACTTTGATTGCAACAACTCAAAATCCAATCACCACAAGAAACGGAAACATTGTGCTAAACGCAGGTGCATCCACAAACGGATTTTTGAATTTCACTCCAACAACTCAAGGGCAAACAAGTCATTACATAACACAAGCCTCTGAAATAATCGCAGCAGGAGAATATATTGTCAGCATTATTCAGGGCAGATACAAATCTTCCTTTGGCGAAAATGATTTTGAGAAAACAAGCATGTTTTTGTTTGAGATTCTGCCTGCGATTCCGGATTTCACAGTGCGTGGAAGCACAACGCTCACCCCTGTTTCTGATGGAACAATTCAAACATATTACACAAACGAATCTGACCTTAAAATCTCTTGGGCAGCGAGTCCAAACAAATATATAGTTGACATCGATATTGACAGCACTATAATAAGATTTGGAAGCAAAACCCTCAAAGCATCAGAAATTTGGGGAAATGAGAATGATCCAAGATATCCAAAAATCAACAACGGCGAATATATCGCTTCGCTTAACCTAACAGAGATTGGCGCTTACACACACGGCCAAATTATTGAAATAACCATGTATTTGAAAAACTCAGCCGCTTCCGGAACGCTCCCTGTCACAAAGAGAATTGAAGTTGATTTGTCCGCACCAAGTGACAACGTTGAAAGACTTGTGGACAATTCAATTCCTCGCAATCTCATTTCAAGAGATAGTTTGCGAACATATTTGAAAGCCAACGGAATTGACACCGCTGCAAACTTAAGAGAAACAAGTTACAACATAAGCAGTGTTAAGACAGATGTTTTGAAATATTATTCCTACACCGTTGAAAAGAACTACATCGAAACATTGCGCGCTGGAAAAACAAGAGATGTGTTTGAAGTTTATATAAGGGCATTTACAGATATTGATGGCACATCCTCAACAAAATACAACGACAACTTCCCACAATCTCAAGAAACAGATCCAAAGAGTTTCTTAAATTCAAAGGATTTATTCACAGAAATCTCTTCTTTTGAAGGCTTTAAGGCGGACACCTATTATGAAATTGTGGAAACAGACCGCGCCAACAACCTTGCAATTTACACAATCTACATTGTGGACAAAGCAAAAGCCACAACAGACAACACTTCACTTATCTCTTACTCTTACAGGCCAACAAATGCGGATGCCGATGAAACCGCCTCATACACCGCAAGCGATTACAATGCAGTTGTAAATCACACCGGCGCAATACACAACATCTATTCACTTTTAGGCTTTAAACTCAAAAATATCAACTATTTTGGAGATGCATGGTCATTTATAGAACTTCGCACAGTTGACGGCTCAACAAGATATCTCATGAAAAGCCCACATATTGCCTCAAATATGCTGCTGGAATTTGGACTCAACGGAATCCAGTCAAATCCTGTAAGTTTGGAAAGTTTGATAGATGGGCAAACACCATCCGACTTGAAAAATTCACTCGCTGTATATGACAGACTCAATCAAACAAATTCCATTTTCTACATCAATGTTCGAACAGTTCCATTCAACTCAGAATTGTCCCTCACCCCAACGAGTGAATACATCAGATTCAACAACGCCCCAACCGATGCGGAAATAAATGACACTGAAAGGGCAAAAGTGTATGTGACAAGCATGAGAATAACTGTCAACAACATCGAACTTTACAATCAGACAAACAAACTTGGCTTTGCTTCAAATTGGACAAGCGATGCAAACAGAAATTTCATCATAAGCCGCAATGCAAACAACTTGACTTTCACACTCAACCCTTCCTTGACCTTTGCCATCAATGCAAAAATTGAATACAACTACACAGACAACTATGGCAGAAGTTACAAGAAAATCCATTTGTTCCGTGAAACAGGCATCACTCAGCCGATAACCTCTGAAAATGACTTGTATGCTTACACCGGCGACTATGGCAGACTGATCTACATCACGCAAGACGGGTTCCAATATCACTACAACACAGCAAAACACACAGTTAAAGCCTACAATTGTATAGACGGAAAACAAGCAGGCGAAGTAGATCCAAAAATAATGTCAAATGTCCCATCGTCTGACCTTGCCGGCGTCAACACAATCACTTTCACTCATTACGCAATAGGAAAACCTTACAACGAAAGTTACATGCTGGAAGTTTGTGACCTGACAAACGGAGAAGTTGAAGAAGTTGTTTACTTCACACTTTATAATGAACTTCCAACGGCAAACAAATATGCCGATTCAAACGCACAGGGACAATTTAAAATTCAAGACGCTCACGGCACGAATGTCACTGAAAAAATTGTTGATCCAAATCAAAGCGACTCTGCGAGATATTTCTCAGAAGTGCGCGTTCTGTTTAGAGAATATGAAAGCGCATCCAATTTGGTTAGATTTCCTGTTAGATATTCAATCAGAACTGACTCGACTGCTTGGCGTCAACTCACCTCAGGTGAAACAATCCGTGCAGAGGGAGATGTCACAGAAAAATTCTATTTGAAAATTTGGTATGATGAAACTTATATTTCAAACGAGTTTGGCAACACTGCATATGTGTTTGGAAGAGTGCCACAGTCACAAATATATGAATTCAACCTTTCCGCACTCACATCAACCTATTGGGTTGAAAGAACGGACACAGGCGAAATCTTACAACCAAGCGGCACAGATTTCATAGCAAGCAACGGCAGACGTTACACAACACACTACATTGTAAACATCAGCGCAACAGACAGAGATTTAATTCAAGTTCATGTAAATGAAGAACAACTTTTGACAGTAACATGGGATGACGTGAATGACGTTGAAACTGCCGACGACCCTAATATTAAAAGTCAACTTTGCACAATTTCAAATAAAGAACAGGTCGCTGGCACTAATATCCCCGCATTTGAAATAACGATTGCATTTTCCTATGTGCCAACCAGTTCTCAGATTGTAAAAGATTTCTACACTTACAACATGAACGGCAGTTTGGATAGCACTGTAAACCTTATGGACTCGACGACCGCTTCATTTAGTTTGGTTGTCCAAGACGCATCAACTAATGACGATTTCGACCATATTGAAATTCAGTGGACAAAATACTATGGAATACAACAAAATACAATCAACATCAGTATTGTCAAAGACGGCATCACACTTCACCCAACAATCTACACTCGCAAAATCAGAGATGGTGAAAATTACAAAGAATACAACTACACTCGCCTGACATATTCTGGAAAATATTTAATCAAATTCCAAGATGTTGCAGGCAATGTTCAACAATTCTTGAGAAACAGCCCATCTCAGACCGAAACATTCACACTTGTGTTCTTGAAAGATGTTCCATTCACTGTGACTTACACGGACGTTGAAACTGGCACAAGAAAGGCATCCTTGCCAATCAAACAGGCTGTTTACAACGGCACAGTCACCTTGAATATCGACCCTGTCACCCGCACAGAATTTTACTTGCAGACGGGATTGCCGGAAATCACAGTTTACAGAAATGGCGTTGACATTTCCGACGAGTTTGAAAGAAGAAGCACATCCTTTGCATTTACATCGACAGGCTATTATGAAGTTGAATTCTCAGCAACAAGCAGTGAAGCGGGCAAAGGAAAAATCCGTTCTGAGAAATATCAATTTATGATAATCAATCCAAACGAAAACAAGATTTCATATGTTTACAACAAATATTCAAACTATTATGTAGAAAAAGTTGTAAGAAAAGGTGTTGACATAACTGAACAACTTGTAAATTCAATGGATATTGAAAAAGTCACTATCAACAAAAAGCAATATTTGACATACTTGCCACTTTCATATTTGGATGAAAAGACCGGCGAAGGTGATTACATTATTACAATCAATTCAAACAACGCTTCAATTGGAAACACCTCAATGCCAGCAACATTCACCTTTAAAGTTTCCATCAATTCAGGGAACGCACCTATAAGAATTTCACTTGCAGAAGGCAAAAACACAACCGACCCAATCAACATCAGTTTCAATCAAACAAACGTGTTTGCAGCACTTGGTGAATGTCAATTCCAGATTCTAAGTCAAACAGGAAACAACACATTCAGAACACTTATGACAAAGCAAATCACCGCCCAAACAACAACAGATTACACCGTCACAATTGGTGATTCTTACACAGGAACATTTTACATTCAATTTGAGTCGCCAAGTGGCTATCTGCTGTTTAGTTACAAGGTTTCAAGAAGCGCTCCATTAAATGCAGCATCAATCATTGCAATAGTCATCTCAGCAGTTGTGCTTGTGGTTGCAATTATCCTTATAATTAAACTTAGAAAGAGAATCTCTGTTAAGTAAACATGGTGCAATAAAAAAACTTCAAACAAATGTTTGAAGTTTTTTTTGTTTATTATTTCTTTTTCAACTCTTTGTCAAGTTTAACTTTAGAAACAATGAAGTAGATGATTACACCTGCAAGCACAACAACTGAGATAACAATCAAAATTGTTCCAACAACTTGATATGTCATAACAGGATCTTGTGCTCTTGCTGTGAATGTGACTGAAACAGAGTTGTTTGTGCCTTTGTTTCCAACATCGTCATAGGCTTCCAAAATAATTCTGTATGTGCCAACTTCTGTGATGTTGTAAACACGATAATCGCCATCTTCATCATATTCAAGTTCGTTGTTTGAAGAGTCAACAACTTTAATTGTGATTTCCTTGTTTGTCATTTCATAGTTGTCAGTAACATCCAAGGCTTTTGTGTTGATTCTAAGTTGTTCACCAAGTGTGTAAGAACGGCTTTCTTTAACAAATCCACTCTTAACGATGATGACAGGGTTTTCGTTATCTCCGACTGTGATTGTTTTTGTCCAAGTATCTCTATTTCCGGCCATGTCTTCAACTTTGTATGTGATTTTGATTGTTCCGTTTGTTTTTGTTGGATCATCGCCAAATTTAGATTGATCAATAACTTTGTCAGTTCTTCCTGTCAATTGTTCTGTGAAACCTGCAACGTTGTTGCTGTTTTTAACAGGTGACCATTCAAAGTCGATTCCTGTGTTTTCGCTTTCCCAATTGATTTCTTCGTTGGCCTCAATTCCATAAACTGTGAAACCATGTTCTTCGTTTAATTTATTAGCAAACTGTTCTTTTGTCAAAGAATCGTCATAATCATGATGTGTGATGACAGGTTTAACTGTGTCAACAACTTCGATTCTGTAAACATCGCTTTGACGAACATAGACTTTAAGTCCCTCAAAAATGTCTTCAGTTACACTATCAGATTTCGCAAAAGATGATACTTTGCCATCCTTATATGTTACAACTTTTCCATCTTCAAGTTTAAATACATAATAAGATTTAGTTTCTGTATCGTAATATTTAAGTTCGCCCTCATTTTCAGCATAGAAATAACCTGAAAGATCTGTGTTATCTTTTAATGTGAAGTAGTTTTTGTCTTCATATTTTCCGCCTTCAAATGTGCTTTCATTGAATGTGAACATTGTTGGCTTGTAAATGCGAATTTTAACTGTGTATTGAAGGTCATAGATGCCAACTTCTTTTGGCTCAAACAAGCCTTTAACACCAAAGTTTGTTTCCCAGCCCATGTCTGATGCTGTTCCGTCTGGCTCAACGCCCATTACAACGTATGCTGCGCCTTTTGCATCGTCTTCATTCTTCTTAAATTCTGTGTAAGTGATGCTGTTTGGGATTTGATAGTAAACTGTAGGTGTTGGAAGTTCAATTCTTGGATTGTCATTAAGTTGATATGTTCCACTTGTAAGGGATGCAGAAATTTGTGGTTGTTGAATCAAAATTCTTGGTTCAACTTTATACTCTTTGAAGTAAGTGATAACATTGTCTGCGCTGTCACGAGCTGTGATTGCAATCTTGTAAGTTCCGTCAGCAGAAGCAGTGAATTTTCCAGCATGGATTGTGTAAACACCAGAGCCATCATAGTTTGTCTGTCTGCTTGAATAAGAATCAGCAACATCGATTGCATATTCTTTGCTGTCTTTGTCAACACGAGTTGCTTTAACTTCATATGTCATATAGCCAACTGAATCATCTGCAACTTTAAGTGTAGGCAATACAATTTCAGCGCCTTGATAGATTGTTTCTTCTGTCATGTTGTTTTCAACTGACAAGAAAATTGGAGCACTTGAATCTTTTGTTGTGTAGATGTTTGTCTGCATTGCTGCCATTGTTGGATTTCCGGCATCATCATATGTGAATGCAACAATTTGCAATTTTTCAGCGCCCTCTGGAGCTTCTGAAAGTTTGATTGAATAAGATGATACGCTTGTGTCTGTGAGTTCTTTATATCCATCAAATTTTTTGCTGTAATCTTTAACTGTTCCATCTGTAAGTTCATAGTCGTGATATTCTTCATAAAGGTCTGCCAAGTTTGTGCCACTGTCTGCCACATATTTATCTCTTAAATCTTTATAAAGTTCGTCAAGGTCAACATAACCTTTTTCTTCGTTTGCGCCATCTTCAAATTCAATGAGGTTGCCCTTTCCATCAAGATATCTGTATAAAACTCTCTTATACATGTTGCTGTCGCTTGTATCTGTTGCTGATGGAGCATCAAATGTGATTGTTGCTTCTGGAAGATAAGAAGCGGCAAGTTGTGTTGAGAATTTAAGTGTTGGAGCAGCGCTGTCTGTGGTTGATGTGATATAGATTGGTCTTGAAATATCTCTGTCATTTCCAGACTTGTCGATTGCCACATAGTGAACAAAGTATTGTCCAACGCCTTGTCCTGTTGTGAGTCCGTTGTCTGTGGTTGCGCCAAAGGTTTTGTCATAGTCAATGTATGCAAAGCCAAGTTTTGTGAGATCTTCTTCAGATTTTGCTTGAAGCCATGCTTTCAAATCTTCTGGTGTGAGTGTATCGCCTGTCTTAGCGCCTTCAAAGGTTGCTTCGCCAAACAAGTCGATTATGTTTTGAAGATTTCCATTGTCAATCACAACAAGATAGTTGTTTTCTTTAAGCCAACCGAATTTCTTTTCAACAGAGTCAAGTGTTGCTTCTGGATTTGCGGAATTATATTTGTCAACTGCTTTAGAAATCAAATAATTCTTGTCAAGCATTGCCTCCCATGCATCATCAAAAGTTTTTGCACTGTTTTCTCCAGAGAAATTGAAGATAAGGTTGTATGCATCATAGCCATCGATTGTGAAAAGGTCTGTAAGGCTTGTTGCAATTCTTCTGTTTAAAACAACTCCATTTTCTTGGTTGTTGTCGTCAATTGTTGAAACATTGTCGTCAATTCCGATGGCGTAAACAACAACTGCGTTTGGATTTGCGTTTGTTTTGAGTTTGTAGGTCGCATCTTCGTAAGTTGGTTTTTTGTCTGCGTCCACAACAGATGCATCATAGATGACAGGTGTTGGGTTTGTTTCATCAACTATATTTGAAATTGCATATGTTCCGTCTGTGGATTCATTTTCATTGCCATAGATGTCTTTAATGTTGTAGTTGAATGTGTACCATCCATCTTGAAGTGGCTTGAATTTTGAAGGGTCTTTCAAATAGCCGTTTTCGTCAACAACATCTGCATAGATTTTAACACCATCAACTTCGATGTCTTTGATGTCTTCATATGCTCTGTTGCTGCTTGATGACATATATCTAACTTTAACTCTGTAATAAACATCAACTGCTTCGTTTGCAGGAGTTGTTGTTGAACTTGTAAGCCCTTTTGCTTCTGGAAGAGTGATTTCAACGCCTGTTTGTGCAGATGTTGGGAAATTTGAAACTTGAATTACAGGTTTTTTGTAGTTTTCATAATAACCCTTTCTTTCATCATTTTTTGCATAAACGTTGATTTCTTTTGTTGTGGATGTCACAAAGTTTCCATTGTCATAGAAAGCATATCTGATTGTATATTTCCCAGATGCGGTGTTTTCAGAAGTGAAAACTGTTGATGCAATTTTGTATTGTGTTTTTGTTTCATCACCATCAACAGGTGTGATATCAACATCTTCTGATTTGCTGTCAATGGCTGTGATTTGAAGCACATATCCACTGCTTTTTGCTGGTTTTGTCTTCTCAGTTGAAACTGTGATTTTTTTGCCGTTTTCTTCGTTGTAAACTTCGCCATCCTCACCTGTGATTTCAGGGATTGGAAGAAGAACATCATTTGGGTCACCAACGTTAAGGTCAATTATGCTTGGAATGAATGCTGGTGTGTTGTTTTTGAAATCGATTGTGGCATTTGAAAGTGTGCTTTCAATCTTGAATTCAAATTTGTTTTCATACTGTTTTGGTGTTCCAGATAAAACTGAAGTAACTTCTTGATATGTGTATGAATATGTGATCACATATGTTCCAACTTTTTCAACTTCCAAAACGCCATCTTGAAGTTTAACACCATCTGTGTTTTCGGCAGAGCCATATCCAACAGTCACACTTGTTGATACAATCTTAACTTTTGATTCATCGGTTGGATGTTCAAGTTCTGTGTCGTTAACATCTGCAGAGCCAATGGCAAGACTTGTGCTGCCGCCAATATATGCTGTTGGAATGGTGTATTGTTCACCCTTCTTGACAGAAGTAGTTTTGTTTGCGTCAGCAAGTTTTAAAGTAATGTAGTTGTAATCAACTTTTGTGCCTTCTGGGAGTGAAACTGCAGCAAGTGCCAAAAGTGCGTCATTTGGCATGCAAATAACTGCAAGCGCAAAAGCAACTGCAAACACCAATCCTCTTAAAAATATTGAATGATTTTTTCTTTTAAGTTTCATAAGGTCAATCTCCTAATATTCAATGAATAGTTTAACAAAATTATTTTATCTTATTTTTGCCCTAAAAGTCAAATAATTTAAGCGTTTTCTAGGGCAAAGTTTACGAATATTTTGTGGGATAAAAATTTTTGTATTCTGCAATAAAAACACTTTTATTGTCGAATTTTTTACCACGCACTTTTTATGTAGATAAAAACAGGCAACAAAGTGCCTGCTTTGTTAAACTTAAATGTTGTAAGAAACTTTAACGCCAGGGCCCATTGAAGAAGCCAATGTGACGCTTTTGATGTATTGTCCCTTTGCGGCAGCAGGTTTTGCTTTTACAATAGCATCCATAACTGTGTTGAAGTTTTCAACAAGTTTTTCTTTTCCAAAACTCTTTTTGCCGATGATAACGTGAATGATGTTGCCTTTGTCAAGTCTGTATTCAACTTTTCCGGCTTTAACATCAGAAATAGCCTTTGTCACATCCATTGTGACAGTGCCACTCTTTGGGTTTGGCATCAAGCCCTTAGGCCCAAGGATTTTAGCAATGCGACCAACAACACCCATCATATCAGGTGTTGTGATGCACACATCAAAATCAAGCCATCCGCCATTGATTTTTGCAACAATTTCTTCAGCGCCAACATAGTCAGCCCCTGCTTTTGTTGCTTCGTCCGCTTTATCTCCGCGAGCGATAACTAAAACGCGAACAGATTTTCCTGTTCCGTGTGGAAGAACAACAACGCCACGAACTTGTTGGTCTGCATTTCTTCCATCAACGCCTAAACGAACGTGAAGTTCAACTGATTCGTCAAACTTTGCAGTTGAAGTTGCAAGCACGTTTTCCATTGCAGTGCCAACTTCAAAAGCTTCTGCCTTGTTGAAACTTTCAAGGCTTTTTAAATATCTTTTTCCTTTCATGTCTGCCTCCTTAGTCCACAACTTCAACGCCCATGCTTCTTGCAGCACCTGCAATCATGGACATTGCACTTTCGATTGAAGCAGCATTAAGGTCAGGCATTTTTTGCTCTGCAATCTTTCTGATCTGTTCTTTCGTGATTTTTCCGACTTTTTGTTTGTTTGGTTTAGCAGATCCTTTATCAAGCCCAAGAGCCTTTTTAATAAGGATTGCTGCAGGTGGAGTTTTCAATTCGAATGTGAAAGATCTATCTTCATAGATTGTGATCACAACAGGAATAACAAACCCTGCCTGTGAAGCGGTTTTATCATTGAATTCTTTTACAAAGCCCGCAATGTTGATACCATGTGGTCCAAGAGAAGATCCAACAGGTGGTCCCGGAGTGGCTTTGCCCGCTTCAAGTTGTAATTTTACAACTGATTTTACTTTCTTTGCCATTTTAAACCTCCTAATGTGGTGAATTGGACCGGCAACAGTCCTCCCACAAAATATCTGGGACAGACACCAACTCCATCACGCCGACACGATTTGCAAGCAAATTTAACGGCTATTTCGTCGGTTTCTCTTCCCGATCCTCTTTCCTGTAAGTGATTTTCAATTTTTCATGCCGGGCAAAGCCCTACGCAAAGAAAAATTGAAAATTGATTATATATAAGGAAAGAAAATATATAATCAGTCAGTTTAGTGTCATAACGGACAATATTTTTATGAAAATTGGGTTTTATTTTCAAAAAATATCAACTTTATCACACAATTTTGTGGATTTGTTCGAAAGAAAGTTCAACATTGTTCTCTCTTCCAAACATTTCAACGACAACTGTCACAACTCCCGCTTCAGGATTTACTGCAACAACTGTTCCGATTTGTTTGTCAAGTGGGCCCTCAATGATTTCAACTTTGTCGCCCACAACAACATCTGTTTCGACCTTAATTTTTTCAAGGCGCATTTTCAAAACTTCTTCATCAGTCAGTGGAACAGGTCTGCCGGCAGGGCCAACAAAGCCTGTGATTCCGCGAGTGTTTGTGATGTTGTGCCAAAGGTCGTCACCATATATCATTTTAACTAAGATGTAGCACGGCATACTTTTTCTTGTAACAAGTTTCTTTTTGCCATTTTTTTCTTCAATCACATCTTCTTCAGGAATTAAAATATCAAAAATTCTGTCTTCAAGGTGAAATTTCTTTACAACTGTTTCAAGATTGTCTTTTGCAACATTTTCATATCCAGAAAATGTGTGCAATACATACCATTTTGGCTCTTTTGAATAAATGTATTCCATAGCGTTCTCCTTATTTAGCCCAAAAACGGATTGCCCATCAAAAGATTGACAAGCCCGCCTAAAAGCGTGTTAACTCCAAACAAAAATATGGCAAAAATAACGACAAAAGCAATAACAACCCCTGTCTTTTTCACAACTTCGCCAAAAGTTGGCCAAGTCACTTTTTTGAGTTCTGAAGTGGTTTCTTTGACTTTCTTAACAAGCCCACCCTTCTTTTCTTTTGGTTGCTTTTTCTTTTTGTCTTTTTCTTTGGAATCCTTGTTTTTCTTGTCGCCCTTTACTGCAACGCCCTGAGAAATCTGGTCTTGTTTCTTAGAGTTTTTGTTTTCAAGTTCGGCGTCAAGTTGTTTCTGCTTTTTAGACATATCTCCTCCAAATTTATTTTGTTTCTTTATGCTTTGTGCGCTTGTTGCATCTTGGGCAGAATTTGTTAATTTCAATTCTTTCTGCGTTGGCAGAAGTGTTTTTCTCAGTTGAGTAATTTCTCTCTCCGCATTCTGTGCATTCAAGTGTGATGATTTTGCGTTTTGGTGCTGCCATCTTCTTATCTCCTAACAAAAAAACTAACACCCTCAAAGGAAGTGTCGGCTATATAATAACACAACAAAAAAACTAAGTCAAGTGTTTTGGAAAACTTCTTCAAATAATTTGTGTTTAAAATAAAAAAAGTGAGATCACTCTCACTTTACAATTCGCTGAGTTCAACAATCGCATCAACATACATTGCAATTTCTTTATCTTTGCACTTTGGCAAAATATTTTCAAGCTTTGTTGGCTTTGGATAATCAACTTCATATTTTGTCGCATATGTGAAATAAACTTTAAGCAAATTTTTTGCGTTGATATATGCTTCTGACAAATTTTGCCCATCTGTGTAAATGTTTAAATCTGGGAAAATAACTTGATAACTGCCATCTTCATCTCTAATAAATATCGATGGATATAAGAATTGACGCCTTTTAATACTCATATAAAACACCCCATAAAATATTTCTTATATTCATATTCTAGCACATATTTTTTGAAAAACAAAACAAATAACAAAAAAATATCGCAAAATTTGCGATATTTTTTAAATTTATAAACTTCTTATGATTTCTCCGTTGTCCATAAGGGCTTTTTCATTGCCAAGCCCCGACTTTAAAACAGCGGCAGTGTCAATTTGATATGATTTAGATATTTCTTCTGGGGTAACAAATCCTGTTTCTCTTCTGTCTTTTGCAATTCTTGCTGCGATGTCGCGCATTCTTTCTTCTCTATTGCTCATAATAACACCTCCATGTTATCTAACTTTCATGTCCATATCATAACACAAAAATTTGATTTTGTAAAGGGCTTTTTTAAATTTTTTTGAAAAAGTTTACATTTTCTCAACTGTGTCAATGCCAAGTGTCCACAGTGCTTTTTCAAGACAAGCCTTCACAAGCAGGGAAAGTGCAAGCAGACTTTGTTTGACATTTTCGTCAATTTCAGCGAGAATTTTGTGATTGTTGTATAAAGTTGAAAACGCCGAAGCCAAATCAAAAGTTGCAAGACAAAGTGCATTCAACGAATATGCCTCATAACAAACATTATATGCTGAGTTGAGTTTCAATATGGCAAGGGCGATGTTTCTTTCTTCTTCGCTTTGTATGTTGATTTCCCCGCCCTTAAAGTTTGCTTTAGAAAGGATGGAGTTTATGCGCGCAATTGTATATTGAATGTAAGGCCCCGTCTTGCCGTCAAACGAAAGGAATTTGTCAATATCGAAAACATAGTCCTTTTCAACTGTGTTTGAAAGGTCGCCAAATTTCATTGCGCCCACACCAATTTTTCTTGCAAGTTCTCTGTCACCTTTGATGCCGTTTGACGCAAGTTTTTCTTCCGCCTTTGAAATCAAAAGATTGACAACATCTTTGAATTTGACAGTTGCGCCCGAACGCGTCTTGAAAGGCTTGCCGTCTTGCCCGTTCATGGTGCCAAAGGCAATATGCGTGAGTTTTTGGCTCTCAGGCGAGATGCCCGCAAGTTTGCAGCATCTGAACACCTGTTTAAAGTGCATGATTTGGCGATTGTCAGTCAGATAGATAATCTCATCTGGATGATAATCTCTGTTTCTAATTAAAATTGTGGCAATGTCGGTTGTAGCATAGACATCTCCGCCGTTATACTTCTTTATTATCGCTGGTGGCATAGGGTTTTTGTAGCGCTGCGGTTCGTCTTCACTCTTCTTTGGAATTGGAATATGTTCGCCCTCAAGTGCAACATCCACAACAAGCGCATCTTCGCTCTCTCTTGCAAGAGCTTTGTCAACAAAGATTTGCACAGTTTCGTCAATGCTGCCTTGCGCGTCACTTTCGCCATAATAAAAATCAAACTGAGTGTTTAAAAGCGCATAGTTTTTTTGAATTTCCGCAACGGACAAGTCCTTTATCTTTTTATATATAGTATAATATGGTTCTTTTTTCTGTTGAATATATAATGTGAAGTCATCCGCCTGCTTTTTAAATTCTTCGTCAACATCTTTGCGTTTTGAAGCCTTTGGATATTCTTCGTTTAAAAGGTCAAGTGTCACATTTTCAAGCGCTAAATCTTGAATTTTTGCGTTTTTTTCAAAGAATTTGTCCAAAAATCCGTCAATTTTAAGTTGCAAAAGTGTAAGCCCCATTTGAAGTCCGTAGTCGCCAAGATGCACATCTGCCAAAACTCTGTCGCCCATAACGGCGTGAAGTCTTTTCATCGCCTCGCCCACAATCGGCGAACGCAAATGTCCAACATGCAACTCTTTTGCCACATTCGCCCCGCCATAGTCGAAGAAAACAAGCCTTGGCTTTTCAACTTGTTCAACCCCTAAATTCTTGTCATTTTTAATAAAATTGCAAAATTCCGACAGAGCCAAATTTGTCACTTTTATGTTGATAAATCCCGGCATAACTGCAGAAAATTCATATTTTTTCGCATTTTTTGCGTTTTTTTCAATATTTTTAACGATTTTTTCGGCAAGTTCAATTGGTTTTTCTCCCAAAGCCTTTGCCACAAGCATGGCAAAATTGCATTGATAATCACAAAGTTCTGGTCGATTTGAAAACACAACACAAATTTTTGACGCGTCAAGCCCCATCTCCTTTGCCACACTGCACAAAATGTCTGTGAGTTCTTTTTTGATGTTCATATTTTTCTCCACGGCTTAGTATATCATAAAAAAAACAAAAAAGCAAAGATTTCTTTGCTTTAAATTTCTTGTCTGGACTTTAAGGCTTTTTCAAGTGTGATTTCGTCCGCAAACTCAATGTCACTGCCCATAGCAATGCCCTGCGCAAGACGGGTCACTTTCACACCCAGCGGCTTTAAAAGTTTTGCAATATACATTGCCGTGGCTTCGCCTTCCACATCTGGATTTGTTGCCATAATTACTTCTTGCACGCCATTTTTTTGCACGCGAGATAAAAGTTCTTTCACTTTTATATCATTTGGGCCTTTGTTTTCAAGCGGATTTATGCAGCCAAACAGCACATGATAAACTCCGTCAAAACTCTTCACTTTCTCCATGGACAAAATGTCTTTTGGTTCTTGCACAACACAGATGATTTTTTGATTTCTTTTTTCGCAGATTGGGCAGATGTCCTTTGCGCTGTAATTTCCACATTCGCGGCAAAATTTAACTTTGTCTTTCGCTTCAATGATTGCTTTTGCAAAATTTTCCGCTTTTTCACGGCTGTTTTCAATTATATAAAAGGCATAGCGCTGGGCAGTTTTCTGCCCAACCCCTGGCAAACTTTTGAAATATTCAACAAGTCTTTCAATCGGCTCTTCCATCTCACATTCCTATATTTGGCAGTTTGGATGTTTCGTCCGCGGTTATCTTTGCCATGCAGTCGTTAAACGCACTGACAACCAAATCTTCAAGCATTTCAACATCGTCTGGGTCAACAACTTCCTTTTTTATTCTCACGGCCTTTACCGTTCTGTTTCCAAAGCAAGTCACTTCAACCATGCCGCCGCCAACAGAAGATGTGTATTCTGTTTCATCAATCTCCTGTCTTATTCTTTTCATATCCTCTTGCATTTTCTGTGCTTGGCGCATAAGTGCTTGCATATTTCCGCCGCCAAAGCCACCACCAAATCCGTATCCCATATTACAACTCCTTTATTCTATTTCAACTTTATTGCCAAAAAAGTCTTTAGCTTTTTTTATGTCTTTTTCAATCTTTTGTTCTTTGCTTTCAAATTTCACAACTTCAAACTTCAAATCCAAGCCCTGCCAACGAATGGCCGCTTCGATGTCCTTTCTGCCGTTTTCCAAAACGTCAATTAAAAAGTCATCTGAAGAGCGAATCACAAGTCTGCCGTCAATAAGTTGTGCATTTGTAATATCTCCGCACGCCACATGAAGCGCCACTTTTTTATGCTCTTTAAGATAAAGCACAATCTTTCCCCAAACATTGCCGGCGGACAATTTTGTTGTGTCAACCTCAATTTTCAGTTTTTTTTTGCGTCCAAGCCAAGCATGGCAGTAAGGCAAGTTGTCTCAAGTAGTAATCTAACTGAAAGTGTGTATCTAAGTTCGCTTTCAGCGCTTGAAAACACTTGCATATATCTGATAAGGTCTTTTTCTTCAAACTTCTCCGATTGTGACTTATACATTTGAAAGACATCGTCTGTCAAGTTTAAAATCTCTTCTGCGTTTTTACAAGACTTGCAAACAAGCAAATTTCTTGAATGTTTTGAAAGGTCCTTTGCAAAAACAGCAAGATTTTTGCCCTCTTTTTCAATCTCGTCAATAAGAGCAAGCACTCCGCCAACATCTTTTTCGTTTATCTTGTCAAAAAAGTTGATGATAAGGTCGTGGTCGGTTGTGCCCAAAACTTGTAAAGTCTTTTCTTTTGTAATGTTGCCCTGGCAATATGACGCAATGCTGTCAGCAATTGAAAGCGTGTCTCTCACACTGCCCTCGCCCGCACTTGCAATGATTTTCAAACTCTCTTCATCATATGAAATCTTTTCTTTGTCAAAGATTTTTGCAAGATGTTTTGAAAGTTCGTCCACACTTACAAGCCTGAAATCAAATCTCACGCAGCGCGAAAGGATTGTCTGTGGCAGTTTGTGAACTTCGGTTGTTGCAAGAATGAAAATGACATGTGCAGGTGGCTCTTCCAACGTTTTTAAAAGTGCGTTGAATGCCGAATCGGTGAGCATATGCACTTCGTCCACAATATAAACTTTATATTTTGCCCCAACAGGCGCAAAACGAACTTTTTCACGAATGTTTCTTATGTCATCAACTTTGTTGTTGGATGCTGCATCCATTTCAATGATATTGATGTCATTTTCTTGCTCTAAGCGTTTGCAGTTTTCACATTCGCCGCACGCCGAGCCATGCACAGGGTTAAGGCAGTTCACAGCGCGTGCAAAAATCTTTGCAACACTTGTCTTGCCCGTTCCGCGTGTGCCTGTGAAAAGATATGCGTGTCCAACTTGCCCATTCATGATTTGATTTTGCAGTGTTTTTGTGATGTGTTCCTGCCCAATCACTTCGTCAAAGGTTTTTGGACGATATTTTCTGTAAAGTGCGATATGTTCCATGCTCTCCCCTAATAATTTTCTCTTGCGATAACTGAAAAGTTGTCAACATTCAAACTTGCGCCGCCGATAAGTGCGCCATTTATTGCCTCGTTTGAAATGATGTTTTTGTAGTTGCTTATGTTCACGCTGCCGCCATACAAGACATTGATGTTTTGTGCTGCCTTTGCGGAAAATTGATTTTCAATCTCTTTGCGAATGACTTCCACCATTTTGGTGATGTCTTTTTTCGTTGCAACCTTGCCTGTGCCGATTGCCCAAACAGGTTCATATGCAATCACAACCCCTTCAAGTTCGTTTTCATACATCCCTTTAAGGTCGTCATCTATCTGTTTTCTGACAAATGCAGCGGCTTGTTTGCTTTCACGAATTTGCAAACTTTCGCCCACACACAAAATCACTTTAAGCCCGTTTGCAAGTGCAGTTTTTATTTTTTTGTTGATAAGGCGGTCTGTTTCTTTGAATTTAGCGCGTCTTTCACTGTGCCCGACAATGACATAACTTGCGCCCAAATCTTTTATCATCTTTGCACTCACTTCGCCTGTGAACGCGCCCGCTTCTTCTTCACAAATATTTTGAGCGCCATATTCAACATCACTGCCGCTTAAAATCTCTTTTGCAACTGACAGATGTGTGAAAGGTGGACAAACAACAACATCGTTTTTAGAGCCCTTGCATTTTGTTGCAAGTGTAATGGAATATTCCTTAAACTCTTTTGGCGTTGTGTTCATTTTGAAATTTCCAATGATAAGTTTGTTCATTTCTTCTCCTTTTTAAAGTGTGTCAATAACTTCAATTGCCGGCAAAACTTTCCCTTCCATAAGTTTTAAACTTGCGCCACCACCGGTCGAAAGATGGTTGATTTTGTCGGCATAGCCACTTGCCTGAACAGCGCTGACGCTATCTCCGCCGCCAACAACACTGTAAGCCCCAGATTTTGCCACGGCTTTAACCATTTTCATTGTGCCTTTTCTAAAGCGTGGATCTTCATATTTCCCAAGCGGACCATTCCACATAATGCGTTTTGCAGAAGCGATTTCTTTCTGAAAAAGTTTGATTGTCTTTGGCCCAATGTCAAGTGCAGTCATTCCAGCGGACAGTTCTGTTGTTTTAATCACTTTGCCGTTTTGCAAAAGGGCAATATGGTCAACCGGCAACACAACTTTGACATTATTTTCTTTCGCTTTTTGCAAAATGCGTTGTGCATCATCAATCATGTCAAGTGACACAATGGAGTCGCCAATATTTTGCCCAAGCGCCTGCAAAAAGGTGTATGCCATGCCGCCGCCAATTATTATTGTATCCGCTTTTTCAACACAATTTTCAAGCAGAGCAATTTTATCTGAAACTTTTGCACCGCCAAGCATAACAACAAAAGGTTTATCCGTTTTTTGAAAGGCGGTGTCAAATGCTTTGAGTTCTTTTTCAATCAAAAAGCCAATTGCGTTTGGTTTTTTAAGTGCAACGCCATATGTTGAGGCGTGTTTTCTGTGAGTTGTGCCAAAAGCATCGTTGACATAGATGTCGGCAAGCTTGCCAAGTTCGGCAACAAATTTCGGGTCGTTTTTCTCTTCGCCCTCGCAAAAACGCAAATTTTCAATAACTAAAATTTCGCCGTCTTTAAGTTCGTTTGCGGCTTTTTCAACTTCTTTGCCAACAACCTTGCCGATAAACTTCACTTTGTTTGGGAAGTATTTCATAAGATAAACGGCAACAGGGAAAAGTGACAAAAATTTGTCATATCCCTTTGGACGTCCAAGATGCGAGCAGACTATTACGCGTGCGCCCTGCTCTGTGAGATATTGAAGAGTTGGAAGTTCTTGAAAAATACGGTTGTCATTTAAAATATCTCCCCAATGGTCGAGTGGGACATTAAAATCACAGCGAAGAAGAATTTTCTTGCCTTTAATATTCTTTAAATCTCTGATCGTTCTTTTCATACAAACCCCTATAAGTTTAGTTTACAACAAATTGAAAAATATTCAAAGCATTTTTCAAACAAAACAGCGTTACTTTAAAAAAGCATCTTCTAAAAGCGCCAAACATTCATCAATATCTTCGCAGGTCGCAAGTTTTAATCTCAGCGCCGATGTTGTAGGCAGGTCGCAAGCATACCACAAAAGATGTTTTCTTATATATTTTTTAAGCCATTCTTCGTCAAAATGTTCGCGCAAACTACTGATATGAGTTTTTATCGCTTGCATCTTGTCAACTTTCATATCAATCCCCTTTAAAGTGGCAAAAAGCCAAGGTCTGCCAAGAGCGCCGCGGCCAACCATAACCGCATCAACGCCCGTTTCTTTCATCTTTTTTAAACTTCCCACATCTTTCACATCGCCGTTGCCAATCACAGGAATGGAAAGTTTTGCCTTTAATGATGCGATTGCGTCATAGTCCGCAAAACCGCTGTAACCTTGCGCGACAGTCCTTGCGTGAAAGGTGACAAAATCTGCACCAGACTCTTCACACATCCTGCCAAATTCAAGAAAGTTTTGCGTTTTATGCCCTTTTCTGAATTTCACGGAAACAGGCTTGTCTGTGGCACTTTTCACCGCCGAGATTATTTTGCTTGCAAGCGGAAGATTGTCCATAAGTGCCCCACCCTCGCCATTTTTGATTATCTTTGGCGCTGGGCAGCCCATGTTGATGTCAAAACTGTCAAATTTTTCAAGAAGTGGGCTTAAAACAGCCCTTTTCATATATTCTTCTTCATGTCCGCAAATCTGCGCAATTTTAAGCTTCTCTTGCTCTGTGGTCAAGGTCATAAACTCTGTCTTTTTTGGATTGTGTGCCATGGCGCGTGCTGAAAGCATTTCCGTGACAGTTCCGTCTGCGCCAAAAGAGGAAGCAACTGCCCGAAAGCCCACATCGCTGACCCCTGCCATAGGTGCAAGAAAGATTTTGTCTTTGATTTCCATAAGCCTATTTTAACATAAAAGAAAAATCTGTGCAAGAATAACACAGATTTTAAATTAAAACTTTTTAAAGCGCCTCAACATTGACAACAAATTTTGCGGAAACTTCTGGATAGACTTTTGCAACAAGGTTGTATGCACCCACCGCCTTGATAGGCTCTTTCAACTCGATTTTTTTCTTATCCAAAACAATGCCAAGTTTTTCAAGTTCGTCACTTATCTCTTTGCTTGAAACACTGCCAAAAGTCTTTCCATTTTCGCCGCATTTGATTTTAAGTGTGATCGTTTTGCCCTCAATCTTCTTTGCAAGTTCTTTCGCAGCCAAAAATTCTTGCTGTTTGTGATAAGCCTGTGCATCCTTTTGTATTTTATTTTCACTCAATGCGCTGTTGTCCGCAAGCCTTGCATAGCCGCCTTTAAGCAAAAAGTTTTTCGCAAATCCGTCTGCAACTTCTTTAACTTCGCCCTTTTTGCCCGTGCCTTTCACATCTTTAAGTAAAACAACTCTCATACTCTTCCCCTTTGGAACAAGTTTACAACAAATTTGTTTGTTTTGTCAAGATTTGGCAACAATTATCTCAAGGAGAAGAAAATGGATATAAGATGCCGCAAAACAACCTGCAAATTCAACGACCGTTACACCTGCAAAGCCAGAGAGATTTTGATTAAAAAAAGTTTGGAGTGTTCACAATATGTGAAATCTGATAAACCCGTTGACGACAAGACAAAAAAGATTTTTTCTGACACTCCGCCCGTGTATGCCCCGCAGCGCGACTCGGCAACGATTGTGATTGACTGCAAAGCGCACTGCCTTTTCAATCAAGATGGCAAGTGTGTGGCAAACGGCATAACTTTAAACGATTTGAAAGAAAAGCCACTTTGCGTGACTTTTTTAAGAGAGTGATTTTCTTTTAAGCGCACTGTAATTGCAGCTTAAAATCGTGGAAAGCGAACATGAAATTTGATTGATAAGGTTTCTCAAATCCTCGATTTCTTCCACACTCAGCCCCTTTGCAAGTTCCACGGCAATAGATGTTGCAAACAGCACTTTTTCTTCATTTGTCATGTGTTTTTATATTAAAAAAGCACAAAAATTGTGCTTTAATAAAGTTTTTTATACATATCCAAAAATTCTTCAAGTGTAAGCGTTTCTGCACGTCTTTTCAAAAATTCTTCGCCAAATTTTTCGACTAAACTTTGCTTTGAAAACATCCCGCCAAGATTGTTTAAAAGAGTTTTGCGGCGCATTGAAAAGCATTGTTTTACAAGTTTTGAAAACTTTGCTTTGTCAACATCTTTGTGTTTGTTTTCAAGTTTTATATTCACAAGTGCGCTGTCAACATTTGGCGCAGGATAAAACATCTGCCTGCCGATCGTTCGTGTGATTTTTGGCGTGCCATAAAAATTTGTCATAACCGTCAAAACGCCATAGTCCTTGCCGCCCGCACTTGCACAAAGCCTCTCGGCGACTTCTTTTTGCACCATGATTGTAAGGCTTGACACCTTTTCGCTTTCTTCAAAAAGTTTGAAAATGATTGGAGTGGTGATGTAATAAGGCAGATTTGCCACAACATGAAATTTGCCATCAAACTTTTCTTCAACTTCGCCCATAGGAATTTTCATAAAATCGGCAAAAACAAACTCCACATTTTTCAGTTCAAGCCCCGTCAAAACGGGCATGAGGTCACTGTCAATCTCAAAAGCAACAACTTTTTTGCACGCTTTTGAGAGTTCTTGCGTCAAACTGCCCGCGCCCGCGCCAATCTCCAAAACTTCGTCTTTTTTGGAAACGCCCGCATCTGTGACGATTGCCGACAGAAGATTTTTGTCAGATATAAAGTTTTGCCCAAACTTTTTTTTGAAATTAAACTCGCTCATATTTTAAACAACCTTTTTGCATTTTGAGTTGTCACGGAAACAACCTCTTCATAACTTGTGTTTTTAAGTTTTGCAATCTTGTCCGCAACATATTTGACATTTTGCGGCTCATTTCTAGTGCCGCGGAAAGGCTCTGGCGCAAGATAAGGGCAGTCCGTTTCAAGCATGATTTTCTCAAGCGGCAGATTTGCCACAACTTCTTGCACGTTTCTTGCATTTTTAAAGGTTGTCACGCCGCCAAAGGAAAAAGAAAAGCCAAGTTTCAAAAGTTGTTGCGCGCTTTCCAAACTTCCGCTGTAACAGTGCAGCAAACTTTCCCTTTTCGGCGTGTGCTTCTGTAAAATTTGAAGCGTGTCGCCCATGGCGTCACGGCTGTGCACCACAATCGGCAAATTCAACTTGTTTGCAAGGTCAATTTGCAAAATAAACGCATTTTTTTGCAATTTTTTCTGTCTTTCAACTTCTTCCGGCTGCAAATCTTTCAAATAGAAATAGTCCAGCCCAATCTCGCCGATTGCCACAACTTTTTCATTTTTGGCGAGTTTTTCAACTTCAATTAAGTCGAAATTTTCAACATCTTCTGGATGCACCCCAACTGTGCAATAGACAAAATCGCACTTCTTTGCAAGATTGACGCTGTTTTTTGACGATGAAATATCCGAACTTGCACAGATGACAAATTCGAGTTCGTTTTCAATTCTTTCAAGCACACTTTCTCTGTCGGCGTCAAATCTTTCGTCACAAAGGTGTGCATGCACATCCACCGGTTTCATGCAGTTAGTTTAGCAAAACGCCGCCAAAAAGTCAATCAAAACGCTGTTTTACTCATTTTTTCGCCAAATTTTGCATATATAATGCCATGAACTTCTTTTGGACGATGATGATGCTTTTAAGCATGCTTGTGCTTTTGATTTTAAATCCAAGCGAACTTTTAAGCGAAATGCTTGCCGCATCCACTGACGCGCTGGAACTGTGCATTGAACTTTGCGCAATCTACGCCGTGTGGCTGGGCTTTATGGAACTTGTGGATGCAAGCGGAATTGGCGAAAAGCTTGCGCATTTTTTAAGCCCGCTTATCAGAAAAATTTTCAAAGTGGAAGATAAGACAACTCAAAAACTCATCGCAATGAATGTGTCCGCCAACATGCTTGGCCTTGGAAATGCCTCCACGCCCATGGGAATAAAAGCAATGCAGGCGCTGGATGACGGCTCGGGAAAAGCGAATTTTGCCATGATTATGCTGATTGTAGTCAACGCAACATCCATTCAACTTTTGCCAACAACGGTGATTGGGCTTCGCACAGCGGCAGGCTCGACAAGTGCGTCCGACATAATTTTGCCAACACTTATCTCCACTTTTGTCACAACGTTTTTGGGGATTTTGCTTGTTAAACTCATCAGCAAAGTGAGGCGCAAAAGATGATTGATGTTTACATTTTGCCGATTTTGTTTATTTTGATTTTCATCTATTGCCTTTTCAAGAAAATTAACACCTATGACACCTTTGTCAAAGGTGCAAAGGGTGCAATCAAACTTGTGGTGGAAATTTTTCCATATATTGCAACAATTTTGATTGCCACAACACTTTTGCGCGTGAGCGGAATCACAACCTTTCTCACACAAATTCTCTCACCCGTATTCACCGCACTTGGCGTGCCATCCGAACTTGTGGAATTGGTGCTACTTCGCCCGTTCACGGGCAGCGGGAGTTATGGGATTTTGGAAAACATTTTCACGCAGTATGGGGCGGACAGTTACATCAGCCGTTGCGCGTGCGTGATTATGGGCTGCAGTGAAACAATTTTCTATGTCGCAACCGTGTATATAAGTCAAACAAAAGTTAAAAAACTGTTGTATGCCATCCCCGTGGCGCTCGTTTGCAGTTTTGTGGGCACAATTGTGGCGTGCCTGCTGTGTAAAATCATGTAAAAATTTTAAAAACACCCCTTGACAAAGGTTTTTTTTAGATATAAAATATTTATATGGAAAAAGGAATCACCACTGTAAAGAAAACCAAAAAACCAAACGCTTGCAGGTTTTTGTTTGCTTGTATGTTGGGTGAATGCGCCAAAATTGCGGACTATATTGAGTTGGGCGGAGATATCAATGTCACATCCACAGTCACAAAAAAATCTGGGCTTATCTACGCTTTGGAAAACAAAAAATACACCGCCGCTTCACTTTTGATACATTGCGGAATTGATTTGACATTAAAGGACAAGAAAAACAAAACGGCAATGGATTATGCAGACGATGTTTTTAAAGAACTCATGCAACAAGAAGTGGCATACAGAAATAAAGTAAAAGGCTGAAATTTCAGTCTTTTTTTTATCACACTTTTTTAATATTTTTTAAAAACCACTTGACAATTACCCCCCCCCGTGTTATGATAAGGGTAATTAAGGGGGAATATTATGGAAGAAGATATTTTTGAGCCTGTAAAACTTGCTGACGGCAAATGGACCTTTAAAAACACAAATACAGGCAAACTTTGCGAACAAAGATTTGATAAGGTTGAATATGTTAATGAAGGCTTTGCCGCCGTTAAAATCAAAGGCAAATGGACATTTTTCAAACCTTCAACTGGAGAACTTTGTAAACAAGAATTTGATGCTGTTAGAGATATTCATGGTGGATTTGCAGCAGTTAGAATCGGCAAAAAATGGACATTTTTCAAGCCTTCAACTGGAGAACTTTGTAAAGAAAAATTTTATGATATTAATGTTAAAACAAATGGCCTTCCAGTGGTTAAAATCGGCAAAAAATGGGCTTTTTACAATCCTTCAACTGGAGAACTTTGTAAAGAAAAATTTGATGAGTTTTATGAGTTTATAGAGGCTCCTAATAACTATGCATTAGTTAGAATCGGCAAAAAATGGACTTTTTGCAATCAACATACTGGAATACTTTGTGAACAAAAATTTGATGAGTTTGGAGGTACTTCTGGTCAATTTGCAGCAGTTAGAATCGGCAAAAAATGGACTTATTATAAAGCATCAACTGAGAAACTTTGTGAACAAGAATTTGATGAGGTTAGAAATTTTGATGGTCAATTTGCAGCTGTTAGAATCGGCAAAAAATGGACTTATTACAATCCAACATCGAATCGATGTTGTAAAGAATACTTTGATGATGCTCTTGATGTGAATGACAGTTGGTTTGTTCCTGTTAGAATAGGGAACAAATGGACATACTTTGATCTTCGCAATGACGTTGTTTTGCCAACATCTATAAAAATGACAAAAAACGACAATGGTAGTTATGTTGATTTATACTTTTGGTTAAGAAGACATCCGGAAGATTTTGAACAACTCCCAACTGAATTATTCGCTGAAGACAAAAAAGAAGTTGAAAAATGTTTAAAAGAAATTGCCAATGGAATTAAACGTGATTTATGCTCAGAAAAAGGTTCTTTAGAAGAAGTTGAAGAATACACAAAACAAGTTTATGATATGATTTCAAATAAAATTGAAAAAGAGAAACAAAATATTGCAATCAAAGAACAACAAATAGCTGCCTATCAGGCAAAGCGCAAGGCTGAAAAAGCCGAACATGAAGCCGAACGTTTCAAAAAAGCTGAAATCGTTGACAAAGCAGCAAAAATTATCAAAGACTTGGGAGGAAAGTTGTGATGACAAAAAAAGAATTTGATAAATGGGTTGATGAAATGTTTGAGTTGCTTAAAGAACAACTTAAAGACATAAAAGATTAAAACATGTGAGAAAAAATAAAAGGCTGAATTTTCAGTCTTTTATTTTTCTCTTTCTTTTTGTTGTTTTGTTTGCGCTTGTTCTTTTTCAGCCTTGCGCTTTGCCTCTTCGGCAGCCTTTTGTTGTTTCATGGCTTGAATATACACTTTGTGATTCATATTTCTCTCTCCTTTTAAAAATTATATCAAAGAAAAAATTGATTGTCAATCACACAAAATATTTTGTGTGCAGAACTTCAAGATAATCCCCGTTTTCATTATTTGTGACAAGGTTTGGATGAATCTTCACTTCTTCCTTTGCGTCTTTCACTGCCTTTAAAAACACAGTTTGCACTTTGCCTTTGCCGTTTTCAGTGAAGAACATCTCTTTGACAGCGAGTTTGACCTTTGACAAATTCACAACAAGTTCACACGCGCGGCTTGCAGGATAACAAACATAAAACGCTCCGCCGCTTTTCAGCATTTTTGCAGCGCACTGACAAAGTTTATCGCACGGAAGCAAAACTTCTTCTTTTGCAATCTTTTTCACTTCGCTCTGTTTAAAATTTGTCACTTTAAAATAAGGTGGATTTGAAAACACAACATCGGCTTTTTCGACATATTTTGCAAAATTTTTAACATCGTCACAAACAATTTCAATCTTGTCTTTCAAAGAATTTAGATTTATGTTTTTTTGCAAAAGTTCTGCCATGGGCTTTTGGATTTCAAATGTGACAATCTTTTTGAGTTTATTTTTGGCTTGCACCAAGATTGAAATCACTCCACATCCGCCGCCAATCTCAACGCACAAATCATCTTTTTTTGTTTTGACAAAATTTGCCAACACAACGCTGTCCGAAGTGAAAGTATAAAGGTCTGCATTTTGGATTATTTTAAGATTTTTACACTGCAAATCTTCAATTCTTTCATTTTTTTCTAAAAAAACATCGTTTTTTTGCAAATTTTCTCTCATTTGTTAGTTTTCTCTTTTGAATTTTATATCTTCAAGTGCAAAGGTTTTGATTTCACTTTCATCGCCTTTGACAAACTTGACATCCACTTCCCTTTTCAAAAGGTCATTGAACACAACTGTGCCGTTGCCGTCTTTGGTGGAAACACTTGTGCCTATCTTTGGCATAACTTTAATTGCCTCTTGATAGGTTGGATTTTCATACGCCAAACAGCACATAAGTTTTCCGCACAAGCCCGAAATGCTGTTTGGATTGAGTGACAAGTTTTGATTTTTTGCCATTTTCATGGACACGTGGTCAAATTCGCCAAAGTTTTGCACGCAACAGCAAACTTTTCCGCACGGCCCAAAGCCGCCAAGCATTCTCACTTCGTCACGGCTGCCAATCTGCCTAAGTTCAACGCGCTTTTTCAAAACTTCGGCAAGTTTTTTCACAAGGTCGCGAAAATCCACTCTGTTTTCAGCGCTGAAATTGATGATGTAGCGCGAATTGTCATAGCTTGCCTCAACTTTGACAACTTTCATTTCAAGCCCGCTTTCTTTGACAACCTTTCTGACTGTTGAATAAAGTTTTTGCGCCTGCTCATCAAATTTTTCCGCATCTTTGACAACTTTTTCTGAGGCAATAGACAACACATTTTTAAGTGGCGAGGTTAAACTTGCGGGGTCTATCTTGTAAGTTTCTTTAATCACAACTCCAAGGTCGCCGCCCTTTTCCGTTTCTACAATCACATAGTCGCCCTTTTTGATTTTAAGTCCATTCGGCGAAAAAGAATAAACATGGTTTCCGTTTTTAAATTTTACGCCCACAACATCTATTTGCATAAGTATTTAACCTCCAAAATTTTAAGTAAAAAATTGTCCAAAGTGACAGTGAGATTTGCGTTAAATTCAAGTTTTTCTCTGAGTGATGTGATAAGCCTTTCAATCTCGCAAATCGCCCGCACGGAATATTCCGCCTCAACTTCTTTGAGTTCGTCTTTATACATAGAAAGTTTCATTAAATTCTCGCTTTCACACTTCAGTTTTAAAATGTCCTCCAAACACAGTGCAATCACATTCAAAATAAGGTCAAGTTCGCTTTGATAGTTTAAAAACTGATTTGAAAACTGCAAAACTTGTTTGGTGGATTTAAGTTCGCACAAAATCGACACGGCGAAATTGACAATACTTTTCAAATCGTCCATTTTGCTGAGATGAAGAGTTTTTCCAAAATGCCCGCCGCCAAGCACAACCGCAAGCGAATCTTGACACACCTTTTCAATCTCACTTTTTGAAAGTGGATTTATTTTGATTTTGTCACAGCGCGACCTTATCGTTGGCAAAACTCTGTCCTCGCTTTTTGCTGAGAGAAGAAAATATACATTTTCTGGTGGCTCTTCCAGCACTTTCAAAAGTTTGTTTTGCGCCTCGTCTGTGGAATAGTCAAAATTGTTTAAAATGTAAATTTTATATGGCAAATTCACAGGCTTTACATAACAGTCCGCAACAATCTCGTTTGAGTCCGCCACTTTCAATTTGTCGCTTCCTTTTGGAAAAATTTTGACATCTAAATCCGCTCCGTTTTCAATTCGAAGAAATTCCGCACTGTTTTCATTCATAAGGTCAAAGGTTTTGTATTCAAACAAAAGTGCCGTCAAAATCAAAACTGTTTTGCTTGTCACTTCGTCATCGCAGAAAAAAATTGTGGCATTGGAAAGAATGTTTTTCTCTTTTTTTAATGTCAAATCTTTGAAAAATTGCTGAGATTTTATCACTTCGGTCAAATTCATATCTTAATTTTAACATATTTTCATGCAAAAAGCAAAAGAAAATAAAAAAACTTCCTATTTGGAAGCCTTTTTAAGTTTTCTTTCAACAAATTTATACAGTTCGCCGATGAAAATGATGGAAATTGAAAATACAAGCACAATCGCCCAGCAAAAGCCGTCAAGTTTGGCAAGTTTTAAAATTTCGCCAAGTGGAGTAACAATCATCAGAAGTATCAGCCCAAGTCCAACGCCAAGCGAGATGTTGAAAAAGGTGTTTTTAAACGGATTGGATTTGAAGCAACTCCCTTTTGTGCGCGCCGTGAACATATAGAAAAGTTGAATGAGATTTAGCGTGTAAAACGCCATTGTGATTGCGGTCTGCTGCCCCACCAAGAAAAGCCCAATCAAATATGCGCCAAGCGTGAGAAGTGTTTGCACCACGCCAAGCACCAAAAGTGAAACTCCCATGCCGTCTGAGAAAAGCCCCGCTCCTTTCTTTCGTGGAGGAAGTGTCATGACATCGCTTTCCACACTCTCCATGCCAAGTGCAATCGCAGGCAGGCTGTCTGTGATAAGATTTACAAACAAAATCTGAACGGGCAGCAAAAATGTCCTTCCCGGCAAGAAAATTGTGATAAAGAAAAGTGACAAAATCTCCGCCATATTCGCAGAAAACAGATATTTGATTGTCTTTTGAATGTTTGAGTAGATTTTTCGCCCTTCTTCCACCGCAACGATAATCGTGGCAAAGTTGTCGTCAGTGATAAGCACATCTGCCGTTTCTTTTGTGACATCTGTGCCTGTCTTGCCCATGCCAATGCCTATGTCCGCCTTTTTCAAAGATGGAGCATCATTCACGCCATCTCCTGTCATGGCAACGATATGCCCATTTTCTTTCAGCGTTTGAACAATTCTCACCTTGTGTGCAGGGCTGACCCTTGCAAAAACACACACATGTTCGACAACTTTTTTAAACTCTTCATCGCCAAGTTCGTCAATCTGCTCACCCGAGAGGACTTCACTTTCGTCAGTTGCAATCCCCACCTGTTTTGCAATCGCAAAGGCTGTGTCTTTGTAGTCGCCCGTTATCATCACGGCACGCATCCCCGCCTTTTTGCATTTTTTCACCGCATCCAAAATCTCTTTGCGTGGCGGATCCTGAATCCCACACAGCCCAACAAACACCAAGCCTTTTTCTTCCATTTTTTCACACGGCAGATATGCAAAACTTATCACCCTGAGTGCATCCTCGCACATCTTTTTGTTTTCAAACAAAATGCTTTGTTTCATGTTGTCGTCAAGTTCAACTGCGCCATTTTCAGTCAACACCTTGTCGCAGCGCTGCAAAATTCTGTCAAGCGCACCTTTCGAAAAACAAATTCTTTTGCCAGACACAGAGTTGAAAGTTGTCATCATTTTGCGCTGTGAACTAAATGAGATTTCATCTATACGTGGATTTTTCAACCTTTCCTTTTCAATGTCAACTTTGTGCTTTTGCGCAAAGTTTAAAAGTGCAACCTCTGTTGAACCGCCAACAAAGTCCTTTGCACCACGCTGCGCATCGTTGCAAAGCACCATGTTTTTCAAAAAAATGTCGAAATTAGACGAATTTTCCTTGAAAAAAGTGAAATATTTTTGAACTTTCATCTTGTTTTGTGTGATTGTGCCTGTTTTGTCACTGCAAATGACATCGCAAGCGCCAAGCGTTTCCACGGCATACATGTGTTTTATGATTGCTTTTTGTTTTGAAAGTTTTGAAATGCCCATGCTCATGATGATTGTAATCACCGCCGGCATGCTTTCTGGAATTGCCGCAACAGAGATTGCAACTGCCGTCAAGAATGCCTGCAAAATTTGAGAGGGATTTGCAATCGTTTCCAAAATAAATGTGACGGTTGCCATTAAAAGAATGATGTATGTCAAAACTCTGCCAACCCCTTGGATGCTTTTTTGCAGAGGAGTGAGTTCTTTTTTTGTTTCTTTTATGCTTTGTGCAATTTTTCCAAGTTCACTTTCTTTGCCAATGCCATACACAAGCCCTTTGCCATGTCCATTTTCAACCACGCTGCCTTGAAATGCCACATTCTTTCTGTCAGCAAGCGGAATAGTTTTTTCATAGGTGATGTCGCAATGTTTTTCCACCGCTTCGCTTTCGCCTGTCAGCGAACTTTCGTTGATTTTTAAATTTACGCTTTCAAGCAATCTAAGGTCGGCTGGCACAATGCTGCCCGCATCCAAACAGACGATATCTCCATACACAAGTTCGCTGGTTTTAATTTTGCAAACTTTGCCATCGCGCAGCACCTTTGTCTGAGGCTTGGTCATGTTTTTTAAACTTTCAATCGCCTTTTCACTTTTGCGCTCTTGATAGACCCCAAAAAGCGCATTCATAATCACAATTCCAAGGATTATCACCCCGTCTATGATTTCACTGCTTGAATTTTCCGTCACGCCGATGACGATTGACACTACTCCGGAAATTAAAAGCACAAGCACCATAAGTTCTTTAATCTGCGTCAAAAATTTTGATAAAAACGAACTTTTTTTGCTTTTTTCTATGCTTAAATTTTTTGCGGCATCAATTCGAGTTGAAACTTCCGCCGAGGAAAGCCCAGACAAACTCGATTTTAAATTATACAGACAACTTTTTATATCCTGTTGATAGAATTCCAAAATACACCTCTTTTTTATATATATTTAACAGGTGTTTTTAATATGCTTAAATAAAAAACAGTGACACAATGGAAATTACAACAAGATAATATGAAAAATATTTTAAACTGTATTTTGAAGTGAGTTTCAACATAACTTTAATTGCAAAAATGCCCACTAAAAATGCCGTCAGAAAGGAAAGTGCTGTCGGCAGAAATTCCATCGTCACGCTCTGCCCAAGTGCGCAAATTTCATAAACTTCCATGACAAGCGACAGTAAAATAACGGGAATTGACATCAGAAAAGAAAATTTTGCCACTTCTTCTTTGTTTTTTCCACACAAAAGCCCGGCAGAAATTGTGCTGCCCGAACGCGAAATCCCCGGGAAAACTGCAAAGCCTTGCGCAATGCCCATGAAGATTGCAGTTTTTAAATTGAGAGGCTCATCTTTCTTTTTTGAAAGCATATCTGAAAAGAGTAAAATTGTGGCAGTTATCACAAAACAGACGGGCAGCGCTCCGCCCATGAAAGAGGCTTTGACAAGTGGCATAAGCACAAGCACAATAATGCAAGTTGGAATTGTGGCAGCCACAAGGAAAATCGTCTGTTTGGAAAATGGATGTCTTATCATCTGCCAAATATCTTTATAAAAAACGACAACAATCGACAAAAGTGTAGCAACATGCAAAAGAATAGACAAAAACAGACTTTCTTCGACATGGAAAATTTTTGAATACAAAACAAGATGCCCCGAAGATGACACGGGCAAAAATTCTGTCAGCCCTTGGACAAGCCCTAAAAACAAAAAAGCAAGGAAGATGTTCATAGAAACTCCTTGCTTTATTATATTTATTTTTTTGCAAAAATATTTTATCTCTTTGAGAGTTCTTCTCTGCGCTTTTTCTTGTTGTGATTTACAACCATCAAAATCACAAGCAGTAAAACAATTCCAACCACGATGCCCACGATGAGATATACATACCAAAGAGATGTTTCACTTAAAATGATGCGTGCGTTTGCCGTCAAATTTCCAAACAAGCCGTCATTGTAAATTGGTGAATAGTCCGTCCTTGAAAGTTGAATGTTTTTGATTGTGTGATTGTTGAAGTTGAATTGTCCACCAAAACTGTTTTCAGCAGTTCCAATCGGCGTCCAGAATTTGTCTGCAAGGTCGAGGTCTGCCGTCAGCACATAACAAGCATCTTTATATCTTGCGCCACTTTCGTTGACTGCGCCAGAATTTACAAGTTGCATCATTCGAGCAAGTTGTGAAAGATTTGAGATTTGATATGGATTTTTGATTGTGCCCTCGCCATCAAATATGACATCCAAAAGCACATCGTCTTCCCACATAATTCTTGAATATTCAACAGTGAGTGAAATTGTGCCAATAATTGGCTCAACTTTGCTGTCACGATATTCTTTGCTGATCTCTATTCTTCCATTGTGATAAATCTCATCGATATCACTATAGACAAGTCCATAATTTTCAATAATAATGTTTGAAATCTTGTATTTTTGATTGAGTTGTGCCAAAATCACAAGGTCTGCATCTCTGTCAACAGTCAAAACGCCAATCATTCCACCATTTACAGTTGTAAGTCTGCCCGCTGAAAGAACGCTGTTCAGGTCAATTGCGTTGTCAATAATCTGGTCATCTGCAAACTTTTCAGTGATGTAAACTGACAATATCTCATCGCGGAATGTCGGCAAAATTTGCAAAGTATCGTCACCTGCAATATTTCCAGAGAGCATCAAAGTGAAATAATATCTTTGATTTTCAAAGTGGTCTAAGGTCATGTTTGCTGGATTTTCCCAAACGACTGCAAAGCCACGCTCCACATTCAAAACAAACTCAACTTTGTCACCTACATGCGCCCTGAATGTTGTCACATCTTTCACAAATTCACCAACATTGTTGTAATGTCCAAGTGAATAAGAAGTTTTAACATCATTCTTTGGCGTCACGTTGATTTGAATGATCTGCCCAAATCTTGCCTGATATTCGCTGAAATCCAAATCCACAGGCAATCCTTCCAAAACCATGATGAAAATAACATGTGTTTGGATTTGTTGTGTGATTGTCGCTCTGCCGCTTGTGTAACCTGTGCTCATGTTTGTCCAACTGATAAACTGATAACCCTCAACCGCTTCGGCAGTCAGTGTGAATTGTTTTGACGTGTCAACATAAAATTTATTCAACAAAACAAGTGCTTGCGAGTTGCTGTCTTGCTGAGTGATGCTTGCATTTGCTTCACCGCCGATAATTCTGATGTCAACTTGTGCAAAGTAAACAATTTGCACTTCGCATTCAACAAAGTTGTCAAGTTGATTGGTTGACCATGGGGTGCGTTCGCTGTAAGAATATGCTGGGGCAAACCAATCGCCACCTGCAGGACGCTGATTGATTACAAAACGATAGAATGCAAAACCTGCAATTTCTGGTGCGTTGAAATAGATGTTTGTTCCAAAAGAAACTTCCATGTAAAGTGGCTGAGATGAATAATACCAAGAATTATACACATCCACGCCCGTGACGATATCTTGTGCTGTGATGTTTGTTTGAATGTCAGGGATGATTGAGAATCTTATTCTTGTTTTAAGATAGCTCATGTAAAGATAAAGTGAAATTTCAACTTCTCCCGTCACTTCGTTGAAATGAGCGTTTGCACTTCTTTCATAAACTTTTGTCTGTTGATTGAAAGAATAGCCACTTTCTTGCCATGTCAAAAGCAAATTGCCGTCTGAGTCAAAATATCTCACTCCTGCACCTTTTGGCTGTGTGAAATAGCCCTCAAAGTTGAAGCCACTGCGTCTGACAATAATGTTGAGTTTTCCGCCAACAACAGAAAGTCCGTCCTCTTCAAGTTGGATGTCGCTGAGTTTTGTAAGGTCGATTATTCCTCCAAATTCCACATTTTTGATGGTTGCAAGCAAAGTTCCGCCGTCACTTTCCACTGTGCTTCCATCACGCAATTTAACTGTGTATGTTGAAGAATTTAACACAATTCTGATTTGTTGTGCGTGCAAGAATTTTGACACGTTGAAAGTCAACATTCCTGTGAAGCCAGATTCAAGAATTTGTGCTTCTGTAAATCTTGTGTAAGTTGCGCCCTCTTCAACAATGCCATTTTCATCTACAATAACCAAATTTGAAGCATCATTTACATAATATCCAAGTTTAATGTAAGCTCGAACGACAAATCTGCTGTCTGTGAGTGCATAGACATTGACACGAGGCTCTCCATTGCCTGAGGTTGAAATCATGGAGTCATCCAAATCACTTGCGCCGGTCACTTCAAAGATTCCGCCCTCAACAACATTGCCTTTATCCTCAAAGGAGAGTTCAACCAAGTTCACGATAGGCTTAAACACAACATATAAATTTATTCTCTTGTCAATCGCCCCAACAAAGTTTGAAATTTGATAGATGGATGCATCATTATTTGACTGTGTGATCATCACGCCATTTTCTGAGCAAACAATTCTGTCAAAAACATAGCCATCGCGCTGAACGACAACACGAATATAAACAAAATCGCCTGTGTAAGCAACAATTGAGAAATTGTGATAGTCAATCGCACCGTTGTTTTGATAGTGTGTTCGTGAGCCCTCGATGTAGCCATTTGCTTTAACTTCTTCGCCATTTTCACCAACAAGTTGTGCCATGCCAACGGTGTCATTGTTTTCACGGTTTGAATTTATGCTTATTTGAGTTTGAACATCAAATGTCACGCTGTAAGCAGAAACAACAAAGTAAATCTTAAACACGCCCTCACCGATGTTTTGAGTTGTGATGTTCACTTCAACAGTTCTTTCATTTCTTGCATCTTGGCTTATATACACAAAATTGTCATCCGTGCCATAATAGCCATAGCCAGCATAAACAAACCCTTGTGGAACATTGAACAACACAACTGCATTTGCTCCAAAATATATCTGAACATCTTGCAACTGTCTGCCGTCAATGTCAGTGTAAGTGCCGGCGGAAAGTCCGCGAAGTTCTGTGTAAATTGTTTGCATCTGCGAGCCAACTGAAACATCGCTTCTGCTTAATGTTCCAAGAGAGAACATGTATTGTGATGCAGAGAAGATTGCATAGATTGTTTCATCTCTTTCAACTGTGTAGGCAAGTTGTTTGAGGTTGCTGAAAATTTCAATCCCGTCATGTGACCAGCCTGCAAAATAATAATTTGCCGCTTCAGTGTATGTGAATGTGACTGTGTTGTGATAGTCAGTGCTCACAGGCTCTGTGCCACCATCCACATAGGCAATGTTCCCATCAACAAAGACACGATCGTGATTGTTGTCCCAAGTGATGACTTCTGCTGAAATTGTGAATTTTGCAGTTGTAGAGAAGATTGTCACCGTCCCGCTTTGGTTGATGTCTGAAAGGGTGATTTTATAAACGCCGTCTTCATAAAGCCCGCTGTCATCAAGCATTTCAGAATGTGTAAACTCGTCACTTTCCACGCTGCTGAAAGTGTAGCCATATTCAAATGTGACAAAGAATATAAAACTTTCACCTGTCACAACTTGGAATGGCTGCAAACTTTGAAGTGCTGAATAGGTTGTGCCACCAACAATGATGTTTTTGATTTGTGAAATTGTGTTGAAAGCAATTGTAACATCGTTTAGACTGCGCTTTGTTGTAACATTGATTTCAATATCACTGTTTATGCTTTCAATTTCAATGACAAGTTGTTTTTCAACTAAACTTACAGATTTTGTGACGCCCTCAACAGAAATTGTTATGTCACTTTCAAATTCATAGCCTTTCTCTGCTGTGAGTGTGATTGTGAAGCGATTGTCTGTTGGAACATAGAACACATTTGCTGTCACATCAATATCTTCACTTATGGTTGTGTTGTAAGCCTCAACAAGTGCGATGTTGTCGCCGTTTATTGTAACTCTGTTTGAGATTGGAATGATTGGAAGAGTGTATTCATAAACATCGCCTTCATAATTTGGCATTGTGAATGTTATGTTTGCGTTGGTGTTTGTGGCATCATCTGCAAACACAACTTCAAAATCTTCCGCCCATGTGGTTGAAAGCATATAGCCCGCCTCTGCTGACACTCTGAATGTGATTTTTTCGGCATATTCAACATTATCTGCTTGATATGTGTTTGTTCCGTCAAATTCAAAACTGTGAGAAGCGTCTTCCAATTCTGCATTTTCAACAACAAATTTGATTGTATATGTGTTAACTTCCCATTGCGCTGTCAGTGTGTGTGCTTCGGTGACAACGTTTTTATCTTCATCTATTAAAACGCCATCTTTATGCCAGCCTGCAAATTTAAAGCCATCACGTTTTGGATTTTTGTATGTATTCCAATCCTCACTTGAACTGTATGAAAGCCCATATTCCACAACGATTGTCACATTTTCAACATTATCATGGTTGAAGTTAAGTGTGACATTGATTTTTTGTCTTTCAAACGTTGGAACAAGAGTTATGGATGTGGACTGATTGTCTTCCTTGACAAGTTCACTTAAAAATTCGTCTGCCAAAGCAACATCATCACAGGTGTAACCCGTGTGCTGATAGCCTGTGCGCACTATATTTGGAAGAGAACTTGCTGCAAAGGTCTGCAAAGTGATGTAATCTGTATTCCATGTGTAAATCTTATCGTTTTCGTCATCCACAAAGGTTGAAGAAGAAAGTTCTGCATTGTCAAAGCCCACAAGAGAGATGTTGACTGCAACTTTTTGCACTGAAAATCTCACTTGCATTTGTGTATTTTCGGTGATTTTCATTTGAAGTTGCATGTCATATTCGCCGTCAGCATAAGTGATGTTGACGCCCTCAATTTCTTGTGCGTCTTTCCACTGCCCGTCTGTGAGAATATAGAAGCCAAAATAGAATGCGTGTGGATTTGCCTTTATTTTAACTGTAACGGCTGCGTTGTAACCAAATTCACCTGTGTAGTTGTCAGCGTCTGCGTTTTCATTGACACTCACAAGCCCAAGTGACAATTCTCGCCCATTTTCATCGGTGACTGTGACATCAAGTTGTGCTGTTGTCGCACTCCAATTAGGCTGGAAGTCAATTGTAATTTTTTCGTTTGATTTAAAGTAAAATTCTGGGAAATTTTCTGCGTCATTGACAAGCAATCTTATAAATTCCACTGTTTTGCTGTTGTTTGCAACATGGATTTTGTAAAGCCCCTCTGCCTCATTTGAACGCTCATCCAAAATAAGCCCTGCACTTGCAATCATCTCTTTCAGTTTGTCAACTTTTGTTTGATTATCCACAATTTTAAAATCTATTGTCCAATAGTCAAAATCAAAGCCAGGATTGTCATAGAGCATGGTTGGGAAACTCCCCACCTTCGTTTTTTCGTCCATGGAATTGGATACAAGATTGTTTTGAGAAATAAATGGGAAGCCTATGCTTTTAAGTTGTGGCAAGCCATTTCGTTCTACATTTGAAACGATAGGTTTTTCATAATTGAAGTGAATGTCGATTTCAATTGGATTGATTGCGCCATAGTCATAGTCCTCAAGCACATAGTTGTCTTTATCTTCACCTTTAAGGGTGAATTTCACTTTCTTTGGATTTCCAACTTTTGCATCTTCAAACGCCGCACTTAAAACTTGGACATCATCAAGTTGCAATCCGCCAGAAATGTTGAAGTTTGCCGCTCCGTCTGTGAATGCACCTTTGACATCCGCCGTTTCATCATAGGTTTTGACGAACATCTCATCAAAACTTGTGGTTGTTTCAACAAGTTGCAATTGTTTTGGCTTGATTGTAAGTTTTGCAGAGAATGTGTCACTTTCAGCATTGTCCACAACATATTTTGTGGCAACAAAATCGGTGGCTCTGAAAGTAAGCATAAGGTCATATTGCCCTGCTGGCAAATTTCCAGAAGAACTCATCTCTCCATTATACTTATAATTAAGTCCAAGTTCCCACTGACGATGCTGATCTGTGTATTTTTTGACATCAAAACCCTCAAAGCCAAGGTCATATTCGATGAAACTGTTTAAATCAAATTCTTCGCCATATGTAAATGAAAGATTGTTGATGTAGAAGGTCACTTTGGCAAGTGTGATGCTTCCTGTCACAACTCTTTCAACCTTTTCCGCCGGCTCATCATCTGGCATTGCCAAATAATCTGGCAAGAAATAGTTGTCTTTATTTTCCCCATCCAATGTGATGGCAACTCGATAACCATCTCCAACAAATATTGCAGGATTTGTGCACTCGTCATCTGTAAAGAATCTAACCGTTGCTGAAACGCCATCTTCCACGGTGAGATTTTGGAAAAGTTCGCTTGCATCGGCATATTCATAAACTGCATCTTGGAAATTAAACGGCTTTTCAATCTTTGTGGCAAATTCTTCTTTAAGTTGCAGTTCAATTTGTGAAATGGTGAAAGTGAATGCATAACGCGTTCCGTCTTTGCCTAATTTCACATCGTGAGTGGAAGAAGTTGCACTTAAGGCTTGAATGTAATAATCCCCGCGCTGTTTAATGAGTGGATAACTCAAAAATTGAAGTGTGGCTTGGAAGCCAATTATGTCAAAATCCTCGTCAACCTTTTTATATTCTCCTCCCTCATAATAGAAAAATCCAAGTTCCTTTTCAAGCGGCGTTGAAAGTCCAGAAGTGTGAGAAATTGTCAGATAATACTCGTCACCTTTTGTCGTCAATTCCACTTTGTTGTATTCAAAGCCGTTGTAACGCTCTTCAAATATTGTTGTGCCATCATCAAAGAGAACAAACACTCTGTCGCTTTGGCGTGTGATTTGGAATGCACCCCTTGCAGATCTGTCGTTGACGCTTAATGTGTAGTTTGAATCTTGACACTCAAAATCTGTTGAATGGATTCTGTAAAACCCAATCGAAGAGCCCTCATCACGCTTTAAAATCACCTCAAAAGTTTCCCCAAGTGTGCTTGTCATGGTGTAAGTGTATGTGTCGCCTCGCGCTGCCGCAGTGCCATAGCCCACACTTATCACGCCGTTGTTTTCAAACACAAGCGATTGTGCAAGCGCTGTCACAGTGATTGTAAATGATGTTTCTTGAATGGTGTAATAATCATTCTCCCCGCTTACTTTAATTGTGTATTGCCCCACATCCAAATATTTTTTCAAAGAAGATGTGTATTTTGCATTTTCAATTTCAACATCAACAGAATATTGTGTTGATGAAAGCGCCCTGCCACCAGATGTGACACTGAATGGAAATTCATAGGCTGAAATGTTGTTTATTTGCCCATATGTGTATTCAAGTTTTGAAAGTGTGACGATTGCAGTTGCTTGTCTGATTATTCCGTTTTCAACACTTGATGCTGAAAGTGTGTAATTCTTTTTGTCAACACCATTCAAATAAAGGTCGACATGTTTGCCCACATCAATGTTTGGATTGTCAAATCTTGCAAGAATTGAAACATCTTCGCCCGGAATCTTTTCTGTAAATTCTCTGATTGTCACATCTCTTGAACCGTCATAATCTTTTTGAACATTCAAAGATTCGACGTCAATTACAATTTCTGTGATTTCAAACGCATAACTTTCAGCAAAAATCACATTGGCGTAACTGCTGCCTTGTTTACTTATTGAAAGGTTGTATTTGCCAACAGCAAGCATTTCCCCGCTGACGCTTATTGTTATTGTCCCCAAAGATGATAGGTCTTCAATTGGTGTTTCATTTTCTCCATCTGCCTTTGCGAAATATTTGACTGTGAAAGTTTTGAAATCTGCGCCATTTTTGCTTAATTTAAGTGTGGAATTGTCATCCATGCTGAACTGATAACTTTCTTTTGAATAGACAACTTTGAAGTTGTTTGTATTAAATGTGTCAACCCCTTGGTCAACAATTCTTGCATAGACAATTTCAGTTGCAATCACAACGCCAAGTGCGCCGTTGTTTTCATTGATTGTAACAACAACGCTGTCATTTAAGAAACTGTCATTTTCAAGTTGCAAATCATAATTGCCACTTGAAAGTGTTTCGCCTGCCGCGTGGTCTTTGACAGTGTATTGCAAATTCAACACTTCACCCGTGGAGAGAGTTATTGTGTCACTGTAACTTGCTGCAACTTGATCCAAGACAGTGATGACAACAAAATTCTTTGGAAGATTTCTTGGAAGTTGCAACACATCCACATCAAAAGTGATTGTGTTGACTTGCATGACAAAATCTTGGAATGTGTATTTTGGCGTGAGAGTGTAAGTGCCTTTAAACAAATATCCTTTCTCACTTACAGTTTCTGCATCATGTTGAATTTCCAAAGAGTAATAGCCCTCACTGAGCCAACTTGTGACTGTCTTTTCATCCGCAGTTTTGATATCTTTTATCTTCACAAAGTCATTCATTATAAGATTTGAAACATTTACAATTCCATAAGTGAAATGTGAGGCAACTGTGCTTTCATATTTTTGTGTGTCAATTTCAAGCGTCATTGTGGCGGAAAGTGGCTTCACTTCCCAATCAGTATAATTTGCGCTGAGTTCATAATTTGTGAGTTTTTCTTCTTCGCCCGCTTGTTTTAAAGTAAGTTCAACTCTCACGCTCGGCCCAGCATGCACTGAAGAATAGGCCGCCTGAATGTAAAGCCCGCTGTATTCGTTTGGATCTATTGCTTCGCCCGTGAGGCTTATGTTTGCAACATCATCATTGTCAAAAGTTTTTGTGTAAGTGATTTTTGAAACATCGATCTTTTTTTTGATGATTTGGAACTTATAATCCAAACTAATTTCAACATTTTGATAATAATTTGAAAGATTTTCGCCGTTTGAAATTGAATAGTTGTAGGTTTCACAATCTTCCGCCGTTTCAAAAGTTGTGTCAGAGATGATAAAGCGAATTGTTGCATCAAACTTTGTTTTCAAAATTGCCAAAACTTTTTCAGAAAGCCCGCCATCATTCAAAACAAGTGTAATCTGATGTTTGACTTCATTTGCCTGTTTAATCTGTAAAACAAAATTCTCTTCAACAACCAAGATGTCCACTGTAAAGCCGCCTTTGACATATTCTTCTTCACAAACGGCTGGCTCGCCAGCAATGTATGCAATTTTAAGCGTGTCGCTCTTTGTGATTGTAAATGTGCCAACAGAATTTGAAAGTGCTTCCGGCTTTATCTCCCCGTCAAAGATGATAACGCCATTTGATTTGAAAATATAGTTGCCTTTAAATGCTTCGCCTACATCTGCAAGATAAAGCGCGCTGTCGCCAATATCTTCACTTGGGTCGCTTCCGCGTGTGAGCGTGAGTGTTATGTTTTCAACAAGTGCGTTTTCACCTCTCACCGCATAATTCATCTCAAGTGATGGGTCGCTTGTGCCAAATGCCTTTGTGCTTGTGAAAGAATTATTTAAATCAACTTCTCTTTTGTTTATCTCAAATTGGAAAGTTTTTGTGATGCTTTCATCACATTCAAATTTTTTGTCATCAATTAAAAGGTTGATTGTGTAAGTGCCTGCATTTCTCACCGCTTCCGCTTCATGTCCGTTTAACATTATTTGAAGTGGAATGAAATCCGCATGTGAGATTGAAAGCTGACGCAAAATTTGTTCACTGTAATCCACCATATCCCAAACACGATATAAAACAGTGATTGTGATTTCATTGGCGTGATCTCTCGCATCATAAGTGATTGGCTGTGAAGTAAATTCAACGCTGTCAATAATATTTTTGATAAACTCAATTGAAAAGTCAACATTGACAGAATATTCTTTTGGCGAATTTATGTCCAAACAAGGATAAAATTCTTCACGCAAAGTTGCAACTATTTGAAGTTTAAATTTTCCGCCATCTTCAGTGCTTCCGCCATTTTCAAATTCAAGAGTGTTGGTGTCGCTTACTTTTACATAATCTTCGCCAACAAGTTTTTGCCATACATATGAATATGTAAACATCTCTTCGTTTAAGTTGTAAAGATAAACAACATCGTTGAAAGTCAATGCATCATATGCTCCAACAGGCAATTTTTCATTTTCGATGAGTTGGATATAGTCGATTTGTGTGCTTATTGACCACTTGCAAGAGAACACAACTTTTTGATATCTGTTGTCATCTTTAAGCCCAACAAAGATTCCGTCTTCACTGCGAAACAACATATCTCTGTTCTGGGAAATGTTGTATTCATTTCCGTTTACAATCAAAAACATGCTTGAACATTGCCCCACGCCAATTTCATATGGCCAAGTGAGTGAATCATATGTGCTGCTTCCAAGTTTAAGGTTTCCGGTGTCTGAGGTGTTTTCTGTGTAAGTTGAAGGGAAATTGAAATTGTATTCCACAAGCACAAGGTCTGTGAATATTGCAAAATAATTCTTTTGTGCAAGTTCGCCCTCTTCTTTCCCTTCTTCAAGTTGAGCGCGTGAGAAAGAAATAGTGTCGCTGCTTTCCATTGTTCCGTCCACATTGTAAACTTGACTTTCGCTCCACTTGTAAAGGCTGGCATATTCATGCCCTGTCAAACGCATTTGTCTTGTTGATACAACAACTTCTGTGACAAATTCGTTTAAATAGATTAAAATTTGATTTGAGTTGTTTCTTTCAATTTGATAGAGTTGCACTCTTTCGTCAGTTTCTGTTTCGTGCATTCCAATTGTAAAGGCTTCTGGATTGTCAATTGGATTGATTGTGACTATGTCGCCACTGAGTGAATATGAAAGACTTAAAATGTAAAGTATGTCCTCATCGACATCCATAAAGGTTGTGTTGTTGCTGCTGTCCAGAGTCAAATATTTTGCGTCAACACTTAAACTTGCAACTCCTTCAACTGACAAAATTGTAAACAAATCTGTTTTATCAAGCACAATTGTAAAGTTTCTGGAAATGTTCAGTGTGTCGCCATCTCTTGTTGCGATTTGAACACTGTCAAAGAAGAGATAATTTTTCTTGTCGGCAAAGGTGTATGCCCCAACATCTCTTCCATTTGAATAAAGCCTTGCGCTGATGTATATTCCATCGTAATTGTAATAGGTTGTGCCATTGTTTTCATAGGTTTCATAGCCTAAACTGAAGTTCACTTCTCTGTTGGTGTAATATTGTGAGTAATAAACAGAAGGATTTTGAATTTGATTTTTTAAAGTCAACACTTGTGGCATAACATAGCCGCTTCCAAGCACAAAATACCATCCATCATCACTGTATCTGAGATTGTAGTTTGCTGTGTTGTCATCTTCTTCAACATACACGCGCACATCATAAAGGGTGTATGGCAAAACATTGTATATCAAAGATTGTAAAACAACTTTTGTTGGTGTGAGATTTGTGTTTTCTATGCCATTTGCTTTAATTGTGATGCCCGACAAATATTCTTCAAGATTTATGGTTGTTGTTGGATTAAAGTAGTCAAAATAAGTGAAAAGTTTTAAACTGTTGAGTCTGGTTGACACTGTTGATTCATGCAACTGTTTATATTCAAGATAATTTGCATAAGTCCATGTTTTGTAGGTGTTGTAATCATTTGCAAGGTTTGTTGTTGAAAGCAAATAATATTTGATCATAATGTATTCATAAACTTGCATGTCTTCCACATCAACAAAGTTCTCTGCGCCCTCATAGGCTTTGTATTTTGACACAACTGTCGCCAAATCCTGTCCTTTAACAATCCCCGCTGCTTCCAAATCCACAAAAGGCTCTATGATTTTGACAATGTTTTGTGCGTAGATGTTGTTGTTTAAACTCTCTTCAGTCAAAATGTTTGCTTGGTCAACTGTGACAGAAAGTGTAAATGAGAATCTTCTGACTTCGCCCAAATTGAAAATTTCGGCTTGGTCTGTTAAAACAATTTCAAATCTTATCTGATAATCTCCCGCTTCTTGCACAACAAAGAAATCTCTAAATCCTTCTTGCAAATCCCCGTTCAACATAAGTGACAGGCTTGTATCCTCAACTGACAGTGAAATTTCAAAGCCCTCTTTCAGTGCACTTATTGTGATGTTTGTTGCTGTGACATTTTCTTCTGCAAAGAAATCTGCAAAATAAACATTTTGGTCGCTTGCAGTGTAAACTAAATCTTCATGTTGGGTGTTTTGCAAAGCGAGTGTGAAATATGTTAAATCAACACGCCATCTTGCATAAAGAGTGAGTGCTGGCATCTCTGCTGGATTTGTGAAAGCGCCAAATTGGAAGCCTAACAAATTTGAATCGAAGATTGTGGTTGATGTTATTCTTTGCAAAATGGTGTCATCCACTCCGTTTATGACATAAAAGCCGTCAAACAAATAGCCCGGTCTGGAAATAATCTGATTGATCAGCGTTCCGTCATCATTTAACACTCCTGCAAAAGTTCCGCCATAATAAATTGAATAGGTTTTGGATGTTTCTCCGATTGTGTCTGTGCCACTGTTGAAATTAACAACAATGTTGTATTGATTTGGCGCCCAAACTGCTTGCAAAACAAGGTTGTTTGGATTTTTGTAAATGCCATGTGAGAAATATGTGTCATCATCTACAAGGTTACCATCTTTGTCAAAGATTTTTTTGCCGTCAACTCCCCAGCCATCAAAAGTGTAGCCATTTCTTGTGACATTGACAGGAATTTCCCAATCACGCGCATTTGAATCATATTCCACTTGAATGCGTTTGAAAGAATCATCATCTGTAAATCTGCCGTTGTTTGGCTGGAAAGTTATGCTGTAAGTGTTTGGCTGCCAATCAATGTAGAAATGCACTTCGCCGCTTGTCCCTTTGAAATCATACATATCTGGAATGAGGCTGAGTTGTGAATATAAAATGCTTCCAGATGAAACGCTTTCGTCAAGGCTTCCTTTTTTGCAAGTCCATCTCCAATAATTTTGATTTGGCTTTGTGTAGCCCACTCTTGAATAGAAATATTGGTCAATTGTAACTTGAGAATCAGCAAGGTCAACAAGGTAAGTGTTCAGATAGATTGTGGATGCTGGATTTTCAATTGTCACTGTGTTTGCAGTTGTTTCTGTTCGAGAATTTGAATTGACAGTTCCATTCATTTGGTCGCCATATAAATTTCCTGAATCTCCCGTGCCAGAATGGAAAACTAAGGTGATTGTCTTTTTCTTTAAAATTGGCGAAATGTAAATCTGCCTTGTGGTGGATGTGCTGACGTCATTTTTCAAAATATATTGCAACGCATCGTCAACAGAAAATGCGTCCCATTTTGAAACATCCACATTTTGAAGTTCATCTTCTTTTCTGACGAATTTGTTTTCATCTTCACTTATGTTCAAAACATTTCCGCCACTACCAATCAACCTGTAGCCCGCAATGTAATAATATTTATAATCTCTGCCGCCAAGATGAATGTCTAAGCTTGTTTGATTTGAATTTTGTGTGTTGTAGTCATAATCTGCATCGCCTGTCACTGAGAATGTAAGTTTCCCTGATTCAAATCTTTCAGAATCTCCACTTTCGCGAGTTTCTAAAATTGTGTAATATCTATAGCCCGAAATTTGCGCTCTTTTCACAGTGTAAACTGCTGAAATTGCAAGTTTTCTTGTAATTTCTTCTGAATTTTCAACATATTTTACATATTCTCCATATCTTCCCTGATTTAAACTGAAAGAAAGGTTTCTTGCGCTGGAAATGATGTTTGAATTGTTTGTAAAATCTTCTGCTTCGTCTAAATTCCAACCCTTAAACACAAAGCCATTGTTTGCGTCAAGTGATGTTGAAGCGGTGATTGGAGTGTCATATAAAACTTGCCCGACTTCTGTTGCTTCCACTTTGTCTTTTGCTTCCTTTTTGGCTTCTGCGTCATTAGTACTGTCCAAAAATGCCACACTTGTTTGAATGCCGCTTTCTGTGACATAGTCAATTTTGTTTCCGTCAACATCGACAAACACATTTCTCACGCTCACCTTGTAATTTACTTTTTGGCATACAACTGAAAGTTTGTAAAGTCCCGGCTGCCAACCCGTGGCGGGGTCAAAATTGCCATTTTCATCTATTCCTGCGTTATAACGCAATTCAAATGAATTGGCTGATTTCTTCAGTAAATCAAAAAAATAATCTCCATTTGAACTATTGAAACGAGAACTATAATCTCTAAACTCTTCACTATCACTGTAGTTGTAAGCCAAATTTTCAAATTTCAAAGTGTAATTTTCTGTTGTGTCGTTGTAAAGGGCATAATCTTTTAAAACTTCATAATAGTTTGTGTCTGTAAATGTTATTGCGATTGTTCCAATAGTATTTATATCAAATTCTGAGGAATTCAAACTATATGTTGGAGCATTGTTTTGAATTGGAACTAAATTCCCCTCTTTGTCTTTTTCAACAAATTCAACATTTAAATATGCCTTAGTAAAAGTTGAAAAGGCTTTAAATTCTGCGGAATCCTCATCTCTGCGCATTTTTTCAAATGTCACCAAAACTTTAGAAAAATTATTTGGCTCGCCAATAAGTGCCTGAATTTTAGGGTTGTCAGTTGCGCCATCATAACTGATTGTAATTGGTGGAGCATCCTCCCCTGTGGCCTGTGAATCTAAGATGAACAGGAAATTTGCCAGCGCCATATAATCCATAGATCTATATTCGCTGGTCTTTGTAATATATGTGTAATCAAACACAGATTTTTCATTTTGTTTAATGGAAATTCTAAAGCCACTTTGATTGCTGCCATCTATATTTGTTTCTCTTGTTTTACTCCAAGAATAATCTTTTCTTCCTGTTTCAGTTGCAAAATAAAATTGTCCACCAGCCGTTTCACCAGCCGTTCCAAATGTGAAAGAGATTTTGTCATGGCTTTTATTAGAGAAAAGTATTTGATTTCCCACAAAATCAAAGCCAACATAAAGGTCTTGCGTTTCGCTCAGTTTTTGTGCCAAATCTTCGGTTGCCAAACTTATCAAATCAACATATTGTGACCCACTTAAAATTCTAACATTTGATGAATAATTCCCGCTGGACCCTGTGACAATCATTTTTTCAAGCACGCCAACGCCAAAACTCAAGGATTTATCCACATTTAAACCATCATGATAATTCAAACGCTCAACTTCTATTGTGATTGTTATTTCGCCAACAAGGTTGTAAAATTCACAATTATTTAAATTGCCTAAACTGTTAAATGTCATTGAAAGTCCATCAATCTGAGGGTTTTGACTGACTGTCAAAGTGCCAAAGTTTGTGTCTAAGTCAGATGGGCTTGAAACAACAATCTTTCCACTTGCAGCAGTGAATCCTTTTTGAAAACTGATGTCAAACTGTGCATATTCATCTTTTGAAACACTTAAATCATAGGTGTAATCAAAAGTAGCTTTTTTACTTGACACATAATCCCCAACAGCATTTTCGACTAGAGAAGTTTGAGTGGATGTTGTTTGATTTTCTTCTGCGTCATTGTTTTTGAAAGTCTTTATCATCTCAACACTATTGATTGCATCATTCAAATCAACATCTTCATTTGTGTTGAAAACAACATTGACCACACTTGCTCCATCTGCCGCTTTCCATTTTGCATAGACAGTGTCAAAAGTTGTGTTGACAAATATGTTGGAGTCGTTTGTTAGTTTATTTCCATCCTCAATTGATGTGTAAACCCCCTCCACTTCAAAACCGTTTCTGAGTGGAATGCTGGTGACAGATTGTGTGGATGAAACACTTGTGACATATTGCGGTTTTTCTTCAAAGATTTTTTGATTTTCACCTACAAAAGAGTTGTATTCCAAATAATATTCCGCATAAACAGATCCATCTTCGTCAACTCTAATAATCTCTGTGTTCAAATCGCCGTTTGCAACAAACATATTGCGATATGGCGCTGACAAATCGGCAATCGCATTAAACTCGTTTTTCTCATATTGGTTGTAATAAACCCTAACTTCTTGTTTTGCGTTTGCTTCCCATTCGGCATACAAGCCCTCAATAAGTGTGACTGCGGCGGCTGTTTCGCTGCTGCTTGTGATGACCACGCGTCTTTGTCCATCACTCTCTTCCACTACTTCCACTTGTCCGCCTCTTTTTGAATAGGTAAAGCCGTTAAGTTTGCTTCCTTGAAGCAACAAAACATCTTCCTCGCCCCACTTGTCTGTGTCGCATGGCAAAAGTGATTTTCCATATGTTTCGTCAATCAGGCTTAAGCCCTCAAGTTTTTCAAATTTTTGATTGCCGCCGCTTGTTTCTACAAATTTCCAAACAGTTTTATATTCTGCAAGATATGGATTTCTTACTGTTGTGTCAAATGCAGTTTTTGTGATATTTCCATTGTTGGTTGCATCTTCAAATGTTGTGTATGTTCTGTAAAAAGTTCCGTTTCGTCCGTCAATGGCAACTTCATATGCTTGATTAACTTTAATTTCTTGCGCAAATCTCAAATTGTCTGTGATAAGAGAGCCACTGACAGTGACATTGTTTCTTCCATACACAACATAAAGATTGTCGCCATTCACACTTCCAACAGTGTTCACTCCGTTGCCGCCGTAGTCTGCACAGTTGATAAGATAGGTTTTCCCTAAAACATTTCCAATAAGATTTCCGCGGACACTTCCATTTTTGTCTTCACTTAAAAATCTCACATTTTCAATAGTAAGATTTTTAATGACAGCATTCTCTGTTTGTCCAAAAAGTCCGTGATAGGTGTATGGTTCATAAGGCGAACAAGTCAAATCAGAAATCGCATGGCCGTTTCCGTCAAAAACTCCGTTGAATGCGTTGGCATAGCCAATTGGCTGCCATGCGCGTCCCAAAAGAGAGATGTCATTTTTCAAGGCAAAATATTTTTTAGTCCCGTCATTATTGCCGCCGTTGTAATAATTTGCCACTGCTGCCAAATCGCCTGCCGTTTCAATCAAATATGGTTTTTCAAGGCTGCCATCACCAGAAAGCCCAATTGAAATATCGTTGTTGTCGCGGGGCATGGAAACAGTTCTGTAAAGAAATGGATAAGACTGATTTATGCTGGCATTTATTGTCCATTGCGAACTTATTGAGTCAAGGTCCCACACCTGTGCCCAACGAGTTCTGTCCAAATAATAATCTCTCGTTCTTGCAAGGTTGTTTTGTGGACTTGCTTTTTCTATTGCATAAACATAAGATGTTTCAAGTCTGTCATTAGAGCCACACGCACTCATACTCTCATCATAGACAAAGAAACTGTTGCTAATAGTTGCAGAACCATTATTCCCAATATTGCCAATAAGTGCGCCAAGAGTGAAGGCCTGCGCCGATGTGTCAACCGTCATATCACCAATATTGTAGGTGTGATTTAATGTGGCGCTGTTTCTAACTTGTCCAATAAGCCCGCCAAAAGACCCACCGCTTACATTAATTTGTGCAGCATTGTAACAGTCATTGACTGTAAGTGCATTGAAAGATGCGCCAACAAGCCCGCCAACATATGGCGTTGTTGGCTCTGTTACAGAAACCTTGATTTGCCCTTCTGTGAAAGATGTCCTTAAACTTGAGCCGTGCATGTTCCCAACAAGTCCGCCAACAACAAGTTCACCGCTGCTTGAAGTGGCTGTGACATCTATGTTAACATTAGCAAAACAAGAAGAAATTGGACAAGCGGCATATCCCACAAGTCCGCCAACGGCATCGCTGTCTGTTGCAAAGATTTTTCCCTCAACTGAGTTGCCTGAAAAAGCATTTGAATTTGTTGAGTTCATGTATGCCACAAGTCCGCCAACATATTGCCCGCCAACAGCATTTTCTCTGTCGCCTATTTGAACATTTCTAAGATGTGTGTTGAAAATTCTGGCAGATGACCCCAAATTTCCAAAAAGCCCAACATACTTTGATTGTTGTGTGATTTTTAAATTGTATATGTAATGCCCATTGTTTGTGGAAGTGCTGTCATTAAAAGAGCCATTGAAAATTCCTTGAAAAATGTGTTCGTCATCCTTGCCGATTGGAGTCCACTCGTGTCCGGCAAGGTCGATGTCAGTTTCAAGATAAATTGTCAAGCCGGCAAATGTGCGGAATGCCCCTTGTCCATTGACGGCGCTTGCAAAATAAGAAAAACCCTTTGCACTTCGAATGTAAACGTTTGTATTTTCTTCAAAATAATCGGCGTTGGTCAGGTCGGAAAGTTCGGCATATTCACCATCCCAAACGCTTGCGGTGGTGCTTGTGGCGTGTGCGACAAAAGTTGGAAGTTTTATTCCAGCAAAAATTCCGCAGAAAGCGAATAAAATCAACATTAAAAAGTTAATTCTTCTTTTCACCGAGCCATCCTTTAAACTATTTTTATTATATCAAAATAGCGCCAAAAAACGCAAATAAATTGCATAAATATATTATATATATAAAAATAATTTTTTAAACAAGAAAAGTCCTTTCACTTTGTCATTTGCCCGTCAAAATTTTTAAAAATAAAAAACGCAAATTTTTTTGATTATTTTTGCGTTTTTTATTTAATTTTTTGTTATTTTTTCAAAAAATGCGTGTAATTTATTCCCATCGCTTCTTTCATTCTGTCCAAAGTTTGAGCGGCAACTTCTCTCGCCTTTTTGCCATTTTCAAACAACATTTTGTAGATTTCATCCACATTTTTTTCAAGTTCTTTGCGTTTTTCACGAATCGGAGCCAAGATTTCCTGCATAATGTTGTTTAAAAACAACTTGATTTTCACATCTCCAAGTCCGCCTCGACGATAATGCACTTTGAGTTCCTCCAAATTCTTGTATTCCGGCAAATATTTCAAAAAATGCTCATCTTTGCAGAAAGCGTCAAGATATTCAAACACAACATTCCCCTCAACTTGACCGGGGTCGGAAACTTTAATGTGATTTGGGTCGGTGTAAGCGTTCATGATTTTTTGCTTTACAACATCTGGCTCATCTTTGAGATAAATGCAATTCCCTGCAGATTTGCTCATTTTTGCACTGCCGTCTGTGCCAACAAGCCTTCTGCACACTTCATTTTCTGGCAAAAGTGCTTCTGGCAAAACTAAAACATTCTTTTTGTAAGTTGAATTAAATGCTCTGGAAATTTCACGCGTCTGTTCAATCATTGGAAGTTGGTCATCGCCAACAGGAACAACATTTGCATCAAAGGCCAAAATGTCCGCCGCCTGACTTATTGGATAACACATAAAGCCAACAGGGATTGAACTTGTAAAGCCGCGTATTTTTGTTTCTTCTTTGACAGTTGGATTTCGTGTAAGGCGAGATAGTGTGACTAAATTCATAAAATACATTGTCATTTCAGCAAGTTCTGGCACTTGCGATTGAATAAAAATTGTCACTTTGTTTGGATCGATACCAGCAGAGAGATAATCAATTGCAACTTGAATGATGTTGTTTTTAACTTTATCAACATTATCGGCATTGTCGGTGAGCGCCTGAGTGTCCGCAATCATTAAATAAAACTTTTCATAGTCGCCCTTGTCTTGCAATTTCAGTCTATTTTGAATTGAGCCAACATAATGCCCGATGTGAAGATTGCCCGTTGGTCTATCGCCTGTTAATATTATTTTTTTCATATTTTTGTCCTTTTTTTGATAAAATTAAAAATAAATTAAAAATAATTATTTTTTTTATTTAAAAATATTAAATAAATTATTTATTCGCCTATTTTAAATGCCCTAAATATCGTATTTTCAGCATTTTTAAATTATTTTTGTTATTTTTTTAATAAAAATTAAGAAAAATTCACAAAAAATCAATAATAATTATATTTTATTTTTAATTTTTATTTATTTTTTAAAGTGCTTCATCCAAGCGCTCCAACACCTCTTTTTCACCAAGCAAGGTCATGATTTCAAAAAGGTCAGGGCTGTTTTGTTGCCCTGTGATTGCCAAACGAATATACTCACAAACTTTGGCAACATTGCCTTTAAAGTTTTGTGGATTTTTCTTGTAGTCTGAATTGTTTGTTGCATAGCCAAGCGCTTCTGACATTTTCTTCACTTTGTCAAACCATGCATCTTTTGATGATAAATCCAAATATTTTTTATAGTTTTTTATCACTTCTTCAAATTGTTTTTTGTTGTCAACAACAAATTTCTTTGGCTTTGAAAACATATATGCAAACAATTCGAAAAATTCGCTCCATTTTGAAATATCCTTTCTTGGCTTTGGCTTTTCACGGTCGATATTCAAAACTTTTGTCACATATTCTGCATCTTTTTCAAGATATTTTGCTGTTTCAACTGCATTGTCCTTTGCCCAAGCATACAAACTTTCATAGCAACTTTGTGCGCTCATTTTTGAAATTATCTCTTTTGAAACATCATCAAGTTTGACAAAATCAAAGATTGGAGTGTTGGCTGTTATGTTGTAAGCGTCAAAAGGAAATTCCCAATAAGACGCCGCTGGATTTTCAGCACGCCATGTTTCAAATTTTGAATTTGCAAGATTTGTCAAATATTCCAAAACTGCATCTTTTGGATAGCCAACTGTGTCAAAATAGCGCATGTCTGCCTCTGGGTGTTTGCGTTTTGAAAGTTTAATTTTGTTGTTTTTGTCATTAAATTTGTAGATGAGTGGCGTGTGCATATATTTTGGCTCTTTAAAACCCAAATCTTTGAAAATTTCCTTATGAAGTGGATATGATGGAAGCCACTCTTCGCCGCGCACCACAATTGTTGTGCCCATAAGGGTGTCATCCACGGCGTGGGCAAAATGATATGTTGGTGTGAGGTCGTCTTTCAAAAGAATTGCATCTTTTCCATTTTCTTGCAATTCGATTTCGCCTTTCACAACATCCGTCAGGGTCACTTTGCCATCGCCATTTGCCTTTGATTTTAAGCGGATTGCAAACTTTTTGCCGTCTTTAAGATTTTGCGCAACTTGTTCAAGTGTCAAATTGCGGCAAGCATCTTTATCTTCATTGAGCCCAACTGCAAATTTCTTTTTGCGCTTTTCTTCAACATCCAAAAGCCCCTCAGTTTTTCTGCAAAAACATGGAAAAGCATCGCCCTGCTGAACAAGTTTCTTCGCATATGCCTTGTAAATTTCAGTGCGCTCGCTTTGATAATATGGGCCATAGTCCCCAACAGTCACCCCGCCTTTCATTTCAAATTCGTCTGGTGTGAGCCCATATGAAGTGAGAATTGACATCACAATTTGGTCAGAGCCAGCAATTTCACGCTTTTTGTCTGTGTCCTCAATCCTTAAAAGAAAAACTCCGCCACTTTGTTTTGCAATTTGATAGTCAATTATGGCTTGAAAGAAGCCCCCAAGATGCATAAATCCTGTTGGACTTGGCGCAAATCTTGTCACCTGTGCGCCGTCTTTCAGTTTTCTTTTAGGATATTTCTTTTCAATTTCTTCAACCGTGTATTTGTTGTCTGGAAACAAAAGTTCTGCTAATTCAATGTTTTTATTCATTTTATTCACCTTTTTCATATAAAATTGTGTTTATTTCCTCTAAAAATCGTGGGAGTGAAATGTTTAAATATTGCTCAATTTTGTCCATGTAAAGTGGCGCTTGTTTGTCATACTCATCGTATTTAAATCTTGCTGCGTTGAATGCATTGAGATTCAATTTTTCAAGTGCTGTGTAATAATCGTTTGTTTCAAACAAGAAATCCTGAGTGTATTTCCACAGAGTGTTTATCTCTTCTTGAGAAACTTTGCGTGGAGTGGTTTGTGTTGTGAGAATTGATTTAAATTGTGTGAAATTTTCATCGAGTTTGTCCAACAATTTTTGTATATCTGCTTTTGCAGGCCCATCACTTTGAGTGTTTGCCCAATTGAATTTGCTGTCAATCTCTGTGATTTTAAACTTTGAAAAAACTTTCAATAATTTTGCACGAATATATTGTTTGATTGAGTTGCAATCATGTGTTGTCGGCTCGGAATTGTTTATATCGTCATATACATTTGTGGTTTCAATAGCGTTTGCAAGAGCAATCGAAAATTCCACATTTGCATTTATCATTGGGCTGTATGTGCGCTCATTGAAGATGGTAATTGTGCTTAAATTGTCTTTGTCGCTGTATCTATGCGCTTCATTTTGAAAATAATACACAAGGTCCACTCTTTTGCTAAGAAAATTTCTAAGTTTTGATGTGTAATTTACAAGGGCTGAGTTTAAAACCTCAACTGCGCTTTGAGTTTGTTTGCTGATTGCCTCATCCTTTCTTCCAAGAATCCAATTGATTGTGTTGTCAACAAATTCGTTGGAGATTGTAAAGGTGACATTATACAAATTTCTCAGTTCTACATATCCCGGAGCATTTTCGTCTATTTTGTTTTGCAAAACTTCTCCAAATTCAATGTAATATTTTGTGCCGCTGGCAGAATCGTCCACAGCCTGTTCTTTGAAAACCTCATCCTCAACCGCTTTTGTGTATATTTCTTGCAGAGTTTTGTAATTGCTCTCAAGCGTGCCGATATTCACCTTGTTGCAGCAGCCTGCAACAAATATCGTGCAGCAAGACACAATCAATATAGCAAGTGCCACGAGTGTTGTTTTTAATTTCATAAACATCCCTCCCATTAAGCAAGTGTCCCTGCAAGCAATTGTTGATATTCTTCAGTGTTTTGTCCATCTTCTGCCAAAATCTTTTCAAGTTTTGCCTGCAATTCTTCGTTGTATTCAACGTCTAAGATGACCGAAGTTTTATCTTTTGCAAGATAAGCCTCTGCGATTGTTTTGTATGTTTGAGTGTAGCCCTGAGTCTTTAAGTTTTCGCCAAGTTTTGCCGTGATGTTTGCAGTGGCAGTAAAAACGGCCTTAGTCAAAGCGTTGTTCATAAGTGGAGATGTCACGCATGATGTGTAAATTGTTCCAAGTCTGGTCATTGCGTTTGCCGTGCATGTGACAAATTTTGTCACATAACTGCTGCAAACATCCCAAGAATACACAAGCCAAGAATTTCTAACTGATAGGTCTGGAGATAACATTTTCCCAAGATTTTCATCAAGATAATCTTTGAGTGTGTTCATATATCTTTGTGCATCACTCAAATTGTCTGCCATAGCCTTTCGATTATCTCGATAAACTTGTGTGTATGTTGTGTAAATGATTTGTCTATCAAAGAAAGAGCCATAGATTTCAAAGGCATCCAAAGCGGTGATTGCGTTTGAAGCGATGTTGTGGTCCTCTTCGCCAACTTCAATTTCTGAAGATGCGATGAGTCCCAAATATTGCCTTGCAATTTCATTTTCATGTGTTTCTTTATTTAAAAATCCGTTTTGAACATAATTGTGAACATTGTTGACCCCTTCATTTGTGTCTTTTTCTTTAAAAAGATTGATAAACACAACTGTCAGCACTGCCGCAATTATCAAAATTACAATTATTGCGATAAACCATTTTCTTGCTTTCATATTTTCTCCTTTACTCTTGTTGTTCAACTTGGACTTTTTCATCATGGTTGAGATAAGTTGTGTATTCTCCCACCCATTTGAGTTTTACTTCGCCCGTGCTCCCGCTTCTGTGTTTTGAAATAAGCAGATAAACTGTGCCCGGCTCGTCCTCAGTTTGAACATCGTTATATTTTTCTGGATTATACAAAAACAAAACAATATCGGCATCCTGTTCAATACTTCCTGAGTCACGAAGGTCTGAAAGCACAGGCCTGTGATCCTCACGAATTTCAACAGCACGCGAAAGTTGTGAAAGCAAAATAATTGGAACATTCAACTCTTTTGCGGCAATTTTTAAAGTTCTGGTGATGTCGCTGACTTCTTGATTTCGGCTGTCGCGTGTGGCTTTGCCCATTGTCATAAGTTGAAGATAGTCAATCACGATAAGGTCAAGTCCCTCAGTCATTTTAAGTTTTCTGCACTTTGAAATAATTTCAAACGGAGTGATCATGGAAGAGTCATCAACATAGATTCCGCTTTGTGCAAGTTTTTTCTCTGCCGTCCAGATTCTTTTCCACTCTTCGCCGTCCATACTGCCACGAAGCACATGCGCAAGATTGACTTTTGCAAGTGAAGAAAGGGCGCGCTGCATAAGTTGTTCACGGCTCATTTCAAGTGCAAAGATTGCAACTTTTTTGTTTTCATTTACAGCAGCGTTCACAGCGATGTTCATTGCAAAAGAAGTTTTGCCTACGCCCGGACGAGCAGCCAAAAGAATAAGGTCGCTTTTTTGCAGCCCATTTGTGATTGCGTCAAAATCTTTATAGCCCGTTGGAATCCCGCGCATTTTGCCCTTGTTTTCGGCAAGTTCGGAAAGTTGTTTTAAAACGTTTGCAAGAGTTCCGCCCGGCTTTCCAACATGTTCAAGTTCACTTTGAGTGTCTTTTTGCGAAAGGTCAAAAATTTTCTTTTCTGCCGCTTGCATTGCAGAAGCCCCATCTTCGCTGTCAAAAGCGTTTGTGATAATTTCTTGTGCAGATGAGATAAGATGTCTGCGGACAGAACTGTTTTTTACAATGTTTAAATAATATGTGTAGTTTGCAGAAGATGGCACAACGTTGGTGAGAAAAGAAATGTAATCAATTCCGCCAATCACTTCAAGTTTTTTGTCAACTTCAAGTTGATTTGTGAGTGTGACAAAGTCAACAGGAATGCTTTTGTTGTAAATCTTTATCATACTGTCATAGATGTTTTTATGTGCCTCGCTGTAAAAATCTTCAACATCAACTTTGCTGAAGATTTCCATTTGTGCGTCATTATCCAAAAGCACACAACCCAAAAGCGCCTGCTCTGCCTCCAAACTGTTTGGTAAAATTTTATACTCTGCCATACAACCTCCGTCACTCTGAGAAAGGGTCTTTTTTATTTCTCAGACGTGCTTGTTTTCTTTTGTCAAGTTTATCGCACACAAAAACAAACAGCGAAAAAAGAACAAAAAGAATAATGACCATAATCATGATGTTAAGCCATTGTGGAACACCTGCAATTATTATCAACGCTGCAATTACAAGTGCTGGCAAAAAAACAATCAATAAAAACAGCCCCAATCTTTTAAGTTTTTTCTTTAATTCTTGTTTTTCAGTCGTTTTCATGTCTTCATTATAACAAAGTGTTTATCTTTTTGTCAATTTATATTTTTTATTTTATATTAAATAAATAAAAGAGACGATTAAATTTCGCCTCTAATAACCTTTCCGCGCTCTCTCAAACGCAAATTGTGGTCTAAAATAATTTTTCTTATGCGGATTGACTTTGGTGTAACTTCCAAATATTCATCATCCCCCAAAAATTCAATGCAGTCCTCAAGACTCATAACTCTTGGAGGTGTGAGCCTCAACGCATCATCAGAGCCAGATGCACGCATATTTGAAAGATGTTTCATCTTGCAGACGTTGACAACAATATCTCCGCCCTTTGGATTGCTCCCAACAACCATGCCGCCATACACATCAACTCCAGCACCAATAAACAATTCTCCTCGTTCTTGTGCGTTGTATAACCCATAAACAATTGCTTTTCCTGTTTCATGAGCAATCAATGCTCCATAGTCACGCCTGTTGATTTCTCCCTTGTATGGTTCATAGTCATAAAAAATTGAATTGATCACGCCTTCGCCGCGAGTGTCTGTCAAAAACTCAGACTTAAAGCCAAATAGCCCACGCGATGGAATGAGAAATTCCATTTTCATTCTGCTCCCATGTGGGGTCATGTTTTGAAGGTCACCCTTTCGCACTCCCATCTTGTTCATAACAACCCCAACGCAATCTTCTGGAACATCCAAAAACAATCTGTCAATTGGCTCACATTTCACGCCATCAATTTCTTTGATTAACACTTTTGGCTGGCTGACTTGAAATTCATAG
>CANRDW010000002.1 GCA_947629505.1 uncultured Clostridia bacterium
CAAGTGACGAGGGTGGTTATTGGTATTTTGAGGACGGTGTATTCCCACAAAGAGAAGTGTCAAGCGGTCTTGCAGAAGCACTTGACAGCCAAAGTTTTTCATCTTCAGATTATTCAATATACATCAACAATGGAAGCGTAATTGAAATCCCTATATATACATTTTATGATGATAGCCAATTTGCACATGTGACGATAAATGGGGTTTCTAAGTGGTTTTCTGTGACGCCAATCCGCTGGCGTGTGAGTGACTATAACACACCACAGACAACTTATCCGCAATATTATGAACAATATGGCACGACATTGCAACATATTGATGCAGTTTCAGACAAAATACTTTTTGCAAGCATCATGACGCCAGAAAAAATTGACGGCTCTGAAGAGAAAAACAGTTTTCAGTTCTGGCTAACGGACTATGTAAACAACACATTATACAGCAATTTAAAGATGCAATATACAGAAATGTCACAACAGATGTTTGATGTATTCCAACCAGATGGGACACAAGAGGTTGTGCAGGAAGAAAGAGAGGGATATAATATGCTTGTTGGGAATTTAACAAGCAAGTTAAATCAATCCAAACTCACAGAATTTGCATCGTTTTTGATGTATGGCACAACAGCCTATGCGGGATCATTTGACAACTATTGGACAAGGGATTTAGGAATATATAATATGGAAACACAAGACTCATATGCCGAGTATGGCTGCGGCGTGGTCATCACAAGTGATGGGCGTCAAACACTTCGCTGGCTCAACCAAATGTGCGGAGTGAGATTGACAGCCACATTCACGGGGATAAGCAGATATTAGTGAGATCCTTCGCGTTGCTCAGGATGACAAAAAGGGTTTAGGATGACGAAAATAAACACTTAGGATGACGATGGCGTGGACTTTGAAGCCGTCATTCTGAACGCAGTGAAGAATCTCTGAGATCCTTAGCGTTGCTCAGGATGAATAGGGTGAGGCTTGCGGGGGGGGCGGAGTGCAAAAAAAAGGACGGTCGAAGGTCGTCCTTTTTTCGTGCCAGAAATGGCACAGGCATCTTTACTAAAAGATGCCGCACTCCGCCCGTTTTCAATGTGCAGTGGCAAAAACAATTCAAAATGCAGGTTTTGTCAAATTTCCGCCAAGATTTTTGCATTCCGTCACTATTCGACATGATTGGTATTATCTTGACAAAAACAAATATTTTTCTTTTTCCACAATTTGCAACAATATGTTATATTATTCTTGTTTTGCAAAGCACAAAAAAAGGAGAATAAAATGGAAAAAGTAAAAGAAAACAAATTGCCAAAAATTTACATTGCAGACAACACAGAGGACAACACTTTGATTGAATATTTTAAAAATAGTGACAAATTTGACTTTGTTGGGGCAAGTTTTGACGGGGTAAAGGTTGTTGAAGACGTTGAAACTTTGCAGCCAGACATTCTTGTCAGCGAAGTTATGCTGTCAAATTTGGACGGATTTGCCGTTTTAGAGAAGATAAAAGGCGCAAACATGCCAAAGGTGTTTTTTGTGTCAAATCTTTCTCACAGCGGTTTTGTGACAAAGGCGATTCAACTTGGGGCGAGTTATTTTATGTTAAAACCCGTTTCAGCGGAAAATCTTGAAAGCCGCATCTTTGAAGTGATCAACAACGGGCGTGGAAACGGCGAAAGCAAGCAACTTGACGAGAAAATTTCAAATATTTTTATCAGCATTGGCATCCCGGCGCATATAAAAGGATATCAATTTCTTCGCGAGGCGGTTAAACTTGCCGTGGAAGAGCCTGAAATCATCGGCTCCATCACAAAAAAACTCTATCCAACCATTGCGGAGCGCTTTGAAACAAGTTCAAGCAAGGTTGAAAGAGGCATGCGTCACGCCATTGAAGTTGCTTGGAATCGCGGAAAAATTGAAAATATCAACAATATTTTTGGATTAAAGATATATAATAGAAATGAAAAGCCTACAAATGGCGAACTTATTGCCTTAATCGCTGATAAAATGATTATGGATGGCTGATATTGGCGGTTTTCAAAAAAATTTATTAAAAAAAGTAAAAAATTTTTGATTTAGGTATTGAATTACAAAAAATGATGTGATATAATAATGCCATCGATAGGAGGTATTTTATGTCTAGAACATTATCAAAAATCTTAGTTATCTGCGCCATGGTCGTTGTTTTGCCTTTGATGGTGGTTGGAACGGTTTTCGCCGCATACCATTCAATTGACAGCACCGTTAAAGTTGGTGTGGCATTTGTTAATGGCGAAAAAGTGACAGGTGAAGTTTCTGATATTTACGCCACTGTTAAATACGGCGATGAAAAATCAGAAGAAATCAAAATCGTAAAGGGGCACACTCAAACCGCAACTGTTTCTGCAGTTTATTCAAAACAAGCCTACACATTTGAGGGCTGGTTTATGGGCGATGCTGACGCTTATGCCAAAGCAGTGGAAAATGGCACTGCAGATCTCAACAAAGAAACAGATTTGACTTTTAACATGTCAAACACAACAGACGTTGTTGCTGTTTACAGTGTTCACAAATTCACAATTTCTTACACAGGTGCTGAGGCTCCAGCGAGCGCTGCAACAGAAGTTAAATATGGTGACAAACTTGCTGACCCTAAATCTAAAGACTCAATGGATGAAGCAAAATGTTACAGAGGCTGGGTTGTAAGCGGAGATAACACAGGTGCAAGATATAAATATGCAACATTCAACGCAGAAGGGCCTTTCACTCTTGAAAACCCACTCGACAACAGAAAAGGTTATGATTTAACATTAAAAAATGATGGAACTGAAAAAACTAAAAAAGTTTATGTGGAAGATCAAGAAGGAAATCCTACAGACGTTGACTTGAATGAAGAACTCGACTTAGACACTCTTTTCCCGGGGGTTAAAGAAAACGGATACACATATTCATGGGAAGATGAAGCAGGGAATGTTGTTAATGGAAAAGTTCCTGTAACTGAAAACACAACTTATTCTCTCAAAAAGGTTGCAATTGAATACAATGCACATATCACTTTGGGCAACAACATTACAGACACAGTTGATTCAAACGTATCTTTCACAGTTGAAAAACATGAAGCAATTGACAAATTATTCACTCTTAAAAGCAAATATTCATTCTTCAAAATTAAACAAATCGTTGCTGATGGAGAAACATATCAAGATGCAAAATCTTTTGTAAATGCTTTTGTTGCTGAACATAAAGATGAATCCGCAACAGCTGAAATCACGGTTGACTCAGAAAGCAGATTTACAACAATCACTGTTTCTAATGGTGTCCAATTCAATTCTAAGAAAGAAGGTGAAGGGGCAAATGTTTTCACAGGCGGAGTATATAATTCAACTGGATCTTCAAAGTCTGCAACAATAAACAAAGCAGAAATCAAAGAAGATACTTTGATTTGCAAACTCTTCAGCATTCTTGACAACAATGGAGAAATTGAAGATCTCTACAGTGATGCAGACCATACAAAACCAGTTTCCCTTGTTGGCATACAAGTATTCTTTAATTCAGATGTTAACCAAAGATTGAATATTACTCTTACAAGTGATTTGACAGTTTATGATTTTATGGAAGCAATAATCAATTTGTGGAAAACAATTGACAACAACGACAAAATTGAATTCCCAGGTGACACAGATTTTGAAATTTCTCAAATCAAATTGCTTTTCGCTTAATAAAATTAAAAAAAGTTGTTAAAATTATTTGACATTGCCTTTCTAAGTGTGTTAAACTTAGAGGGCAATGGGAGTTTAGCTCAGTTGGTAGAGTACCTGCCTTACAAGCAGAGGGTCATAGGTTCGAGCCCTATAACTCCCACCAATAGTATTTTGAGAACACAACATACACAACATGTTGTGTTCTTTTTTATTAAAATTTTAATTTGTGACTCATTTTGTGCTGGAATTATCGTCAACTTTATCGTCAAAATCAAGGTATAAATCGCCGTAAAGTTCGCGCAAAGCGGCCTTTGGTATGTTTTCCTTTATGTTCGTGTAAATGTCATTTGTGATCACAATTGAGGCATGTCCTAAGTAAAGTTGCCTGAATTTGTCCTTTGCTCCAAGAAAGTATAAGTTCGCCGAACAAGTGTGGCGCAGTTCATGAAGAGTTTTATCCACATTAATCTCGTTAAAAATATCTTTTGTCTTTTTGGTGGCGGTGGTGGAATGCATTTTAAAACTGTCTTGCTTCATATTCGCTTTTAAAAATTCAATAAATCCTTTTGTCACAGGAATATGCCTATCAGCGTTTTGTGTTTTTGTTCCCCGGATATGTATTGTTTGTTTTTTCTCATTCAGATCTCTTGATAAAGAAAATCTTAAGGTTTCTTCTCTTCGACTTCCGGCAATCAAGGAAAACACAAAAAATGCATACAATTTTGATTTTTTTGCTTCGGCCAAGAATGCTTTCTGTTCTTCAAGGGTCATAGGTGATCGCGATTGTTTAAACTTCTGCTTTGGTTTCTCAAGGCCAACAGTCAAATCTTTTTTAATTTTCCCTGTCACAAACGCTTTTAAAAGAATTTTCTTTACTTTTTGAAAGACTTTGCCACGCGTTGTCTCTTTTTTAATGCCATTTATAAATTTCTGCCACTGCTCTATTGTGCTTTTCTCCAACTCTACACGAGCAAAGTGAGGTTTGATGTAATTATCAACCATTACTTTCCACTCATCTTTTGTGCCTTTCTTTAAGTCACTGTTTTCAATGTAAGTGTTGTAATAATACTCAAAATATGCAATGACGGTCAATTTCCCGGACATTTTTATTCTTTTAACTTCATTCTTCTTTCTTGGAACAATCTTTGGGATTTTTTCGACAAGTTCTCTGTAAGTGTTCGCAATGGCATAATAAAGAAGTCCATTTTGCAATCGCGAATACTCCCAGCGACTGTCTTTTCGTTTATAGCAATATTTTTTCAATGTTTCTACTCCTTTATTTTCAATTTTTGGAGTAGAGTCTTTTTGACGTTTTTGAAAGTTTATCACTTTTGGCTGCAGGTCAAACGGGCCTTTGCTATCTTCTCGGGCCCATTCATAAACTTTCAACTTTTCTAAGATTTCACTGATTTGTTTGGCGTGAACCTCAATCTGTTCGATTTGTTTTTATATATTTTTCCATATTTATCCTCCTTTATGACATAAAATATTTATTTTTTCGAACTTTTTGCATATAATTATATTGTCAAAAATTTTTTTAAAATTATTGACAAATGCTAGTTAACTATGGTAAAATTAGCAATGTAAAGGGAATTTTTGCATTTCTAGTTGCGAAAATGCAACGATTCTCCAATTAGCTCATCTATCCTATTTTTGGTAGAAGGAGTTCTAAGAACGGTTACCCTGTGGTAGCCGTTTTTATGTTTTTAAAGACTCTTCATATCTTTTTTGATAAACTTTAACATTTTGTTTGTTTACGATAAAGCAAGTTATAAATCTATATCTTCTTGTCAAGCATTCCAAAACAATCATAATGTTTTTGCTTTTACACCAGACATATGTTTTTAATTTGTTTTTTTCTTTTCTATCAAAAGTAATGTAATTTTCACAATCAAAACAATCTTGTAGCAAAACGGCTATGTAATGAACTGCTGCACATCTTTTCAAATTTGGATATGTTTTCTCATGAGTCCTATAGTCTGTATTTGAAATAATATGCCAAAATCGTTCTAACCTTCCATTTTCTTCTCTTAAATTTGAAACTTCTACCGGTTTGCTTTTAAAATAGACCGTATTTTTTATAAATTTCTCTTCAAATAAGTCGCTTAAGTAATCAAAATAATTATCTACATTCCCATTAAAAGAATTCAAATCTCGTATTTCTTGTTCATGAATGCAAGAGGTCTCAGATTCCATATCTTTCCTCCGCACTTTCTAAAAACAATAAATTAAATTTTTCTTCTCTTAACAATGTTGTTTTGGTTAAATCATATCCGGACATTTTCTTTATAATTTCAATCAACTTTGTTTTTGCCTCAACTGCCGACAAATTTCTTAAACTGTATGAAATTGCTCCTAAAAGCAAATCAGTAATTTGAAGAAGTTGTATCTCGTGCGATTTAACTTGCTGCACTTTTTCAATGAAAGTTTTATTATATTCCCAATTCACAAGCTTATCTAAAACTTCTTTAAGATGTTCTACTCTTTGTTGTGAATTTGTGTCCTTCATATCCAAATAAATATTATATTTTGAATTTGGCGATATAATTGCTTTTAACATTTCATAGTATGCAACATAATAGAACGACTTAAAATCGTGTTGCTTATATTTCTTAAAATTCAGTTTTGTTTTATCAACAATGATGGCGCGAAAGTGTAAATCCTCGTCATCAAAAAAAGTTAAGATCAAAGCCTTAGCCACTTCATAGTTAGATTTTGATATTTTTGTCCACTTTATTTCCTGCACTTTGGATCGCTTCCAAGTTTCTTTTATTCTTTTAATTCTGTCGTTGATTTCTTTTATTTTGCTTTTTTTACAATACACACAACCAATCAACATGTATTGACAATTATCATTTTGTAAGTGACATGATTCGTCACAGTAAACATTGTATTCTTCCATATTTATCCCCCCCTTATAAATACTTTTTTCGAATGATGTCACGTTCTTGTTGTGTTTCTTTAAGGCCGGCAATGTAGGCTTCAGCCTTGCCGCACAAATCTTCATCCAGATCTCTGATTGATTCAATGATACTTTGTTGCGCTGCATTGAAACTGTCAATGTGGATGATGCCTTTCGTTTCATGGCCTAAAAGATAATCGATTGAAACACCAAAATAATCCGCGAGTAATATTAGAGTATTTGAATCTGGCTGCCTTTTCCCTAACTCATAATTTTGATATGTTTGCTTTTGTAATTTCAAATCCTGTGCCACTTCAGCCTGTGTTTTTTTTAGATTCTTGCGCAAAAATTGTAAGTTCTTCATCATTTAATCCTCCTTTTAAACTTAATTTACACTATAATTGTAAAAAAAAATATGCGATTTGTATATTTTTTTCTTAAAAACGCTTGACAAATATGCAAAATGTATTCTAAAATTGCATTAGAATATACATTTTGTATATTTAATTTAGGAGATGGCTATGGCAAGAAAACAAAAAAATTGCCCCGGAGGGCAATTTGATTGCAGAATCAAAAATGAATTTTTTGTAAGATTCCAAGTTTTTTGAACATCTCATAGTTCTCTAGAAGAAAATATTGGGTTTTTGCTTTCTTAATTAACTTTACCATTTTTCTTCTATATTTTCTAGTCATCATTTGTTCGCCATGCTCTTTCACAAAATTGGAGTTGAGTAATTCTTCTAATAATTGTTTGTATTCCTCAACTTCTTCCTTGCTTAAGTCATCTCTTATAGTTTCCAACGAGTCTCTCCTTTTGTTAAAAAATTATTAGTAAACAGTAATCGACATACTGCCTCCTAAATTTTACTAATAAACTATTATAGCAAATTTTGGAGTGATATTAAATAAAAAACGGAGGATTTTTATGACAAAATACGGGTAAATCTACAAATTTAATATTTTGGAGAAAAAAAATTGCCCCAAAGGGCAATTTGATTGACGCTTAGGTTTTGCGTTTACTAGACTTCGCTTTACCTTTAGCGTTCAAGCGGTTGTTGTTGACACCTATATTTTTGGTATTGCTTACAGACACGTTTGATTTAACCTGCACGTTTTTGCTAGAACAGTCAACTTTGGTGCTAGAGACTTTTGAAAGTTCAAGTTTTTGGTTGTATTCAAAATTCTTCATTCTTTGTTCTAAAGCACCTTCGCGTTTCAAGAGATTAGATAGTCTTTTAGAATCACGCTTATCTAAAAATTCATCTTCTCTCTTCTGACGGCGCAAATCAGCAATTTCTTCTTTAACCTGATTTAATCTGCCAGCATCGCGTTCACTTCTGAAATTTTGCAAACGATTCACTATGTATTACTCCTTTTGTAAAAATTTCTAGTAAATGGCAATCGACATACTACCTCCTAAACTTTACTAACAAACTATTATAGCAAATTTTGGAGAGTCAACAAATAAAAAATGGAGGCTTTTTATGACAAATCAAGAAATTTCAAACTTAATAGATGAAAAATTTGAAAAAGTGAGACAAGAACTCAAAGCGCAGATATGTCCAAAGTGGGTATTCTCAGAAGTTGAAAAGGCAATCTTGCGAAATTTAGACGAAGAATACAAATACATCGCAAGAGATGAAAATGGAGCGATTTATGTTTATAAGTCTGCTCCATATAAAAAATTTGGGGATAACAATAATTTCTATTGGAATTGCAAAGAAGACAGTGATTTTGCATATTTTGATTTTTTTCCAAATCACTTTCAGCAAATCACAGGGGATGACGAAGAGCCTTGTGAATTTAGAAAATACTTGTAGGAGGAAATATGGAAGCTTGGCTGATTAAAAGAATTGACGGGAAATATTACGATGTAGTGTATGGAAGTTGGAGTAAACATTGGGCATATTGGTATATTCATAAAGAAGATGCCATGTTTGATATTACCAATTGTAAATTAAATGACTGCAAACTTGTTAAAGTGCGAATTGAAGAAGTGGAGGAATAAAATGAGAATCATCAACGAAAAATTTTTCGATCAATTATCAATCAATCCTGGCAACACAGATTTGCCTTACATAGACATTTTTAAAGACAAAGTTTGCGGGCTTGATAGTTCTATGATGCATCTTGGCAATTACATCTGGTTTTTAAATTGTTCTTTCAAAGGCTATAAAATTGCCAAAAAATTGAGGCCAATCTTGTCTTTTGACGACTTTATGCGTGAGCGTTGGCTTGAGGATATCTCAACTAAATCAAATATGGAATTTTCCCCTGGCGGTGAAGAATGAGTGCATCATTCTTGTATCGCGAGGGCTTTTTTATATCCTGGCCCACAAAACACGCCGGAAACTGCAGAATTTTTGTTAAAAGCAAAAGTGAAGCAGACACCTTATACGCCACATTAAAATCGAAAAATCCGAATGTAGAAAAATACGCTGTAAGTTTTGGAAATATGAAAAAACTTGCTTAAGAGGTGAACACATGAAAGAAGAAAGAATTAACTTCTGGGCAAATCTGCCATATCCTGTGCGCGCATCAACAAACATTTCAAGCGATGAGAAACTGTTGTATGCTGAAGTTGTTGCACGATTAACTCCGGCCGGGTGCTGCAAAACATCAAATGAAACATTTGCACGGTTTTTTAACACTGACATAAGGACTATCTCTCGCAGAGTGAAAAATCTAGTAACATGGGGATATATGAGGATAACGCGAGATTATAAACGTCACATTCGAAAACTTTGGCCACTAGAAATTCAAATCCCGGATGTTGCAGAAGAGCCTGAGAAGTGGTCTGAAAAACAAAAGATGTTTGCAAAGGCATTTCCTGAAAGGCAAATTGACATGGCAGACATTCCGGACAGTGTGGACATGGAACTTCTGATTCAGAAAATAAAAGAATCCAAATTCCTGTCAAAAGCAAAAAACATGAGTTTGCGATCATGCGTGTTGAAATATAAAGCCATTGTGGCTGACGGATATCATCAATTCAGTGAAGAGAAGAAAAAAAAGTCCGGCACAGAAAGAAGTTACACTGAAGAAGAGGCAAACGCTTTATTTCAAAGCGCAGATGAAGTTGAAATTTAAAAGGAGAAACGACAGTGCAAGAAACACACAAACTAAGTGGATGGTGGAAGTTTTTAATTGCAGTAGTGATCATTATTGGCTTGCCTTTAAATGTTTGGCTTTGTTATTATCAAATTTTCCTAAAAGAGTCCACAATCGTAATTGACAGTTCCTTTGTTGACACCGCTGGGTATCGTGATGAGGACATCTATTTCATGGAAGTGAATTACTATTCAAACGAAAAGAAAAACGGTGTTGAGTGCATGGAGTTTAAATTTAATTATTATGTGGATACTTCAATACCTGAGAAAAAAGAAGATGGGACTTATGATAATAAATACATGTTTTCAACAGGGGTGCAATTTCAAGACTTAAATGATTATTATGATCATTACAAAACAGGGAGCTTCTTCGGTTCTACACAAATTCATATTATCCCTAAAAATATGACTTTTTATGCCAAACCAGACGGACTTGATCAAGGATATCAAGTTTCTGATATAGATCTTGGCAACAGTTGGATTTTTGATATAGGTGGAAAACTTTGTTTAATTGAACCGATTGGCCCCGTTTATTTTACTAATTTTTTATGGGTTAAAGAGTATATTGATTATGACATTCATTTTATGATTACGAAAACCATTATGTCTATTCAATCAATGAAAAATGGAACGACAATCACTGCGTTTAATTTCAGCGATTTTTTAAAAATAACAAAAGTATACAATGAAGAAACCGGCAAATTTGAAGAAGAACTTGTAGACGACAATATCATAAAATACTTCACCTTTATGAATGTTTTAATTAACAAGACAGATAATGGCATGATTGAGGCTAAAAATTCAATATTCAATTCATATGATGGCGATCCTGAATGGTCTTTTAATAATGTTGGAGATAAAGTAACATATTGGCGCGATGACACTATTTATGACATAGATTCCGATGACTTCAAATTTGTTTCCGTGGGTGATGGTTATGAGATTGAATTAAAAGATTCTTGTGCAGATTTTCTTTCTGAATTCTCAGATGTGCTCTTAAATGTTGAGATTAATCTTGACGATTTTAGTTCGATCCTCAATATTATTGGATTTACAACACAACCTTTCAAGGATTTAAATGTTAATTCAATTAAGATCACTTCATCTACACAAAAAGATTTTATTGTATATGGTTTTAACGATCTGGACATTCAAACTGAAAATGTAAATATTGTCCGTGGAGGTGCGTAATGGGGTTGCTTGAATGGATTTTAATTATTGTTGGCATTGTAGCGTTTGTTTTAATTTTGCTTGCCTCGATTAAATATCAAAATTATAAAGTGCTTGGCATAATCGTGTTGCTTGCTTGGTGTGGACTTTCTGTGTATAGTGGATTTACTTTGCTTAAATACGAAAACTCGCATTCAAACCTCTTTGGCACACCGGAAGTGCATGATCCTTATGAAAATTTTAATTACTACGAATATGATCTTTCTGGGATATCCTGGTATTTCACTGAAGAAGATCCAACACTTAGATATGAGACAGAGTATAAAACCTCAATCAAGTTTGATGGCAATAAAAACAAATATCATTTACTTGTCAACAATGCACCTTGCACAAAAACCGAATCAACAAATGGTAGACTTAAAGGTTTTTTGAAAAAACAGTTTACCCAGATGGATGGAGAAACCAAGATTATTAACTTTGAAATCACATTCGAATTTTATGTGTCCAGCATCAAAATTAAAATTGAAACAGATGCAACTTCAGAAGATATTGGATATGTAAACGAATATGTAGAAATTAACGGATTCAACTTGAGAATTATCAATGCCGTTTATGGCTTGGGTTAAAAGGAGAAATTTATGGATTGGAAAAAAGCACTTAAAATCACAGGTATCATATTGCTGATCTTGGCTTTTGTGTTTATTGCAATCTGGGTTGCGTTTAATTGGAAAACAATTTTTTCAGGATCAAAGATTTACACTTCACAGCAAAGAGAAGAATATGGAGATCAAAGATACAATGCAGCACTTGAACAAGCAGAGAAGTGGCGCGTGCAAGTGCAAGAATTACAAAATAAAGTTGTTGTATATGAAGAAAATCAAAACGATCTTAAAGTTCAAGTAAGCACGTTGATAAATGAAAAAGAAACACTGCAAAACCAAAAAACTACTCTAGAAGCAGAAGTGAGACAAAAAGATGAACAAATTGCTGAACTTGAGCAATCACATACAAATGATCAACAAGAAATAAAAACCTTAAAAACCGAAAAAAACAGTTTAGAGGCTGAAATTCAACAAAAAAATGCTCAAATTTCAGAAAAAGAGCAAAAAATCACACAATTTCAAACACAAATTATAGAATTAAAGAACAGTGTGACAAGGCTCATCTCTGAACTTGAAGCATATAGAGAAAAAGACATCGGGCTTAACAAAATTGAATTTATAAATAAAGATATTGTTGAAAGAGTTGTTTATTTCAAGAAAGGAGAAACCATTCCATATGTTCCAACTCTTGAGCAAAAAGTAGACGAATGGTTTTATGGTTGGACAAAGGAAAAAGGGAGCGAAAATGTCTTTAACCTTACAACAGAGTATACTCCATCTGGAGATGAGACTTTTTATGCAGTCACCGGGCCAACAGTTCCGGTTGCTGTTCCAGACTCTTTTTCAAAAAATTTTAATTCATACTCTGAATATGGATGGTATGGAGAGAATTTAACACTAAATGACATTTTAAATTTTGATGAAGATATTGATTTTGACGATCCAAATTTAACTTTAACATTAGGAACAAGTTCTCGTAAAACACCAAAAATTACTTTAAATACCAAGATAAAAGATTTTGCAGATAATGTCCAAACAACTTATAATGGCGGGCTTCTTGGCGAACATGCCGATGGAGTTTATGACTATGCTTGTTCGTTTAATATTAATCTTAAATATAAAGTTAAGACTATAATGAAAGAAACATTTACAGAGTCCTATCAACGAGATCCATGGTTTACAGACGAAGATGAAAATCATTTTTTTGATTTGGGTTTTGACTTTAAATTTAGTAAAATTTTGGGCTTTGATTACTGTATTAGAGAGTCTATTGAAGATAAAGCTGTATGGAAAAGATTTACGGGTGATTTTACTTATGTCAAAGAGGATAGTTCTGGTGGATCGCAGAGTTCGTCTCCGGTTTACAAATGCACACTTGATAATGGAGAAACTTGGAAATTCAAACTTTGGCTACCATTTGATGGAGGCATTTCATGTAAATTATATGAAGTGAGCAATATGACAGCAAGCCGAATCATAAATTACAGAAACATCGTTTTAGAATTGGATCTTATTACAAGGAACAATGTTTATACTACAGAATGTGCCTGTGCTAAACATACAGATGAAGCTTATGAACAATATTTAAATAATACATATGCACATTGCTTTACAGATAATGCTGCTTTATGGGTTACAAAAAAGATTGAGGATAATAGCTTTGATTATATTTTAGCAGGTAACAATAATGGAGATCGTTGCTATAAAACAATTGAAATTTTGGCAAATAATGCAACAAATTTAAAACTTGACCTTTTTGCTTTAGAGAAAGATGGAAACTATTTTGGAATTATTTATACCGTGCAAGGTGAAGATGGTCAGGATTACTCTGCGATGTTACTTGTTTATAGGGTAAAAGATGGTTATGGTGATAGTTTTGAAAGCAAAACTTTAATTGAAGAAAAACAGTGCAGCATAACTAGGATGGACAAACAAATTACAGTAAATTCTAGTGAGGGCAGCAAAACATATACATTAAATGAAGATAGACTTACGCTAGATGCTGCCTAAAAGCAAAAAGGAGAAGAAAAAATGAAAAAAACAACAAGAATTGGCATGACGGCACTTGGAATCACTGCAGCGCTTGCTGGCGGAACTGTGGCTGGAGTTTATCTGGAAAAGGAAGTTCTGCAAAGAAATGGATTGGACATGCCCTCACAAAGTCAAGATGCTGAACAACAAAAGAAGTTAGAGCAAGAATTACGTGAGAAAATCGAAAAAGAGATGAATGCGCAGTTCGAAAAAGAGAAGCAAGATCTCGAAAATCAACATCAAACAGATCTCGAAGCAGCAAAACAAGAGGGGAAAACTGAGGCGGAGGCTGATGTAAAAACTTTAAAAGATGTAATTTCAACCGTATTTAACAGTGATACAGCAGGGGAATTCACTCTTGAAAATGGTGATTTAATCAAATATGCGCCAAAAGAAGATAAAAGTGGCATATATGTTTTAAACACAAAAACACTTGAATATAAAACAGCAAATATAGATACTTCTTGGAGTTTTAACGTTTTGAAAGCAGATATATATAACAAAAGGCAAAACAATTTCACTACTTATGATGAAAACACCATTTATTTTCAAGTTTCTACTGAGGGGTTGTTTGCCATAAAGGACAATCTTGATATTGTAAAGATGATCGATCTGCACAATCAGGCTTTTAATGCCACTTCATTGCAAAAGTATGGTGACAAATATTTCCTGTTTGGCGGATCAAACGAAACAACATCTTTATTTGAAATTGATGGCTTAACTTGTAAAAAAATAACAACTCCAGAAGAGTTGTCTGGACACTTGTCTCAAATGTGGACAGATATGAAATATTTTTCTATTGATGCCGATGATCTAATCCTATATACAAATTCATCTCAAACTTCCTGTGGTGGAATATATAGGATTAAAGATGGAAACCTAGAAATCCTTTATGGAGATGCAGAATTAGATGCGCAAAATTCTCATGCAATTTACACACTAAATGTGCAAGAAAATAGCAAGGGTGACAAAATTGTATTGGCAAATTATGAAAACAATTCAAAAAAGCATATATGGACATGCAATCTGTCACAAGGAAAAGATAGCATACAAGATCATGAACTTGCTGAATCTGTTAGTTCTGGAATAGCCTCTCTTGCATTCTTAGATGACGACTTCACAAATATAGTTGTTGGTGGGAATGGATGGGGTGATATTAAAGTTTACAAATTTCAAGATCAAAACTATGTAATGCAAAGCGAAATATCTTTTAGTGGCTATTACAGATTTATCAAGCAGTTTGGTCAAGATATTGTTATTGGAACTCAAGCAGGGGAAAATTATTATCTCTATGTTGTTCGTGAAGATCAAGAACAAGTTTCGTCACAACAGCTGTTGAGTGGCCATAATATTGAGACTGCAGAATGGTATAACGGATATATGCCAGATGACAGTGATTTCATTGTTACTGATTCTCAAGGCTCTAAAGAATACTACAAGTATAATCAAGATTTACATACAGTTGAAAAAATAAATTAAACTCATGGCGCTTTAGTGCGCCAATATGGAAGTGTAGCACAATGAGAAGTGCAAAAGCCCGGCCAGCGAATATGTAGGTGCAAGGCCTACCACTTTCACCAAAGCAGAGAGAAAACATTTAATCCTCCTATCCATAAATGTTCTGGGCTCTCTGCTTACCAAAGACAAGAAGTTTGAAATCCTAAGCCAATTTTTCTTCTTGTCTTACAACTTGCAAAAGCAAGAAATTTAATTTAAAAGGAGAAAAGTCTATGGCAAAAGAACATAAAAAGATGAGTTGGGTTGGCATAATTTGCTGGATCTTAGTGTTTTTAATTGTCGGTGGTGGTGCAGGTTATGGGACTTACGCGACAGTTAAATACTTTGAGGATAAAAATGCAGAACAATCCAAGGTAACTGACGAGGAAGTTGGCTCACAAGATGTTAAACTCACAGAAGATGGCGTTGTTTTGTATGTGTAAAAAGATTGGAGATAAAAAATGATAAAGAAAAATCATAGAAAGCCAACTAAAAACAGAACTAAAGCAACAAGTAAAGTTAAATCAATTAAAAAACACGAAACAAATACTAAGAAGAGATCTAAAGGTCAAGACAAGAAAATTCGTATTGGACAAACACTTGAAACAAACGATATTTATCTTCCTCATAAAAAGAACAGAGTCCCAAAATCTAAAAAAAGGCCTATTCTTGTTGTTGATAAAAATGAGTTTAACGAACTCGTTGTTGTTCCTGGCAGTAAAAAGAAAACAAACAATACAGTTCCATATAATCGATATGGTTTAAAGAATTATAGGATTAGTATTGAAATTGAAGATAACGAGGGGAATCCTATCAAAGAGAATGAAAAATTTAGAAAAACCAAAAACTGTTCTGTTCTTCCTGAAAGTGAAACCTTAAAAATTAAAGACAACGTTATTAATCACTCTCGTTTTACAAGTGAAAATAGAAAGAAATATAATCTTTTTATTAACAGACATAAAAAAAGTAGGGATTAATCCACCCTACTCAATGCCCAGACTTTCAGGGCAGGCGCTCCCTAGCCTAAATCCTTTGGATTTACCTATGAGCCTGTTAAACAAGTTTTTATAAACTTGATACAGACATTATATTACATCTTATTTAAAAAGTCAATACTTTTTGGCAAAAAATTTAAAAAAAAGGAGAGAAAATGAAAAAATCAACAAAAATTGGTATGACAGCTCTTGGAATCACTGCAGCGCTTGCTGGTGGAACTGTGGCCGGGGTTTATCTAGAAAAGGAAGTTCTGCATCCTCAAGTGCAACAGCAAACAAATCAATCAGAAAGTAATGAAGATATTCTTGTTGGATATATTATATCTTCAAATGACTCTGAGATGGGACAATATATTCCTGCTAATGCAAATAAAACATATTCTTATTTAGGAACTGATGGAGAATTAATTGACGATCCACAAATTATTGCTCAAAAAGAATGTTCTTCACTTGGTGGAAAAGGAATTTATGTTTTTAATATTAAAACAAAAACTTGTAAAAAGTTTTTTAAAGACACTTCTGTAGATGAAATCAATTTCACGTCATTGGCGAGTATCCAATATTCACCTTATTCTTCGAGAATTGTTTGTGTTGGACAAGATGTTTATTACTTTGATCCGGGCACTTTCGATTTTATTAAAACAGACATTCAGGGCGATGTAAAAAAAGTATATAATGCGCAATATGGCAACATTCTGTTGTTGGCAGACAAAATTGCTTGTTTAGATGTTGATTCCAGGAAAACAAGCACCATGGAGTCACCTCAACTTATCAAAGAATTAGTGGATGATCAATCACTTCATTATGATGAAGAATTAGAAACATTCTACTTTACTTCTTCTCGAGCATTTGATGAATACAACAAAGGCCTGGCTGTATATAAAATCAGTCAAGATAGAACTGAGGTAAAGACAATTTTTGAGGGGACTTCAAACGATAGATATGCACAAGTCCAATCTTGCAAAGACAAACTCATATTCCATAAATATGAAAATTCTAGTTGGCAATCACCTTGTGTAAGCGCTATCGTTTGTGATTTGGCCAAATATACATATAAAGAGATCACCTATCCAGAACAACTTGCAAGCCAATTTAATGATTCAACTTCCTTGTTTTTGGAAGATAAGTATATGATCATGGTTGCTAACACGACAGAAGATTCAAACACACTTAAATTTTACGCCTTTGATCTAGATGCCGGCACATATACGACAAAAGAAATCACTGACGAAAGTTTAAGTATAAGAACGGGATCTGGATGCATTCAGTTTTTGGGCTTATCTACACGCAATGACTATACACTTATTTTCCTAAGCAATTACGACTATTCTAATAGACTGTATTGGGGATATCTTGCTCACATTCAAGATGGTGAACTAGAATTAAGTATCGTAAATGAAGATTTTAACAAAACAAAACATCAAGGCGTTGTTTACTTCGATTGGTTTAATAGCAATACCATCGAAACTAGAGAAGAGGATGGCACAACAAACAAATATCTCTTTGATGAAAAAACCTTAACCTTTACAAAAACAGTGGAGGAAGTGTAGGACTGTGATTTCGCTTTCGTAAGAAAGAAAATCAATAAAATTTAAAAAAAGGAGAAAAAAGTATGCAAAAAGCAAAAAAAACAGCGAAAAAAGCGCTCAAAACTCAAAAAAGAGTTAAAAGTGCATCGAAAAAACCTACTAAGGCTGCTTATGCTTCAAAAAGGACTGTAAATGGAAAAAGCACTCCAAAAAGCAAAAACCGCCGTGTAATTGTAATCAATGTTAAATAATTGAAAGAATATTCTAAAATTGAAGATATTTTCGCAGATGGAATATTTACGCCTTATGAAACATTGGTTGTTTGGGCGAAGCGCGGCAAGGGCAAGTCCGCTTTTGCCGCCTTTCTCCAAACTGAATTTATGAAACCTGCTATGGCAAGCATTTCCTTAGACAAAGCCAAAGAAAAGTGTGAGAAATTAAAAAGAGCCGGGATTTATATTGAGCCTCCAAGAGATCATTTAGTTTTCAATGACACTTTTTGTGAAGATTACAGATATCCGGGAAGAATTGCCTATGAAATTAAAGCAACAGACATTGGCATTCCTAATAAAATTCATAGAGTAAAGCAACTCATCCCATTTTCACAAATCTTCTTAGAAGAGATTCAAGATTTATTTGACAGTCACCTTGGTGCGCCACCAACTTTTGTCACTAAATCATTTGAACTTGGCCGACATAATGGACTTTTTATTTGTATGACTTTACAAAGGCCAATTCGTTTACATAAAGATATCCGTGATCTTGCCACGTTTGTTGAAATTGTTCAGATGTCTGTTGTAACAAACAAGTATGGAAAGATTTTAAAGACTGTTTGGTTGTGTAATATCATTTATGACAACGCAAACTTAGAGGCTTATCTTCAATCCAAAGACGATGCGTATGTTGATTTAAAAGTTAAGTTTGCCTTTAAAGGCAATATATTCAACTGTTATGATCCTGAATTCTTTGCTCTTGCTTTCTATTCTGGGAATAACACTGAGGAATTAAAACTTACTAAATCACAACGTATTGATTTTACACCTGAGTCTATACAATCTTTTGAACAAAATCACTGTATTGATATTCCTGAAACTTATCGAGGGAAAATGCTAAAATCTACAAAATCGAAGAAAAAGGATGGTGATAATGATGACTGATGAAGAACGCAAAGCACTTGAAGAGTATGTTCTTTCTGAAGATTATTTTAATGAGTTTAAACAACTCAGAGAAATCTCTGACATCATGCCCTCCAAAGATTTTAAAGAGTGTTTAAAATTAGTCTCTAAGGGATTACGTGAGAAATATTCATATAGATATAATATTTCCACTAAATACAACAAGAAAACGCCATGGTGGCGCAGATGGAAAGAGAAGCGTGATGCCGCTCGTGAACGTAAGATAGAGCAGCATCTTTCTGAGGTGACGAATAAAGATGCTTCTCAAATAAATCAAAGGCTTGATTCAATTGAAGAAGCTATTAAGAATAATACTCCTTCATTGCCAACTTCAGTGACAACTGAAGTTTTACTTGGAACAAGTAAATCAACCAAATTAATTGAAAATTCAAAAGAAACGAAATCAGACAAGGAAAGCGAAGCGCTTGCTGATTGAGTTTTGAATTTTCAGTTGCGAAAATATGGTTAATTAAATCTTATTTTCCAAAGGTCGTATAGACCTTTGGCGGTTGCATAAATGCAACTTGGCCCAAAATTTACCAATTTTTTAAATTTTTTTTGGAGAAATTTTTATGACGAAAAATGATTTTATTACTGAAAATTTAAGATTTTGCCGGATTTTAACTCAGCAAAAAATTTCTGCGGAAGATGATCGGGCTATAAAAAATTTTATAGCACAAAATTCAGAGCATATTTTTACAGATCTTGTTGCGCATCAAATTAAAATTTCCAAGATCGATTATGTAAATGACACTATGCGTTTATGTTACCTTTTGCCACAGTGTGAATTTGGATCTCACGAGGATCTACAAATTAAGAAAGAAATTGCATCGAATTTATCTAAAATTTCTCAAATTGAAAAACAAGAGAGTGAAGTTCGGCGCAACAAAAAAGATAGAGATCTGATTTTAAAGATCACTTCATGTATGTAGGAGGGCCTATGAAAACGATAAATCTAGAGAATTACAAATTAAATGAAGATGAACACTTAGATGAAAATCATCTGCCTGTATGCAACAAATGTGGCATGAAAAGATATATTATCAATCCTTTCAATAATCAAATACAAATTTGCTTGTGTAAATGTCAAAAAGCAAATTTTGATGAACAGCAAGCAAGATTCGAAAGCCAGCAGTTGTCCATAAAGATTGAAAAAACAAGATTTTTGAGTCTTTTAGGGAAGAGATATCAGAATGTAAACTTTGACAACAGTGAATTAGACTCACAAAACATTGAGATCTACAGCAAGGTTAAAGATTATGCAGAACATTATGAGGAAATGTTAAATAAGGGCTTAGGATTTTACATCTATGGAAAAAACGGCGTAGGAAAAACACATCTCTTGGCTTGTTTATGCAATTATTTGATAGAACACGCTCAGGCCTGCTGTTTTACGAATTTTTTAAACATATCTGAGAATTTGAAAGAAGCGTATATATCAAAGCAAGAAGAAAGTGGAGTGATTGAGAAGTATTCCCGTGTCAACTTCCTCATTATAGATGATTTAGGAAAGGAAAGTTTTAAAAAGATAAAAAGTGACACAGAGAACTTGTGGCTTGAAGAGAAAATCTTTGAAATTTTAAACAATCGCTACAACAACATGCTTCCTACAATATTTTCTAGCAATTACTCTCTGATCGAACTAAGCACTGTTTTTGGATTTGATAAAGGAATTGTTGACAGAATTTATGAATTTTCGAGCAGTATTTTTGAAATGAAAGGCAAAAATCGAAGATATTCCGTTTACAAACTAGAAAATCAATAATATAAAGTTTAACGCTACTAAGGAGGGCCTTATGGAAAAGACACTTAAAGAAAAAATAGAAAAAATAATGGAATGGCATGATTGGGCACCATGGCAATTTGCAAAATGGCTTGGTGTTTCTAAATCTCAAGTCACACGGTGGCGTGCTGGTCAACAGATTCCACGTGGTGAAACGTATATGAAAATTTGCAAGGAATACGAAGATAAATTTTCAGATGGAGGCTAAATATGGAAAAGGGGTTGAGTGTATATTCACAAGTTGATCGAGAGCAATTCTTTTCAATTTCAACAATAGATCCAGAGCAGATGAAAAAGCATGGATTAAATATGTCTATTACTCAGTTGAAAGAATTAGCGCGAAATCATCCGTGGGCGAAAGAAATCCGCACAGGGAGTCCCACAAATGAGAAAAGACAGTGTTGGACAAAGATTTACAGATATGACGACTTCAAAAACTTTAATTATAAAAATGTAGGAGGTTAATATGGATATTTTGGCTCTTATACTTTGGTTAATGATAATTTTCTCAGGGCTGCTTGTAATTGCAAATATAGTCATTTTGTTTAGAAGTTATTTTAAAGACAGAGATGTCTGTGACTTTTCCCAACAAATAGATTATATGCGGAGACAGATTGCAAGTTTGCAGGCTGAAGTTGACGCTTTAAAATTAAAAATTCGAAAGAAAAAAGGAGATGATTCTGATGCTTAAATTCTTTAAAAACATTTTAAAATTTGCTCTTGACGATATTGGATCGTTAATTTATTCAATTATTGCTGCTGTAGTAAGCGGATTTTTATTTCCACTATTTGTTCATCTTGTAAAAACAGAGGGATCTATCGCCATTATTGCAGCCATATTTGCCGGGATATTTGCTGTCAGTTTTATAATTTCAAGCGCAACTTGTGCTCTGGTTGTCCTTGTTAAAGGTTGCTTTAAGGACAAGAAGTGGAAGAAAGTTGTATATATAACACTTTCTGCATTAACAGTGGTTGCAGATATATTAATTGTCGCAATTTCATTCGCAATGGTGGTGTAATATGGCCGAAGAATATTTAGTAAAAATAAAAAATTCCGATTTTGTCTTACTTTCAACTTTCTATAAGCCCGAGGCAGAAGAATTTGTTAAGTATTGTGAAGAAAACCAACAGGAAGTTGAAGTTGATGTTTTACAAGTAAAGGATAAAGAAGCAATCCATAAATTATCTATGCAACAGAAAGAGTCAAGGGCGTTGATAAACTCTTTTGCACAATATGTAAATCGTGAAGATATTTTAAAACTTGTGGCCGATAAACATGATTTAGAGCATGTAAGAAAAGCAAATAACGAAGAAATTGCTCTTCTTCACACTCATATTGACAAATTAAGGGAAATTTTGGCCGAAAGAGAGACGGTTTTAACAATGCCTGAACAGAAAGCAAGAAAAGAGTTGTTAGAGACAAAACACACTCTACAATGTGCCTTAAATCGAATAAAAGAGTTAAACCAGGAGATAAAAATTAAAAGAAGATAGTTTAGGATTATCTTCTCACATGGTAGAATGAACTAAGGGAGTTCTTTAACAGGTCCAAATCCTGATTCTACCTATAATCCAAGGTGTAATTCCTTGCTAAAATAACCATTTTTAATGATTTTAACAAAAACGCGACACAAAGTGCCATGCGTTTTTTTTGTATATTAAAGTGATAGACAAATTTTGACGGGGTTATAGACAAATTTGTCTACTACTCAAAAAAAGAATCAAAAAAATATACCAATTAAATTAATATAATATACTTTTATTTATTATATAAAGAGAGATATATGTCACAATTTTGCCAATTTATCTCCGCGCAAGCGCAAAAATAGGTGCTTTTTTATTCGCAAGATGGCAGTTTCCGTTTGCCCGTCAGCGAAAATGCTGGCAAAAGGCTAAAAAATAATAAACTGCATCGAAAAAAAATCTTTTAGACAAAAAGTATTGACTTTTTTGTAAAAAATTGGCATAATTTTAATAAGGAGGCTTAAATGACTAAGGAATATGAAGCAAAAGACATTGCACAATGGTTTATAAATCGCGCTGCAATGGATGCAGAAATGTTTTATGGGGAATACATGACAAATCTCAAGTTGCAAAAACTTCTTTACTTTGCACAAGGCTTTTCTTATGCAATAAACAACAAACCACTTTTCAAGGAAGAACTTCAGGCATGGCAACATGGTCCTGTTGTTCCATCTATATACATGACTTATAAAGTATGCAAAGCAGATCCAATTTCAGATGTAAATCCTGTTGAAATAGATGATGAAACTTCTGCACTGTTGGAATTAGTGTATAAACATTTTGGAATCTATTCTGCAACACAATTAAGAAACATCTCTCACAGTCAAATGCCTTACATGAAAAATTATAAAGAGAATGTTCCAAACATTAAAATCCCAAAAGCAGATATTAAGCAACAATTTCAACAAGAGCACGAGTCTTTATCAAAGGAATTTATCGAAAATAAGGAAGAATTACTGAATTATGCTGAAACTTGTTACATCAACAGCGTTCCAAACTTAAAAGAGAAGATTCTTCAAGACAATAACGATCTGGTAGAGGTGGATTGGCGCAATGAGTTATAAAATACAAATGACAAGAGACGCTTTGAAAGACTATGAAAAAGTTAAAAAATCAGTTTTTCATGGTGCTGTAAAAGAATTACTCAACATTTTAGCAGAAGATCCACTTAAATTTCCACCACCGTTTGAACAACTTAGAGGGGATTTAAAAGGTTATTATTCCAGAAGAATAAATAAACAACATCGTCTTGTTTATACAATTCAAGGTGAAGTTGTAATTATAAAATCAATGTGGACACATTATGAAACATAAAAATGAGCCAACAATGGCTCATTTTTTTAATTATTGTGTTACACTTCCTGGTAAAAAATTATCGTCAAAATTATCGTCAAAAAACTCTACTCATTCGTAATTTAGCAACGAGTGGCGATTGGCCACAAGTTCCTTACAAGCAGAGGGTCATAGGTTCGAGCCCTATAACTCCCACCAAAAGCAAGTTAAAAGCTTGTTTAACAGGCTCATAGGTAAATCCAAAGGATTTAGGCTAGGGAGCGCCCGCCAAGAATGACTTGGCATTGAGTAGGGTGGATTTAATTCCTACTTTCTTAAGAAGGCTGTCATTTGACAGCCTTTTTTATATACTATTAGAAATTTTTATTTGCAAAAATGAAAGCGTTGTGATATATTATTAAAAGCGGGGTGTAGCGCAGGGGTAGCGCGCATGGTTCGGGACCATGAGGCCATGAGTTCAAATCTCATCACCCCGACCATAATGGGAGAGCATGTTGAAAAAGTTGTCTTTCAGTGGAGAAGTGGAACGCAGTTTGTTTAAAAAGTTCAGAAAAACCATCTGGGCGAGATTTATTCTTGCGCTGAAAAGATATTCTCTTGTGGAGGACGGCGACAAAATTGCTGTTTGCATTTCTGGTGGAAAAGACAGCATGCTTTTGGCAAAACTTTTTCAAATGCTGCAAAAAGTGAGTGACACAAAGTTTGATGTGGTTTATTTAAGCATGGATCCCGGCTACAACGAAAAAAACAGACAAAAATTGGAAGAAAATGCCAAACTTTTGGAAATTCCTATTGAAATTTTTGAGAGTGACATCTTTGAAACTGTGGAAAATTTTTCGGGCAGTCCGTGTTATATGTGTGCAAGAATGCGCCGCGGCTGCCTTTACAACGCGGCAAAAGAGCGTGGCTGCAACAAAATTGCACTTGCACACCATTTTTCAGATGTGATTGAAACAACACTGATGGGAATGTTGTATGGGGCGCAAATTCAGGCGATGCCACCAAAACTTCGCTCCAAAAACTTTGAGGGCATGGAACTTATCAGGCCGCTTTACTGTGTCCATGAAAATGACATAATTTCTTGGGCGAAATATCACAAACTTTCCTTTTTAAACTGTGCTTGCAAATTCACTGAAAAATGCGAGATTGATGAAAATGCTTCGGCGCGCAGAAAGGTGAAAAGGCTTATCAAAGAGTTGAAAAAGGACATTCCTGAGGTTGAGGACCACATCTTCAAAAGCATTCACAATGTTGAAGTTGACACGCTTGTTGGCTTTAAATATAAAGGCAAAACAATTGAGTTTAGCGATTTTTATAAAGAAAAAAAAGAGTGAAATTTCACTCTTTTTTTTGGACTATTTATTTTTTTCTTTTTTCATGTCCATGACATAATAAGAGCCTTCGTGCTGTGTGGCAGGAAATCTTTGCCCTTTTTCAAGGTAGAGTTTTCCGCCGTCATTGCCATCGCGGTCATATGCTTTGTAGTTGCATGACATAGGCACTTGTTCACCAGGTCTGTATTTTTCCATTTTTCCCTCCCAAAATTATGATGTGCAAATTTGCTGAAAATATTCAAAGTCGTTTGCAAAAAGGATTTGCTTCATGATATAATTTTCTCATGAAAGAATTTGCAAAAACGGTCGAATTTATTGAGAAAAAGTCCAAATTTTTGGGTTATCTTTTGCCGTGTGAGAATGCGGAAGAGATAACGGAAGCGCTTTCACTTCTTAAAACACTTCATAAAAAAGCAACTCACATCTGCTATGCATATTCGCTGAAAAGCCCGTTTGCAGAGAAGGCTGTTGATGACGGCGAGCCTAGTGGCACGGCGGGCAGGCCTATTTTGTCTGTCATTCAAAAGCAAAATAAACAAAATGTGTGCATTTTTGTTGTGAGATATTTTGGCGGAGTGAAACTTGGCGCTGGCGGGCTTGTTCGGGCTTATTCAAAAGTTGCAAGTGAGGTTTTGAAATGACAATTACAAAGATTAAAAGAATTGGCTCAACAAACAGATATCATGTTTATGTTGACGACAAATGGGCGGGGATTTTTCTGGATGAAATTCTTGTCAGAGAAAACATTAAAACAAATGCCACTTTTGACGAGCATGATTTTCAAAAAATAAAGAAAGAAAACGATGAAAAGGTTGCTTTTGACATGGCGGCAACCTATCTTGAAAAATATATTGTCAGCGAAAAGGGCGTGAAAGACTATTTGAAGAAAAAGGGTTTTGATGGAAAAGTGATTGCAAATGCGGTCGCCAAACTTCATGATTATGGCTTTATTGACGATGAAAAATTTGCAAAAAGTTATATGGAAAGCCTTTCAAAATCAAAGGGTAGGCGTGCAATAGAGATGAAGTTGAAACAAAAGGGCGTTCGTCAAGAAATTATCGACAATCTTTTAGAAAATGTTGATGAGGACGAAGAAATTGAAAATGCAACACGCCTTGCAGAAAAATTCGTTAAAAATCGCCAAAAAGATACAAATTTAAAGCAAAAATGCCTTGCACATCTTGTTTATAAGGGGTATGATTATAGTGTGGCTGTAAAGGTGGCAAACAGCGTTTGCAAAGGAGAAAACAATGATTGGAATTGATATACAACAAGTTAAAATCAAAGATGCAGCCAAACTTTTGGACAAAATTGCACTTGACTCTGAAAAAGACTACATACAAAAATTTAAGTGCGATTTTGAAATGCGAGTTGCCTCTCTTTGGGCGGTGAAAGAGGCAAGTTTCAAAGCCCTCGACGTGCAGCCAAACGCAATCTCATATTTGGACATTGAACTTTGTCATAAGGAAAGCGGAAAACCTTATCTCAAATTTCATGGCAAGGCAGCAAGGCTTGTGAAAGACAAAAAGGTTGACATCTCGATTTCTCACCAAAAGGACATTGTTGTTGCAGTTGTGATTGTGCTGTGATACTGATGAATAAAATTTTAAATTCTTACGCAAAGTAGTTTTAAAATCTTGATAAACAGGGGATATTTCATGGAAGAAAAGAATTTTCGCCAAATCTTGAAGAAAGTCCGAAAAATTGAAAGACAACAAAGTCTTGAAAGTTTTGTGCTTGCTTCAACAAATTTGTTGGGAGTTCATACACTGAAAATGAGAGAAGAATATTCTTCTTTCGCTCCACAAAGTGCAAAAGTTTATCAAGAACTTTCCGCTCTTGAATTTGCTGACCTTGTGGACTTAAAAAACAAGAATTGGGAAGTTTATGGAAATATCAATTAAAAGAGGAGATATATACTTTGCAGACCTTAGCCCCGTTGTTGGAAGCGAACAAGGGGGAACTCGGCCGGTGCTTGTCATTCAAAACGATGTGGGCAACAAATTTTCGCCGACAGTGATTGTTTCTGCCATAACAAGTCAACTTTCCAAAGCGAAACTGCCCACACACATTGAACTTTCATCTCAGCAGTATAATTTGCCAAAAAATTCAGTTGTTTTGTTGGAGCAAATCCGAACGCTCGACAAACGCAGATTAAAAGAAAAAATCACCTGCATTGATGAAAGAAAAATGAAAGAAATAAACAGAGCACTTTTAATATCTCTTGGCTTCGTGCAATAAAAACAGTCAAATTTTGGCTGTTTTTTGTTGTTTTTGTAATAAAAAACACACTTTTTCGCAAGATAGTTGTATGTTAACAATCGTAATTCGCGCAATTATCATCTATCTTGTGGTGCTGTTTTTGTATAGGCTTATGGGCAAAAGGCAGTTGGGACAAATGCAACCTTTTGAACTTGTTTTGACGCTTATTATTGCCGACCTTGCCACAATTCCAATGGCGGATGTTTCCATGCCTGTGCTGCACGGCATAATTCCACTTCTGACGCTTGTTGTTTTGCATTTCATTCTCACTTTCTTTTCAAAAATAAGTGGAAAATTTTCCGCATTTTTAAGCGGCAAGCCCGTGATTGTGATAAATCCGGAGGGCATTGATTACAAAGCCATCAAAAATCTTAACATTTCCGTGGATGACATTTTTGAGGCGCTGCGTGGATGCGGCTATTTCAAAATTGAACAGGTGCAATATGCGATTATGGAAACAAACGGCAAAATGAGTGTGCTGCCAAAAAGCGAATTTGCTCCAACAACTGCGGGAGATTTGAAACTGAAAGTCGAGCCATCTACAATTCCAATCAACATTATAAACGAGGGCAAAATTGTCAAAGAAAACTTGCAGGTTGCTGGGCTTGAAAAAAACGAAATTCAAAACATCTTAAAAAAAGCAAAAGTGAAAAATGTGAAAGAAGTTTTGCTTTTGACAGTTGATAAAGCGGGGGCTGTTTATCTTCAAAAATTTCACGACAAATACATGACAATGAACATCAAACCTCTGGGGCAGGTGGAAGAATGACAAAATACACCATTTTTAAGATTGTGTCTGTTGCACTTATATTTGCCTTTTTGATAGGAATCTGTGTGGTTGAAGATAGGCTTGTGATAACCTCACTTGACCAAGTGAACAATTATTGCTATGAAATTGAAAATGTTGCATCAAAAAACAACGGCATTTTAAACGAAGAAGTGAGTTTGCTTGTGGACAATTTGGAAGATTCGTGGAAGAAAAATGAAAGCACACTCTGTTTTCTTGTAAATCACAAATCGATTGAGCCGCTTGGCGTGGAAATTGTCAAATTAAAAACCTATCTTGAAGCAAATGAGGATGTGGAATTTTTTGTTTCGCTTGAAACAATCAAAAATTATGTTGAAACTTTTCAGCATTTTATGGGCGCAAATTTTCACAACATCTTATAAAATGGCTTATAACGGGTGCTGGGCGGCGTTTACTGTAAAGCGCCGCAAGACAGTCATTTAGCCGCTTTACTCCTGCCTTGTGTCACTTTCCGAGCCTTGCCCAGCACCCATTCTAAGCCGTTTTATTATTTTTTTGAAATAGGGATTTTGATAAAAAAGATAGGGCTTCTCGTTTACTGTAAAGCGCCGCAAGACAGTCATTTAGATGACTAAACTCCTGCCTTGTGTCACTTTCCGAGCCTTGCCCAGCGCCCATTCTAAGCCGTTTTATTATTTGTTTTGAATATTTTTTCTCAAAAAACAAAAAAGTTTGGTTAATCACCAAACTTTTTCTTGTGTTCTGTTTCTTAAAATGATTATCAAAACTGAAACCAAGGCAATCAGCAAAAGAAGCCCAATTACGATATACACAATCCATATATAAGATGGCTTTGCAACTTTAACCGTGGACAGGTTTTCTTCTTGCACAAGCAAAATTTTTGAATTTGTTGTTGGATTTATCAAATAACAATAAACAGACCAATATCCCTCAATTCCATTTGTTTGCAACAAAAATGTTTTGCCGTGATAGTTGTTGTAAACAGGGATTATCACTTTGTAAGGGGCATACAAATCCAGATTGTCATTTTTCATTTTTTCATCTCTGCAATATTGTGCATTCATCGTGTCTTTGCCGGTCACTTCCCATTCAAGATATGCTGGGTTGATGTAGTCAAAGGCGTCTGTGCTTGTGATGAGTGAAAAGTTGAATTCATTTAAAAGTTCGCTTCCTGGAATGATTGTTGTGGAAAGGGATACTTTGCTGTAAACAATGGAATTCACATCATCTGGCAAAATTGCAATGTAAATTGGATTTTTCATTTCCGTCCACTGCGCTTCAGAAAGGTGTTGCATTGTGTCTGGATTGTAATATTTATATTTAAAATCAAATCTGTAAAGCCCAAAGTCATGCCCGCTGTGAGAGTTTGTTGAATCAACACCAGCGTCACTGTCTATATAATAGAAATAACTGAAAGGCTCAAAACGATTTTGGAAAATCACATTGCTTGCAAGAGGCTCACTTTCTGGACCTTTGCCGCCACCGATAGGTGTTGTCAAATCTTCTGACTGAAAATAGGTGACTTCAAAGGCATATTCTGAAATTTCACAATCGGTTGGAACTCTCACTCCGGCAAAGTTGAAGGTCAATCTTTCAACATCTCGCCAAGCAAAGCAGTTGTAGCTGACGCTTTCACCGGCAGATGTTGTGACAGTCCTGACATCTTGTTGTGGAGCAGAGGAAGAGCTTCTTCTGGTGTTGATTGTCATTTGAATTGAAAAATAATCGTCTTGTGTGGTGATTGAAGTGAAATATGCGGCGTTTGCTGTTTTTGGCAAAGAAAGAAGATTCACGCCAAAGACAAACGCAAAAATTGCCATTATGCACACAAGTGTTTTAAGTGCAATTTTCTTCATTCGAAAATATTTTAGCATATATTTTCTTTTTTTAAAAATAAATTAAACAAAAATATTTTGAAAATAAAACTTTTTGTTATATAATAGGAGTATGGAAACGATGGAAGATATTGATGTTAAGGTTGAGGAAAATCAAATCAGTTTTGATTTTCTCTCTCCGATTGAGCCAGACAAATTGACTCAAACTGAAAATTATGAATGGACAAAGAATGAAACTTTGGTTGTGATTGTTCGTGCAAAGGGCGAATTTTCAGCCAATTTTGACATTTGCGGCAAAAGTATGGCTGAATGGGTTGCAATGGCAACTTCTGGCTGCACACAAAAGGTGATTGACCAGCCTGATGAAGACGATTTTCTGCCTAAAATCAAAGAACTTGCGGGGGACTACAAATTTGTGGTTGTGGTTTACAGTGACACGCCACTTTTGAAAAAATCCACCTTTTTGGAAATCATGGATTATTTTTCAAAGCACAGGATGAATGTGTTAAAACTTTTGCGTGGATATGTTTTTAAGGGCGAATATCTCAAAAACACACGCATGCTTTTATCTACAACCATTGAAGAGTTTGACAAAGAAGATTTTTGCATTGTGGACAGTGCAGAAAAAATTTCTCACGCCTTCAATGTTTTGCGCAAGAGAATTTTGGACTATCACAAACAAAACGGCGTTGTTTTGTTTGGCGAAAACACAATTTTTATCGATGCAGATGTTGAGATTGAAGAGGGCGTGATAATTTATCCAAACAATGTTTTAAGTGGCAAAACTTATATTGGCAAAGATGTCATTTTGCAAAGTGGCAATTATATTGTTGACACAGTTGTGTGTGATGAGGCGTTTGTGCAAGTAAGTTATCTTGACAAGTGCAAAGTTGAAAAAGGCAAGATTGTTGGCCCATTTTCAAAATTTATAGATAAGCAGGTGTGATATGACAATTGTTGTTGGGCTTGGAAATCCAGATAAAAAATATGAAAAAACCTATCACAATGTTGGATTTTGCGTTGTTGACCTTGTTGCCGAAAAACTTGGCATAAAAATCAACAAAGCAAAGTTTAAAGCGCTTGTTGGCGAGGGCGTGAAAGACGGCGAAAAAGTTTTGCTTGTAAAACCGCAAACTTACATGAATTTAAGCGGCGAATGTGTTGTTTTATTGAAAGAAAAATACAAAGATGCGCGCATTTTGGTTGTCGTTGACGACATTGATTTGCCAAAAGGCAACATAAGATATCGTGAGCATGGCTCTGCGGGCACGCACAATGGGCTTAGAAGCATTGTTTCATATATAGGAGAGGATTTTGAACGCATAAAAGTTGGCATTGGGCGAGATATCTCTTTGGACCTTGCCGATTATGTGCTTTCAAAATTTGACGAAAAAGAATTTTTGCCGATCTTAGAAAAAGCGGCTGATGAGGTGACCAAAAGGATTTGAATACAAACTTTCTTGAAATTATAAAAAATGCACTCCCACAAAAAAAACATTTTGGCGGCTTTTTTATTGGCGAAAAGGTGCTTTTTTGTGCGTGTTTAGATAAACTAGTGTATGTCTGCGGTGATTTTGTGACTGCAAGCAAACTTAAAAAGGGGCTTTCTGAGTGTGGCAAAAGGGTGCAAATAATTTCTTGTGGGCGCGAAAATGAAGATGAATTTGATGTCAATCTTTCGCCTTTTGCAAGCGCCATTTCAAACTTTTTGAAAGGGCAACTTGATGTCTTGATTTTTTTGCCGTCATCTCTTTCAACAAAGTTTGATTTAAACTTTTTAAAGCAAAGTTTTTCAGTTGAAGTGGGCAAAGAACTGCCTATTGAAACACTTTCACAAAATCTTCAAGAATATGGCTTTGAAAGGGTGGACTATGTGACAGCGCCGGGACAATATGCTGTGCGGGGCGACATTGTTGACATCTTCATTGACGGCGACTATCCAACGCGTGTTGAGTTTTTTGATGATGAGATTGAAAAGATATTAAATTTTGATTTTTCCACCATGAAAACCATGAAAATGTGTGAAAAAATTGAAATTTTGCCTATTTTTTTGAAAATTGGCAAGAATTCCGTGTTTGACATCTGTGAAAATTGTGTGATTGACGAGCCTGTCAAAGTTGAAAATGAGTGCAAAATTCTTGAAAAGGCGCGTGAACAACTTTCATGGACAAAAGACGATTTGTTTGTTGATTTTTCTAAAATTGACCTTAAAAAATTTATCACTTTTTCCAACACAAGCGAAAGCGAATTTGAAAATCAGACTATTGGCGCAAAAAGTTATCTCACGGACTTTATGTCCTTAAAAGCCGACCTTGCAATGTATAAAAAAAGTGGCAAAGATGTCTTTTTGTTTGCAGGAGAATTCTTTGACATTTTGCAAGAATTTTTGATGACAAACAACATTTCTTACAAGATTTTTGATGGCAAACTTTTAGACAAAACAAACATCTATCTTTGCAGAGATTATTTCCCTTATTCTTTCAGTTTTTTAAATTTGGACATCATTGGAATTGGCACTGACGATTTATACAAAAACAAAAAAATGCAGGTGACTTCTGCAAAGGCGTTTTCATATCTTCCAAAAGTTGGGGATTTTGTTGTCCATGCTTTCTATGGGATTGGGCGCTGCAAAGAGATTGTGAGAATGAAACTTTCTCACTTTGAAAAAGACTATTTTGTTTTGGAATACAAAAATGGCGCACTTTTATATCTTCCAACCGAGCAGGCAAATCTTCTTTCTGCATACATAGGCGCTCAAGATCCAAAATTGAACGCACTTGGCTCAAATGAGTGGACAAGGCTGAAAGAAAAAGTCAAGGCAGATTTGAAAGAGATTGCCATTGAACTTGCCAAAATTTACAAACAGCGTGAAACTAAAAAGGGCTTTGTTTTCGAGCGTGATGAAGAACTTGAACGCCAATTTGCACAGGCGTTTGAATATGAACTCACGCCCGACCAAATCACGGCGATTGAGGACATCGACCGCGACATGCAAAGCAGCAAAATCATGGACAGGCTCATCTGCGGTGATGTGGGCTTTGGCAAAACAGAAGTGGCTTTTCATGCGATTTTTAAGGCGTGTTACAACTCAAAACAAGTGGCATTTTTGTGTCCAACAACCATTCTTTCGCAGCAACATTATCGCTCTTGTCTTGCACGCTTTAAGGATTTTGGGCTTAGAGTTGAAGTTTTAAATCGTTTTAAAACGCAAAAGCAGACGGAAGATATTTACAAGCGTCTTGCAGAGGGCAAGATTGATATTTTAGTTGGCACACACAAAATCTTGAATGAAAAAATCAAATTCAAAGATTTGGGGCTTTTAGTTTTGGACGAAGAACAGCGTTTTGGCGTGAAAGACAAAGAAAAAATCAAAAAAATGAAGACGGACATAGATGTTTTGACTCTCTCCGCAACGCCAATTCCACGTACACTGCATATGTCGCTTTCTGGCATAAGGGACATAAGCGTAATTGCAACTCCGCCACGTGACAGACTGCCAATTCAGACATATGTTTCCTCTTACAGTGACGAACTTTTAGAGGATGTCGTTTCTCGTGAACTTGCCCGTCGCGGCAAAGCACTTATTTTGTTTAATAGAGTTGCACAAATCTATCAATTTCGCTCGCATGTCGAAAGTCTGCTGCCAAAGGCAAAGATAGGCTTAGCACATGGGCAAATGGAAGAAAAAGAACTTGCAAGTGTGATTGACAGGCTTTACAACAACGAATACAACGTGTTTATTTCCACAACGCTCATCGAAAACGGCATTGATTTGCCGTCACTCAACACACTTTTTGTGGTTGACTGTGATATGCTTGGCCTCAGTCAATTGTATCAAATTCGTGGCAGAATTGGGCGTGCGGACAAACTTGCATATGCATATCTGACATACAATGGCAACAAAATTCTCACCGAAGAGGCTTACAAACGCTTGGAGGCAATAAAAGAATTTAGAGAACTTGGAAGCGGCTTTAAAATTGCCATTCGTGACCTTGAAATTCGTGGGGCAGGCAACATCTTGGGGCGCGAGCAACACGGTCATATGCAAAAAGTGGGCTATGACATGTATGTTAGGCTTTTGGACGAAGTGACAAAAGAATTCAACGGACAAAAACTTGGGCAGGAAAAGGAGATTAAACTTGAACTCACGCTTGACGCGTTTATTAGTGAGGATTACATCTCTTCGCAAGACGAACGCATCATCTATTACAGCCGCATAAGCAGAATAAACTCCGTGGACGAACTCAAAGCAATCGAAACGCAACTTTCTGAAAGTTATGGGCAAGTGCCGCAGGAAGTTGAAAATCTTTGCAAGATTGCGCTTTTAAAAAATCTTGCCAGCGACTTTAATGTCAAGAGAATCACGATAAATTCAAACGATTGCCTTGTCTATTTCTATAAAAGTGAAGAGATTATTGATAAAAACTTGTCGAAAGTTAGCAGTTTTTATGATACGTGTTTAAAATTTGAAGACTTACCTATCTTAAAAGTAAATGCAAAAGGAAAAGTGTCCGAAAAACTTGATTTACTTTTGGAAATGTTTGTCAGGGCAAAAAAAGAATTGAGAAAATGCTGTTAATTACTTGAATTATTGTGAAGATTGTGTTAAAATATAATGACTAATTTATTTCGAGGAAGAAAATGAAGAAAAAAATCTTAGCGCTACTTTTAATGTGTTTGATGTGTGTGTCAGTCGTCACAGGCTGTAATTTATTCAAGCCAAATTTACAACAATACTATGAATCCGTTGTTGCAACAATCTCTTATGTTGACGGCACTTATGATGAAATCACAAAAAGAGATTTGCTTTTAGTTTATTCAAACTATGGGGCAACCTATGTTCAAAATTATGGCTATTCTTATCAACAAGCCGTTGAAACATGTTTAAACACAGCCATAAACAACAAAATTAAATCCAAACAAGTGAAGAATTATTATTTGGGTGGACAAGAACTCTTGGAGAATGAATACACTTATCTTTGGGAAACAACATGGTCGGCACTTTATGACCAACTTGCAGAAAAATATTTTGATGTAAACAAAATCACTGCACCAACTGCACTTGAAGAAGAGGATGAAAGCGACCTTGTTTACAAAGAATACACTCCACAGGCAGAAGTGAAGATTGAAAATGGAAAATATGTGATTAAAATCAATCAAGACAATGTTTCAAAATCTGTGAGAGAGGGTTACAAGCCAAACTACAAGCGAAATTATGAAGCAATCTCAAATGGCAATCAACTTGACAAAGAAGCAATGTATGAAAAGTTTACTGCACTTTTTGGCAAAAGACAGACAGAAAGCGAAAAATTGTGGGGCAATGCTTTTGATGAATACATCAGAACAATCAAAGACAACTATTCTTACAAAACCTTTAAAGACGATGAAGAATGCTTTAAATTTGAGATGGACAGAGTTTATAAGATTTTGAAAGAAAATTATTATGTAGAAAAATACAACGACATCTACAACAAACAAACAGGCTATGCAACATTGTCCGTTCAAGAACTTGTGGATGCATATGCCGACAAAGTTGTCACAGATTACACAACTTACAAGACAATGAACGGCTCGGATTATGAAAGCAAAATGCTTTCAAGCGTTTTGGATATGGATTACATTTTGCCAGACGGCGCACAATTTTTCAATGTTGCATATATCAAAATGGAATTTGGCGAAGAACTCACCGCAAAATACAACTCTCTTAAAGAGCAATATGAAGCCGGCACAATAGATGACCTTGAAAATCAACTAAAACTTCAAGTTTATGACAAAGTTTATGCTTCACATCGCGATGAAACAACGGGCGAAAAACAAACTTATGTCAACGAAAACGGACAAACTGTCACAGCACTTTCTGACAGAGTGAATGCAACGACACTCAGAGAGCAAATCCTTGCAGCAGTTGGCACAAGAGCAGATTATGTTGATGAAACAACGGCAGTAAACGATGACCAACGTGATTACATGAAAGATCAAAACGAAAAAATTGCCTATGCAAAAGCACAAAACTTTATAAAATATCTTTATTATTACAACGATGATGACACACTCAAAAATGCCGATGCAAACACAGTTTTTGGCTTTAAAGATGGCGAAGTTTTGGCAAATGACACATTTAAAGATATGGACGATGTCAAAAAAGCAATCGAAGAATTGTATGACAATGGAAACGCAAAAATTGGAGATATTTCAAGGCTTGCAAAAGCAGATGACGGCTATTATTTGTTCTTCTTTGCTGGCAATATTTCAAATGTTTTCAGCACAGTTACAGACACATTCAATTTGAAAGAAGAAGATGTTGTAAGACTTATGGAAACACGCCTCAACATTTTCAGCACAAAAACACTTTTTGACAAACTGTATGAAGAACTTTCCTCATCAAGCAATTCCGCTTTCCAAACTATGCATATGGAAAAATTGAAAGCAGAAATTGTGACAGGGGGCGGAAAAGGAATTGTTTGTTATCCAGACAATTATAAAGACCTTTATTAAAATAATGACAACCTTTGTTTGACAAAGGTTGTTTTTTTTGCTAGAATATTTCCTATGAGCGAAGAAATCAAAAAAGAAAATACAGAGATTGCTGAAGAAACTTCCACATCAAAAGGTGGCGGGATTTTTTCGCGTTTGACAAACAAAATAAAAACCAGAAAAAAAGAAAAACTCAAACAGATTGAAAACGAGAAGTTGTCTGCTGAAGAAAGCAAAAGAGTTGAAGAGAAAATTGAAGAGGCAACAAGAGAAGTTGCGGGTTCTTCCAGCAAAAAGAAAAAGATTAAAAACATAATTTTTTTCGTGTTCAACTTGATTCTTGTTGCGGCAATTTTGATTTGGAACATCTACACAACAGATGATTTCACGCCACTTGGCCTTTTCAAAATAAATTACAGTTACATTTTGGCGGCACTTGCCATGCTTGCTGTCATCGTGTTTGTCGATGTTGTGTCAGTGCACAGAATGATCTATCGAAAAACCATGCGAAGCCGCTGGCATCTGTCATATAAATCACTTGGAATTATGCGATATTATGACGCAGTGACGCCACTTGCATCCGGCGGGCAGGCGTTTATGGTCACCTATCTTACATCTCGCGATGTGCCGGCTTCCACTTCACTTTCAATCCCTATTGCAAAACTTTTATTTCAAAACATCTCTTGGCTTATCATAACATTTATTTGCCTTGTTATTTCTCAAACAAACGGCATGGGCGCATTTATTTCAACCACAAGCATCATAGGTTTTATTTTGTGCTTTGCAATGGTTGTGGTGCTTCTTTTCCTGTCACTTTCCAAAAAACTTGGCATGAAATTGGTTGCGTGGCTCATAAAACTTTTGTGCAAGATGCGAATTTTAAAAGACTATGATAAATATTATGAAAAAGTTCACAATGTTGTTGAAGACTATCAAAACATTATGAAAGAATACAGCAAAGCAAAATTTGACATAATCTATCAACTTGTGCTTAATATTTTAAGATTTGTCTGCCTTTACACCATTCCTTTTTTCATTTACTGCGCATTCATGGGCTTTGACGGCTCTAAATTCAGCGAATTTTTCATATTCTCAGCGCTGATTGAACTTGCTTCAAGTTTCATCCCTCTGCCGGGTGGAACGGGCATGAACGAAATCACTTTCACCTATTTGTTTAAAACTTATCTTGGCGGGGCTACATTCTGGGCGCTTATTATGTGGAGATTCTGCTCTTATTATTTCTATCTGTTGCAAGGAATTGGCATTTTAAGTTATGACACCATCTATGGCAACAGAAAATATCGCTGGATACAGGTGCGCAGAGGCCTTCAAGCGGAAAGTTTGGATTTCAAACGCACACAAATAGAAAATTTCCGTCAAGAACGCGACAAAAGACGTAAAAAACAGAAAAAAATTGCTGAAAAAGTATAATAAATGCTTTAAAAACAAAAACTAACCTATATGAAAAAATCTTCAATAGGTTGGCTTTTTGCCGTGATAACTTTGGCTGTTTTGCTTGCAGTGTCTGTGATTTTGGGTGTAACAGGCTATTTTTCATCCGTCACATATCTTGCAAGTCCAAGTGATTTGGTGGTGGGGGACAATGTGAGCATTGCCGTCAAAGAAAACGAGTCAAGTGTCGCATCTTTCACTTTTGATGGTGGCTATTTGCCAAATGAAACAATCCCACATGTCATCCAGATAAATGGCGGACTTTTAAACAAAGATGTGAAAGTGCGTGTAAAAGCAGAGATTTTTGGGCTAAATGAAAAGACTGCCTTTGATTTTGTGACAACATCCCATTTTGAAAAGGCGGAGGACGGATATTATTATTACGATGAAACGCTGCCAATAGGAAGCAAAATAACATTTTCAAACTATTGCATAATCCCTGAAAACAACTTTCAAAGCGGAGAGAAATATATATTGACAGTGGTTGTTGAAACAATTGATGCTGAAAAAAGTGGTGAAATTTGGCAAAATTAACATCAATTTATTGGACTTTTTGTTTTGTTTGCTTTAAAATGATATAAAAGGAAGAAAAAATGGAAGAGAAAAAACCTTTTATGCCACCTCCACCACAGGGGTTGAAAAGAGAAGAATTGCCACCAAAAGAACAGGATGCTTTGGCAGAACAGCCACAGCAAGTTGTTGAGCCTGAACAAGTTGAAGCACAAGAGCCAATCAAAAAAACAAAAGCGGATAAAATCACGATAATAAATTGGTGCGGGCTTGCTGGCTCATTTGTTTTGTTTGGTGTTTTTGTGTTTTTAATGTTTATCTAAATTGTGAAAAATTTGAATTATATGTAGATGATAAAACATCTGCATATTTTTTTAAAATTGATAAATTTTCATGGATTTCCTTTGATTTTAAGCCGTTTTTTATTAAAAAAGTGAAAAAATATGTTTAAAATCAAAAATTACTGTCAAATATCTTTGCGTGGAGGTAATTTATGGAAATCAAAAAAGACTCAAAACTTAAAGGGCTTATCAAAAGATTTGGAGCGATTGGGCTTGTGTGCGTGTTCAGCCTTGCAATTGCGCTCACCATTGCATTCAACGTTCCAAGGGGACAACAAGTGTCAAACAGCATGGCGGAATTTGTTTTGCCTATGCACAATGCAACCATTGTGAAAGATTATGCTGATGACAGACTCCAAGACAATCCAACACTCAGCCGCTGGGAGATTCACCTTGCAATTGATTTGCAATCAGAAGACATGAATGTGTTTTCAATCTATGACGGCGTGGTGAAATCTATTCGAAGCAATGGGCTTGAGGGCAAGGTTGTTGAAATAGATCACGGCAACGGCTTCACAAGCGTCTATTCATCTCTCGAGGACGATGTAAATGTGCAGCAAGACGGCAAAGTAAACAAAGGTCAACAGATTGGGAGAGCATCCAACGCTGCTGGAAATGAAAAGTTGTCTGGCGGACATTTGCACTTCATGTTGTATAAAGATGGCAAGGCGGTTGATCCAAATATTTATCTTGATTTACAAAATAAATAGTGTATTTAGTTGCAATTTTTTAAATTTTATGATATTATATAGCCATGGAGGTTGACAATGGCTATTGACAATGTAATTTTTGGAAAAGTGCAAGAAGTTGTTGCAGAACAACTTGGAATTGCAAAAGACACAATCACAATCGAATCAGGTATCATTGAAGATTTGGGGGCAGATTCTTTGGATGTTATTGAAATGCTTATGACTTTGGAAGATGAATATGGCATCACAATTCCAGACGAAGAAATCAGCACTGTTAAAACTATTGGGCAAATTTGCGATGTTATTCAAAAATGTAAAAAATAAAGCAATTTAGTTTGCTTTATTTTTTTCGACATTTTAAGTCATATTTTGACAAAATCCTTCATAGATAAGTTTAAGACCTATGGAGGATTTTTTATGAAAAGTTATATAAAACAGCGCACGCTTGAAGTTGCACAATACATTGCCACTTCACACGAAACAATCAGAAAAACTGCCAAAGTTTTTCACTTAAGCAAAAGCACAGTGCACAACGATTTGCAAAAAAGATTGAAGAAAATTGACAGCAAAATGTATGAAGAAGTGCAAAAAATTTTAGATCAACACTTTGAAGAGAAGCATATCAAAGGCGGGCAATCAACAAAAAATAAATATAAAAATTTTGTTGCAAAAGAAAAATAAAAATTAAAAAATAATTAAAAAATTCAAAAAAATGCGTTTTTTTCGCATTTTTTTATTAATTTTTGCCTATTTTTTATTATTTTTTAATTTTTTGCTATATTCAGCATAACAGCGGAGGGAAAATATTTTTTTCAAATTATTTTTCTCTATTTTTTTGTGCATAAAAAATATTTTTAATTTTATTAAAAAATATTTCCACAAATTTGACTTTACACGCGCGAATATTTATAATATATATATATAAAACTCGCATTATTGCAAACGCTATTGTGGAGGGGACACATGAAAAAAATTTTTTTAGCAATGTTTAGTGTGTTTATGCTGATGTCAGGGATTTTTATCACTGCATGCTGTGAAAAGTCGGTGACACTTTCAATTGACACTGAAAATGTGACAATTTACACAAACAGTCAAAACCAAGACAATGTTTTGTCAAAGGATGTGACTGTTTCTGTCAGCAACTCTTCTGCGGGGATTGGAAAGATTGTTGAGTCGGGCGGAGAAAACACAATTCACCTTTCCGCAACAAGACGCCACAATGACAATACATACTCTTTCACAATCTATGGCGACAAGAGTGGCTCTGCAAGAGTTCGCGTTTGGGCAATTGACAACATAAACGAATACAAAGTCATAAATGTCAAAGTAAACACCGTGCTTGAAAAAATTGAAACTTCACAAAGTGACTCCACACAAGGTCGCACCAACAGATTTATTGTCAAAGGTGACGGCAACGAAATAAATTTAAATGCTGAAGAATTTTTTGATTTAAAACCTCTCACTGCAAATGTTAAAGATATTGAATGGACTTTCACAAATGGAGAACTTGATGAAAATGGACAACCTGTTATGTATGAGGACAGTGTTGAGGTTGCAAGAATCTCCAACGGAAAACTTTGGGTTTCTGAAAATGCGCAAATGGAAAAAATAAATTTAAGGGCATCTTTTGTTGACAACAAAGACATCACCAACACAGTTGAACTTGATGTGCTTGAAAATTCCACAATCAATTCTCTTGAAATTGGCGACAACACCCACACTGTTTTGTTCTATTCCGACAACGCAGTTCAAGACATTAAAGACGATGACGCCGTTTTCAATCTTAAACGCAATGATGCAAATCGCGCTGTCGCAAGTGGAACAATTGTCATCAACACACAATACAATGTTCAGCTTTCTCCAATCTTCTATGCTTCCACATCAAATGGCATGGAAAGGATTGAGGATTATTTGGATTATTTCACTTTCAATGTCACATCTCGTGAAACACAGGCAAAAATGGTGACTTACACTTTTGAAGTGAATGCAACTGACTATTTCAACAACAACACAAGCGGAAGCTTTATGTTGCAACTCAATATTGGCTATGCCGACTATGCATATGACATCACCACATCTTCGATTAGGCCGATTATCACCACTTCTTATGCCGTTGAGGGAGTGAATCTCTTTGACGCTCAACAAGACTTTATCAACAACGATTCAATTGACATCTTTTCAAACTACAACGCTGGGGGCTACACGATTAGGACAATTCTTCTTCCAGATGATGGCGTTACGCTTGACAACAACTTATTCAACATCAAAATCAACATTGAGCAATCCACGTCACTTTTGAATCATTTTATGAAAAATGACCAAAAGATAAGTTCAATTGTAAAATTCACACGTCGTGGCGAAGAAATTAAATTTACAAACTCCAGCGAAATGGAATACACATCGACAACGCTTCTTCAAAGTGGCGATGTTATCACATTGATTGCAAGTGACAATATTGAGGGCTCGCTTGAAAATGTTGTTTTTGAATTTGTGCCGCAAAGTGACCCATACAAAAAAACTCAAATCGGTTTAAATCTATATCGCATCACCTCGGGGCAAGACCTTGAAATTGTCACAGACAACGATATGCCTGTTGAAACGCAATATATTGCTTCAAATGAAGGCAGCACAAAAGTTGTTGATTACACACTTAAAATCCTTGGACTCACTTCTGCATCAGGGCTTGTTTTGAAAAACGACAACAATCCACGCTTTATCTTCCCAGAAGAGGACTATTTCACAAAAACTCCAGAGGCTGTTGAAACTCACATCTCTGATGGCGAAAATGATCCAGATTACATAATTGTGCAATTCAGCGTCAGACTCAATGGAACAAACATTGACAGCAAAGCAAACTTCTGGTTTGAACATATCACTCAAAAAACTTCTCAAAATTTTAGTGTTGAAGCCTTTATGCCAATTGACGATGTTTCAATTTTAAATGCCGACCCACTTTCCACAAATGTGTATTATTCAAAAAATTTAAGACAGGGATTTTCGCTTGTAGGTGACGAAATTCAATCTTCAGATTTAACAAGTGTTTCTCTTGCAAAAATCATGCTGGAAGCGGGCTCTATCTTGACACTTTCCACAACTTTCCAATCTTTGGCAAATGATGTTGAATATGGCTTTATCACGCTTGACCAAGTTATAGAAAAACTTGGTGAAAATGATGCAGAAAACATCTTTAGATATGCGGGTGAAGACGATGCACTTTTTGGCGACCAAACCGCACTTGATTATTTGGCGACACAATTTTCGAAAGATGAAATTTGGACGGGATTTACCAATTATTTCGGCATCACAACAAACAGATTGACCCTTTCAGACAACGAATTTAAGGGCTTTGTTTTTGCAAAGTTCAATGGATTTGATTCCGCCCACAGAGAAGTTGTTGCAGTCAGAATTTTTGCACTAGAGAGTTTCTATGCTGTGAAATCTCTTTCAAGCAATGTCAGAGACACCATTCTTTACACAACTGAAACTTTAAGTCAGGCAGATATGGCTCGCGCTTCTGTGAATGTTACTCTCAGTTTCAGAAATGACGGCAAAACTCCAACTTACACACACGATCAAAGCATGTTTACTTTTGAATCCAGCAGTGGAGATTGGGAAGAAAATGACAGTCAAGCAATAAAACAAAATCGCTTTTACACGATAAGCAACATTGACACGCCATTAGATGGCAGATATTTCACATTCACAATCACCGCAAATTCAACCAAACACCAAACAAGAGTGTATGACATTTTGACAATTACATATCGAGATGAATTTGGCTTTGAAAGAAAGATTGACATTTCTCTTGAAATAAGAAATGTAAACCGTGTCGAACAAGTTGAATGGGTGAATAAAACCCTTTCAGGTGATGTTTATCTCAATCTCACTTCTTCACAAGAAAATGCCCGCAAGTTTATGATTAAAACTGCCGTTTTGCCAAGTGGCCCAGACGGCGCAAATGACAAGACTTTAAGAGCCAGATATGCATCTTCTGGTGATGGCGTGAACCTTTCAGTCACGGAAGTTGAAACTATTGACGGCGGACAAAATTTCAACCTTTCAATCACAGGCACAGACAGAGGCGGAGTTGGAAACTTGTATATTTTGCCAAATGACATGATAAAGCGTGTTGACGGCATTGACCAAGTTTTGATTTACAAATATGAATATGACGAAAATGGACAGTTGAAAGAAGAGAAAATTTCATATATTCGCCTTGATAGATTTGAAAATTATTATGACGAAATCATTGCAGGCAGTGACAATTATTCAAATTATTTCTACAACAACGACAATGAAAGAATTTATTACAGCGATGTAATTTTAAATATTCCAATCATCATGGCAGATGGGCAAGAGATTGAAACTGCCGTTCGCGTTTACAGTGAAGAAGATCTTAAAAAGATTGACAAAGCGCTTAAATATCGCGTCATGAACAACATCACCTTAAGCGGCTGGCAGGCTTATGACCAAATCACAGAAAATGGTGCAATTTTTGGCGACAACGACAGCATTGTTTTGAATTTCACAAACGACAGCCAAAACTTTGTGGACACCTTGCGCGGACAAATCTTTGACCTTGTGCTCACGGGAGATGTCACAGTCGCAAATGGCGCTTATGCCGGCTTTATCGCAAGGGAAAATTATGGGACAATCTCAAATGTTCGTGTGGATGTAAACTACAACTCTAAAGACAGCAAATATGTTCCAAGCAGTTTGACATATAATGCCATAGGGGACTATGCCGGTGGACTTGTCGGAAATAACATGGGGACAATCACAAATTCTTATACCTATGGAATGAGCATCGTTGCAACAAACTCCACTTTTGTTGGTGGGCTTGTTGGAAGCAACTCGGGGCGCTTGGCAAACTGCGGCGTGGAATTTTACACCTTTGCAGCAAACACCTACAACACAATTGCTGTCGGAAACAATTGTAACTTTGGTGGACTTGTTGGACAGGTCGCATCCGCAGACAGCGTGATTTACAGAGATTATATCTATGCATATCCTTTCACAGAATCTAATGGTGGCACATATTCACAACTTGTTTTAAACAACACAGACAATGTGTCTATGTTTGTCGGCGCAACAGGGGAAAATGTTTCCAACACAATTGAAGAATGTTTTGGCTTTATGGGCGATTTGAACAAAATCGTGTCGGGCACTGCAACCTTTGTGAATTCTTATTATGTTAAAAACAAAAATTCAGAAGGATCAAGCAAGGACAAAACAATGATTTTCCTCACTGATGGAGAAGATATTAACGGCACAGAATATAATTCAAACAACTTGGAGGGCACTTACAAAGAAACATTAGATCGCGACATTTGGGAACTTGACAATATTGACAATAGTGTCAACTTTGACATGATTTATCTTAAAAATAATGTTCAAAGCGCCGTGCTTGATATAAACAAGGTTAATTTCAAATCACAAAGTGACAAAATTGTCAGTGTTGATGGCAACAATGCATTTTTGTTCTATTATCAGCCACAAGCCACAATTTCAGACCCAGCTGAAAGGTCAGAACTTACAACTCTCAACACAGTTTCGTTGACAGACATTTTTGATATTAAAGCATCTGAGCAAAAGAGTTTGATTATTTCTTCAGTTTCTCAAAGTTTGGTTGTCAATGCAACATCTCTTAGAATTACAAACATTGAAAACAGTGTTGTGAAAATCAAAGCACACTCCAAAATGGATTTGACACAAACAAAAGAGTTTAATGTTGTCATCACTTATGCACTTCCAACACTTACAACTCTTCTTGGGGGCTATGAACTTAGCGACAACGAAGTTGTAAGATTGCAGACAAGCAAATCAGCCACAGATGAAAAGATTTCAACGATTGTTCATGAATTGGATCACACAATTATGCTCAATGGAAATGCATATGCTTCTGTTGCACAAAATTCTTTATATCAAATTGCTTATGTAATATATGATGTTGAGACAGGGAATAAGTTATATAAATGCGACAATATTGGCTTTGCAAAAAGTGAACTTTCTTTGATTATGACAGGAAAGAAAGTGACACAGACCCCTGTTTCAGTGCAAACCTTTGTTGAACTTAAAAATATTGCAAAAGATATGGATGCCGACACAACTGAAAAATACAACAATGCCATTCGAGAAAAACTTACAAGAAAGTTTCAAGTTTCAGTTTTCAATGGGGCGACAAATCTTTTGATTACAAACGCCAAGAAACTCAATTTCAGCCCTGTTGACCATGCAACTTTTGATGTTGACATCACAACGGACAACGAAGATGACAATCTTGTGTTTACACTTGAAATAGGCGGACACACTTTCCAAAGTGACCACCTGTCAGAAGCACGCAGTTTTGATTTTGTCATCGACAGCACAAACGATCTTCATTTGTCTGTCATTTGGACGCCAAACACAGAAAAAACAAAATATTCTGTTTCAGTTTTTGTGCCTTATGTGGAAAGATATAAGGTTGTCCAAGAATATGACTTCTCTTTGTCAGTCAACGCACTCAGCCAGATTGACAACGACATGTATGTAAACACTGTTGATTTAAAACTTGTGCCAGAATATGTAAATTCAATCAATATTGACATTTACAACATTCAAACAAGAAGAAGTGTAAACAACACAATGTATTACACACAATCTTCAAACAAAACAAACTCAATCATTCCGTCAAGCGATGCAATTTTGACTGTTCACATGACTCCAGAATTTGCACTTGCAACACATTTCACTTTGACATATACTGTTGAGAACAGTTCTCAGCCAAACGCAGCAGTTCAAATTATGAAACTCACCGAAAATCAAAACTTTGGCTTGTATTTAAACAGTGCCGGCACATCTTCTTTGGGCAATGGACTTAGAGTGAACATAAGCGATGCTGATAGACAAGGAAAAGGTTATTATTATTTCAGAGTTTATGCTTCAAATATATTCAAAGACAACTCAACAATTGTGTTCACAACAACTTTCTACAATGGCGAAGATGAGCTTTACACTGCCTCGGAAAAACTTGGAATAGACTTTATGCAAGATGCTCAAATCACGATAGACGGGCAGGCTGTGTCATCTTATCTCATTGCAAAAAGCACATCAACGGAGATTGAAGTCACTGTTGGGAAAAATCAGACTGTGATGCTTTCTCTTCAAAACAATGGCGCAGGAATTTCACTTGTGCTTGGAGATGACAGAGAAGAGGGCAATTTCCGCATCTACAAAGCGACTGTTGTTGCAAGAGCGAATGCAAAAGTCATGGGGGATAATGGACAGCAACAAAGCACGGGCGTGTTCTATGTGCGCGCTGGTGTAAGTCGCGTCATCGATGGCGTGCCTGACATTAAATACACTTCAGTCAAAATGAATCTTTTGGATTTCACAATTGACCCACAAGGAATTTCTGTCAGAGGCTCTCACAACACCACAACCTACAATCAAAGCACATATGACGCTTTCTATGTTTACAGAGGGGCGCCAAACCCACTTGAATTTGATTACACACTTCTTCCACAGACATATGATATAGATGAATCAAATCCAGAAGAAGTTGATGCTATCAAAGAGATAGAGGCTGAAAAAGAAAAATTCTTGTTAAACAATTATTATGAAAAAGAAGGATCTAGTTATCATATAAACTACACTTATGATGTTACAACAAACAAATATACAGAACTTACTTTAAAAGAACAACTTGCATATGCAAGAAACGAATATGACACCGAAAGTATTTACAATCCTGTGACAGACGGGATCAATCGCAACGATTTGTTTACAATTGAAAGAAAAAATATAACCAAAGATGGCAAACAAATCGAACAACTTGTGTTCACAGGGCTCAACACAGGCAAACAACTTATGCGTCTTGAAACACTCGTTTGGTATGATGACCAGTTGATTGCAAGAATTCCATATTTCTTTGTTGTTGTGGTTGACACTTACTATGATGAAGAAAACCCTGTTGCAATCACATCTCAAGAAGATTTAGAAAGGTTCGCAGATCCAAATAGAACAGATGCAAAGGCAGAGGACTACATCTTGATGAACGATATTGTGCTTGAAAATTACACTCCACTTTCAACAGCGATGTTCAACAGTTTGGATGGCAATGGCTATGTGATTCACTTAAACAGTTTTGCAAAGCCAAGCGTTGAAGATGGAAGTTTCAGTCTGGCGATGTTTAGTGAAGTCACCGCAAACACCACATTGAAAAACATTTGCGTCAACATCTATCAGGGTGGGCAACTTAAAGTAAATGTTTCAAGAAACACGGGCTATTCAACAGTCAATGTTGCGGGCTTTGCGCTTGTCAACAACGGCATAATTTACAACTGCGAAGTTGTGGCTTACAAGAGTGATTATCAGACAGTAACTGTCGCAAATCCTGGGCTTAATGTTGTTTATACAAACGGCGAAAATGACACAGAAATACAACTCAACGAGAACATGGGCATTGAAGAGAGTTTTGTTGCGGGCTTTGTCATTGAAAACAACCTTTCAATCGTAAATTCGCGCGTTGGCGGAGAGAATTTCGAACATATTGTCAACATTGCCGGAGTGGATTATATCGAGACCTTAGATCTTGACTATTTCAACATCAGGGGGCAAGTTAATGTTGCAGGCTTTATTGCAAACAACTATGGAAAAATAAGTGCATCCTATGCTGACAATGTTGCAATTTACAACATGATGGACTCAAACGCAGCGGAAACAGCGGGATTTGCTCTTTACAACACTTCAAGCATTGAAGAAAGTTATGTTGAAGGGGCAGGCGGCGGCCGTGATGGAGATGAAATTGTCATCACCCACAGCCTCACAAAAATCAACGTTAAGGGCGGCTTTGTTGCAGGATTTATCTATGACAACTCTGGCGTTGTTAAAAACAGTTATGCAAACATCGCAATTGAAAACACATCTTACAAGCCATCTTATCTTGCGGGCTTTGTTTACAGAAACAACCCAGGCGCACTTGTCACATTGTGCTTTACAGCATGCGAAATTCAAAATATAGACGCTCAACAACGCCCATTCTCAGGCGTGAGCGGAGATGACTCTCTCAACGAGGGCACAATTTCATACAGTTATTATTACAGCAGATCAAGCGATTCTGTGACAGACGAAAGCAGATACACTACGGGCATCACCCCTGTTTCAGACCTTACAGTTGATCCAGAAAACTTGTTGTATGGCTTCAGTTTCACATCTGGAAACGGCCAAAGCAATGGTATTTGGGAGAAAACTGACTTTGGTATTGTGCTTGTAAATCCAAACAAAATTGCAATTTCAAACAGATATATGGTTGTTGTGAATGACACAGAACAGTTTATTTACAACACTGCTGTCAGAGATGTTTCAACCTTGCTTCCAGTTGATTTGTCATATGGCAGTGAAAAGAATCCAATTATAATAAGATCGGCATCAGACTTTGTTTTGGCAATGGGCAAGGCTCAGTCCAGAGAAATATCTTCTTATCTTCAATATTATTCTTCAACAGAAGTTTGGGGGAATTATAGATTTGTCAATGACGTTGTGTTTGATGACACAATCGAACAAAACCCTCAAACAATCGAACAAACAGAGGGAAGATACAATCTCACTACAACTTCCAAAACCTTTAGAGGAAACTTGACCGGAAACGGTTTCACACTTTCTGGGCTGCGTTTGTCAAGTTCTCAACAGGCTGAAAATTATGGCTTGTTTGCAAAGTTAGATTCAGCAGATATCATCAATCTTAATCTTGAAGTTGAATATGTCAACTCCGATGCTTCTGTTGTGGGCATTTTGGCAGGCACAGCAATTGATTCAAACATCATTTCAGTTTCAGTTGTTCCATATGGAATTCAGGATGAAATAAGAGTCAACGGTGAAAATGTCGTTGGCGGACTTGTGGGAATGTTGTTTGGGGAAAGCAAAGTGCAAGATGTCAGCATCTCCAACATATATGTAGAATCCGCAGATTATGAAGTTAAAAATATCACATCAAACAAAGAAAACATAGGCAGACTCCGTGATTTGATAAAAAACAGACAGTCTATTGCAAATCAAACGACACGCCTTTCATACACAGGGGCTGTGATTGGCTTTGTGGACACATATTCAATCATGAACAACAGCACTGTCAAATTTGAAACATCAATTCGCGTAAAAGATTTTGACGTTTTGAATGTTCATGTAACTGGCTTTGTAAATATTTATGGTGAAGTTGCCGGAGGCTTGTTTGGTTATGTTGGTGATTCCACAAAAGTGTATGACGCAAGTTTGAAAATCGATGCAGACGCCGCAAGAAGCACCAATCCATCTTATATCATTGCAAAAAATCTGTATGCTGGTGGGCTTGTTGGGGAAAACTATGGCGGCCTGTTTGCAGTTTATGCACAATATTCAGATGACATTCAAAATGCAATTGAGGCGGGCGAAAATAGTTATTATATGAATGGCGCAAATGTAGAGCGCGGGCAAGATTCCATTTTCTCTTACACAGAAGCCGACAGAGAGTTTGCCGATATCGAAACTAAATATGATGACCCATTGGCAATTGGCGGACTTGTTGGCTATATGGGCGCTGGATATATATATGTTGGTTACAGCAAACTCAATGTAATCACACGCTCAGACAAAACAATGGCAATTGGCGGCATTGTGGGAATGCTCTCTTCAAGTGGCATAGTCACAAAAGTTGAGTCTGTTCAAGGCACTCCAAATGTAAATGTTGTTTTGAATGACGTTTATGCATCTGGCGATGTTCACTTTGACACATCAAACAATGCAGGAAAGAACTCAGCCGGGATTGTGGGCGCAATAACTGATGCATCTTCTTCAACAATGCCTACAATTGTGCTTAGAAATGTTATGGCGATGAATTATCTTGGCGTTGCAAACAATCAATTGATTGGTGACACAGCCGGTTTTACAGACGCAGAAACATCTATTAACAGCACAAACCATTTCATGTTGATTGGGAATCTGTTTAAATATTCAAATGGTTTACTTTCAAATGTTGACATGCTCAACACAGATATTTACATCGTTCGAGATGATGCATCTTATGTAAATTTAAACAGATATCCAGATGATGGAGTTAGTGATGGCATTCACAACACAGTCGGCGGCTACAACAATCTCTCACTTGGACAGGGCGACCAAGCAAGACACATACAAATTAAGCCATTCGCATTCAATTTCAATGTCTCTGGAGATCCAAATACAGTTGTTATGCGAGATTTGGTTGTGGCAGTGCATATTGGCGAAAGTGATATGCAAAGTGCAACACCAGGGGATTTATCTACGCCATCAATTTACTTTAAGAGTTATTTCCTTGAAAGAGGATGGGAATCTCAATATTGGATTCATGACGGCAACAAACTCTTCCCAGAAATTGAACTTTTGCCAAGATCAAATGTTGTGACATGGGATGTTTACAACACAGAAGAGGTTATTGACAAAGTTAGCAAAAACAAAGAAATAACTATTGTGCTTAGAGGAAAACTTTACAATCAAGAAAACTCAAATGATTATACAGATATTGATATAAGAAAGGGCGCAACACAGGGGAATGTTCCAATGGCAGATCTTTATGATGATTTGCAGGAAGCGTTCCGAAATTTTAAAGGCACTTTGATTTCTTATTATCAAATGGAACACAGAGATGACTGCGCATTAAATAAAGAAGCAAATGAGTTTGGTGGAAAGCCAGACCCAGAAAAAAGGGTTGATCCGGGGCTTATTGTGGATGCGCCGCTCATTACAGCAACTGAACCTCTCACAGGGTTGAATATCAATGGAATAAATTTCTATTTCTGTAAATCTGACAATCAAGAAACAATCAATTATGCGCTTTTAGGAAATGCTCCAGTGTCAAATAATTCAGTTCTTCGAAATGTTTCTTTGATTTACAATGACCCTGTTGCAATAGAGGCAAGCGAAAATGGTAATGTTGGGCTTGTCACAACAAGCACAATCACAAGCACATCTGTTATCAACACAACAATTGTTGTCAGAGAAAAAGCCAATTCAACTGGACCAAATATCACTCTTGGAAGTGGTGATTCATACGCTAAGTTTGTGGGACTTATTGCAGGGAAAATTATCATGGACTCACAGAACGACAGTGCCTCTGTTTCTGGCCTTAGCATCACAAAAGAAACTGCTAATAACACAACAGGCAGCAGTGAAGACGATGATGCTAAAAAAGTTAAAGTGGAAATTAAAACTAATCCAACGGCTGATTCAACGGCTGAGCAAAATCTTGATGTGTTTGTTGGGCTTTTCGCCGGACAAATATATAAAACCCAAGGGGCAAGCAAAACTCTCAACCTTGGTTTCAATCAATTAAACGATCTTAAGGTGACCATAACAGCCGCTGGTGAAACAAAAGGCTTTGAAGGAAACTTATATGTCGGTGGCTTTGTAGGGCAATTGTCAGATGCCGACAGAATTGTCTTTGAAGGCGCATCTTCTGGCGAAACAAATGGATTCACCATGGTGATCGATTCTTCCGTTAGCAAGAATTTATATGCCGGAGGTGTGTTTGGACAAGTTGCAAGCGGAAGCGATGTGCATATAAGTGTTGACGGGAATTCAAATCTTGTTTACACAAACAATTTATACTTAAATTCTGAAAAAACAATCTCGGGTGAGGCAAATATAGGTGGAATTATTGGTGAAACAGGGATAAATGTTTTTATCTCAAATTTAAAAACACGATTTGGGCTTGGCACTTCCACTAAAAAATCTGTTGATAGATCTGCGTTTGAAACATTTAAATATGACGATTATCTGCCTAAAAATGATAACAATGATGTCAATCTCTTAAATCCATTTGTGGTTAAAAATGCAAATATTGGCGGCATGATTGGAAAAGTTTCTGGTGGAATAACTCAAATTTTAAGAACCAGCACAGTTGATGGATCGATTGATGTTGCTATAAACGGAGAAGGCACAGTCAATGTTGGCGGATATATTGGTGATGCATACGGCGATGTTATTGTCAACGCACCTAACGCTAAAAACTCTTTAAATATTTCAGTTTATCAAAAAGATAATAATCAAGACATGGCAAATATTGGCGGAATTGTTGGGAGATTCAATCAAGGCAGTGGCTCTCCACTCAACAATATCACAATAAATGATGGGGCTTCTGACGGCCAATGGACCAACTACACAGGCATTGTTTTAGCGGCTGTTAAAACCATCAATTTTGGTGGTGCAGTTGGCTTTATGAACAAGCAAGATTTCAGCACTGCAAGCACTTTCAACAATGTTGCATTTGGTGGGGCTCTTGAAGTTTGGGACAACGGCACAATTGCTGGTGGCACTGTTCAAGTTGGTGGCGTGATTGGGGCATATGATCAACAAACAAATTCTGAACCTGATGAAACCCCTTCAACAGGTCATGATACAATCACAAATGCGCGCACTTATGGCGATGTGTTTGTAAACTATAAGATGTATGACAACGGAACATATCTCAACAACAAACTCGCCACTTACTATTTTGGCGGAATTGTTGGCTATGCAGTAAATGTAAGTGTTGAAAACTGCTCAACAATCATGACTTCTTTCAACAGCAGATTGTCAACGGGCAACACTGCAGGCTCTAATATTGGTGTCTATGGAGTCAATGCAATTGTTGGTGCAGATAATGGGCAAGTCACATACAAAAACAACAAATATTCTTCTGGCGTTATGATGACATATCAAGTTGAAGAGAACAATAAAGATTGCTATTATGGGGATCAAGATGATTCCTCATATGAATATTATGGCTACACAAATAAGACAACAGAATCAGTGTCAACTGATAATAATGATAAGATTTTAAAAGATTTTCAATCATTTGTATCTGGGTGTCAAAAATTGAATCCTGTAAAATTAAGTGCAATAACGATAAAAGTTGAAGACAATGAAGGAGATGACTTACAAACAAAAGGAGATTTCATAAAAACCTATACATCCACATCATCTTCAAATTCAACTGAATTAAATTCTTATCACAACATCTCTTGGCTTTATGTGGGTGGTGATTTGTCGCTCTCTTCTTTGGGCAGCAACATCACAGATATTGTGATTGTCGGGAATGGACACACAGTCACTGTCACAGACAATGGAGCATATACGGATGAATTGTTTAAGGGCGCATTGGTTGACACAATGGGTGCATTTGCTAGCACAAATGATGTTGATGAAGGGGAAAATGGATTTGAGGCAAAAATTCCAAACTTCACAGCAATCACAGGCATGAAGTTAAATCTTAAAGTTGAAAAAGCAGATGTAAATATAACAGAAGGCAACACAAACAATCCATCATATGGCGGCGTGACCGGTGTGACAAACGGCAATTCCTTTATCTATGGCGTTGGCGTGACCGGGCAACTCTCTGTTGGTGGCGCTAATGTTGAGGGATATAGTCTTAGACTTGGCGGGATTGTCGGCACAATGAAATTTGGCATGATCGATGAATGCTATATGGATGCAACTGTTTCTTATCGTGGAAATGTGGGCGGATTTTTGAGTGGCATTGCAAACACAGATCAATACAACACAACAATCAAAAACACCTATTCTTCAGGTTTGCTTGAAACATTTGCGGATGTTAATATTTACACACTTGCATATTCGGAACAAGATAGCAGCGCAGCAACATCAAACGACATTATGGATGTATATTCAATTTCTCAAATAAAAGTGACAAACTTGCTTGAAAACAACACATCTTCATCGACAGAGATATATTTTGTGAACACAGATGCCTTTTCTCAATTTGGACAACACTTAAATGGCACAGCGGCAGTGACAACGAATTATACAGCAATTGGGCAAATGGCTTTGGCATATAGCGAGGCAAATAAGACAGCGCAAAGTTATAGCATCAAAACTCCTAAATATGATGGAAATGGTTCAAAACTAGAAGTTGATGATGGCGACAAAACTCCAACTCCATGGTATTTCTCGCCATATGTAAACTATGGCTATGCTTCACACGGCTTTGGCTACCTTAAAAATGTGACAACATACACAGAAACAGACGGCGTCTATTCACAAGTGTCATATGATGTTTTGACGACAACAAATTATCAAGATGGCTGGTACCTTGGCGTGCCAAATGTTGGCAAGTTTGAACAGATGGTTGACACGGTGAAAGAAGAGTATGAGTCAAACTATAAGTTCCTTTTGAAATATAATATTGACATGTCAAAGAAAGCCGACAGCCTCACATTCGGGCAGAACATTGGCGCAAAAGACAAAGGCTTTGTTTTTGATGGAGATGGACATACTTTGGACTTTGCAATGGCTGGAACATTAAACGCACCACTGTTTGGCGATGTGACCGGCGAAATCAAAAATCTCAGATTGGCGGACATCTCAACATCGGGCAATGATGGCGTTGCAACTTTGGCAAAAACCATGAATGGCAGCCTTAACAACATCACAGCAATAGGAAGTGTGACTTCTGGCGCAAGTGTTGTTGGTGGCGTGGTTGCCACCCTTAATAGCAGTGCGGACAAGATTCAGTCACTTGTCAACATCACCAAAACTGGCGGCGGAATTGTCGGCGGAATTGCCGGTGTGCTGAACAATGCAACAATCTCCAATTCTTCAAACAGCGGACAAATTGTAAGCACGGGAAGTGGCACAACAGGTTTGACGTTTAAAACTATGGACACTGAAACAAAAACAACAACAGTTGAAGGTGAGGAAACAGTTGTTAAAAGAGAAGGAACTGCAAACTCTCAAAAAAATGGAGAAGATAAATCACTTGGCAATATTGCCGGCGGGGTTGTCGGCTATGCAAATGGTGGCACAGTTAAAAATTCTTACAACGCAAACGCTGTTTTAAGCGGCTTTACAGACTCAACCACAGGAAATTATCTTGCTGGCGGGGTTGTCGGCTATGCAAGTGGCACAACAATCAACAGTTCTTACAACACAGGGCTTGTTGGCGCGGGGAATTACGGCGACACGGAAACATATGCGCTTGCCGGTGGAATTTTCGGCTATGGCGTTAATATAACGCTTGGCAAGGCTGACGGAAATGATGTTGGCTGCATCAATGACGGCGCCGTTCAAGCAATAAATCAAGTTAATGAAAATAATTATTCAATTAAATTCGAACTAAATGAAAAAAATCAAGGAAAAGAAACTTATCTTGACACTGATGGTTTTGATCAAAGACCTTCTCCTTTAGTCTATAATGTGACTATGACATACAATGCTGGCAGTGACAGAAAAGTGTATGCCTTTGGTCTTGGCTACTCATATGGCGGAAGCATCAGTGATTCTCAATCTTCAATTGACAATATCAAAAATGATGGCAATATTGGACAATATATAGATGACACAAAAACCATGACTTTTGACCGCGAAACTTGGATGGACGACAATACTGAATATGAAGCAAAATTTGCAGTTCAAAATGGCAGCAATATTGGTGAAGATGGAAATGGGCAAAGTTATTCCATTGGTGATGTAGTTGGTGATGTAGGAGGCAAATTTTATGTTAATGGGCGTGATAACTATGGATTCCCAGCCCGCATTTATCTCACCGATACTATGACAAGAAGATTGAATTATGAAGCAACTAAAAGATTTTATAACATGGTGAAAGTGCAAATGGAATATACCCGTCAAAAGAAAAAACAGATTTTTGGTTTTACATTCACTAAATCTAGTATTTGGGATTATGATAGTGAATCGGGAAAGTGGGCGTGGACTGGCGCTAAATGGGGAGAAGTTAGAGAAGGCAGAGGTTTGGGTGATGTAAAAGATATATTTGATTATATTCGCGACAGCGGTTATAACTATTTTGGAGTAGCTTCTAAGGATGATAAGAACTACTACAGTTTTAATTCGGATACTACAATTGGTTATTACACAGATCAATTATATCGAAATTATAACAACGATGTACCAAAGACTATGCAAGGTTATTTTGAAGGACAGAGCAAATACTATTATAGCCCACAAAACAACAATTTTGAATCTGATAAGAGTCTTGTTCTTGATGACAATGGAAACCCGGATCTTGATGAAAGGGGAAACCCGCAGGTTAAACTGAATTATGATGCAATTCACGAAAGTGAGATATATAATTTCCAATCTGACACAACCTTCTATGCAAGCACAGAATTCTCTGAATATAATGAGATTTTGAGAAAAATAGATTTGATAAGTAATGAAACAAATATTACTAATGAAGCAAACAAATATCCAATTAAACAAGAATCAAGCGAAGACTCAGGCTCAATAGTAAATATTGAAGCAGAAATACAAAAGATTGATCAAAAACTGCAAAAAACTGAAGAACAAAGCGTAAAAGAGATGACTGTCAATGGCAAGAAAGTTGCAATCATTGAAAACAATTTCAATATGAAGGCTGTATATACTCCTTATTATGCAACTTTTGAACAAAAAGTAAAAATACCTGAAGATCCCGATACCGTACTTACTGCTCCTGCACTTACAAAGAATAACTTTGAAATTACAGTTGAAGGATGTGCAGATGGAGTTGGCCTTTCATATTATGTAATACAAGATCCTATTAAGAACGAGGACGGAACTTACACAATAAAAGGAACATTATATTTCAATGATGATCCAGGAAATAACTGTAAATGCGTAATAAATGTCACTTATGACACTCCAATCACAAGCGTGCAATTGCGTAAAAACGATGTCCAATATTTGGACAATGAATTAAAGATAAATCTTGACCGTTATATGGAAGATTTTGAAAATAGAGGTTTTGATAAACAAAATATCAGCGAAGTAGCACTTTTTGATGGTGAGCAATGTGTATATATAAAATCTATAGAAGATAATGATAAACAACAGGGGAAAAGATTGAATCCTAATTGGGAAGGCAACAATACTCTTGTTATAGATGATTTTTCTGGATCCTTAGGAGATGCAACAGATTTGAGAATAAGTTTTATCGTAACAACAAGTATAGAGGTCTCCGTCTATAGATTGGATTTAAAGATCAACAATATATCTTCATCTGATGAAATAAAAGTGTCATTGGTTGATTTACCACAGAAACCAACCGACCTTACTTTTATTGAAGAGGGTGAAGAATTGACAAAAGAGCAAATTAATGACTTAATCAAATTAACAGAAAATAGAGAGGGTGAAGCCCTTGTTGGGCTTTCATATGATTTGTCTAACCTTGTTTTGCAGGCAAATGGCAAATTAGCGTTTGGTGATGAAAATTATAATTTCAACTACACTACTAAAGATAGTTGGAAAAACACCTTACAACCTGAGGATGACAATTTGACCCTTAACTTTGAAGGCAACACATTGAAAGTGTCTGGAAGTGAAGAAGATTTAAATAAATTTAAGGAGACTTTCCAAGCATTCACGAGTTACAGAAGAACAGAGGGGCCTATCAAACCTAATGATTTTACAGGAAACAGCGATCCAAACAGTTCTAGCAGTGATCAAGGCGTTGATCTTGGAGATTTTGCTTCACTTAGAGAACATTTTAAACTGGCAGGAGATGAGGCATGGAATAGGGCTTCAATGGATTGGAATGATTTCGATAATCAACTGGCAAGCACTCAGGTTTCTAGAAAACCATATGCTAGTTACTTCGGCTTAGATTTCTACGAAGTAGATGCCAAGTTCACTTATGAACTTACATCTTTGCAACTCACGTTTAATTCAAGTCAACTTTACAAAGGATTTACTCTTAAAGTTGGGGACAAATATGTTCGTCAAGGGACAACAAGCGACTATATAAGTGAACCTATCAATTTGTTTGACCATGTTGACCGTGCAAACTTGGGGAGCAATGAAGTTTCTTTGACAGTGAATGATGTTGAGTTTGCTCAAACAGAATTTTCAATTGGATCATATCTTGCTTTGTCTGGGAATGGTTATCAATATAGTGTAACAAAAAACACAACGGAAACATGTCCTGTTTGTGGTAAAGATGAAAGTGTTATTACAACTTATTGTTATAAAACTGATGATAGCAATGAAAATGTGGAATATTCATATACATATAGACTTTTTGCCTGTGGAGATATCTGTGTTTATTATACTAGAAATGTTGAAGATGGAGACGATAATGTAGTTGAAAGTGGTTTAGAAAGTGTTTTGTTCACATACAATCATGATAATGGAGAAATCAAAAGAATAGATGGTGAATGGATATGGTATGTTGAACCCTCTGAGAACGACAAAGGTGAAGGAGATTTTGAATATAACAAAGAAGGGGTATCGCAAGACAAAAGTTTTGATAAATATTTTAGTGGCTACACATTTGAAAATGGTGGATCTATTAGTGTTGATTTGGTTGTAAGTGATTTTGGGGACAAGACAGTTAATGTTGATGGGTCATTTGCGTATAACGGTTTCATTTCTGTGGCATATTCTTCAAAAAATGTAGAATATACGTTTTCTGGTTATGAGAAAGGATCAAAACCACAGGATGAGATTTTTAATGCTGACGTTGTTTATTATGGATACCAAGAAAAAGCCACTATAACTGTTGCTGAAGGCGAAACATTAAATTGGAAAGATGCTGCAAGTGATGGCGAATTTGAAAAAGCAATCCCTGAAGATGGGAAATATGTATTTGAAGCAGATTCATATGACTTGAAACAAATTACATATTATAAGCATGTTGAGATAAGCAGTACAGGATCAAATTATTTGGAAATTCAAGCAACAGTAAGCAACAACAATTCAACTAATGGCATTATGCTTTTGGGAGAAGACAAAAACATCACTTTTCCTATTGTTTTACTTAATTCAGATATCGTGCTTAGTGAAGGACTTGGGTCAAACAAACGCACAATTGTTGGGAATAATTTTAATATCAAGTTTAATGGACTAAATGCTGAGTTGATTGAAACGAATGAAGAAGATATTAGGGATGTGAACTTTGTTGGACAGGCTTCACTTTCGGAGCAGACAAAAGAACGTAATCTGTTAATACAAAAAAACTACACAGCAGACATTACAAGTGTGAAACTTTATGGAAATATGAGAAATATTTATGCAGAAAATTCAAACACTGTAAGTTCATCTATTGAGTATAATGAAACAGCACTTGTTGCAACATATGTTGCAATGACAGGCTTGGATGCGGGACTAAACAAGGATGTGGCAGTAACGCTTGTAGAAAAGAGCAGTCAAGCTGGCGGCGGAATTGTTGTTGCAGGCAGTGCAATTAAGTCAGAAGATGGAGCCAATGGGAGTTCATATTCATCTTCTAAAACTGGGGAAGGTCGCAACGGAGGAGAAGGAAATCCTGGAAAACAAGGCGGAAGCGTTGCTGTTTCCAACACAAAATTCGCGAGAGTTGGCGCCGGCAGTATGAGTGGCTATGGTGGCAATGGAGCAAATGGATCTTTTTACATAATTCAATATTCAACAGGCGGAGGCGGCGGTGGTATGACCCATAATGTAGGCAACTCCGGGGCTTCGGAGGGTGATAATATAAATAATGCTTCAAATCTTTCTACAGCCGCACAATATGGAGGCAATGGTGGTGTTGGTGGACTTGGAAGAGTATTTGTGGAAGAACGTTATCTTGGAGTAGGCAGAACATTGAAATCAGGGATGTGTTTTGCAGGTAAACCAGGTGCAGCTGGAGGGTTAGATACTCCAGGTAATGCAGGTGAAACCTTGGAAACTTGTTGGTTTGAATCAACAACAGAAGGATACCGAGTTTGTGATTTATTTAACATAGGAGAGTGTATAAGTCTCCCAGAAGGGGATAATCCAGATGGAATTAAGAACTATAAAGAAGCGCTCAATTATGCATTTGAGCGCCGAAATGAATGGTATGAGAAAACTTTAACTACACCTAGCAAACATAATGACATGAAATTATATTGTTCATGTGAAGTTCACTTTGAAGTGAAACAGAATAACACAAGGCCTAAAATTACACCTACAACAGCTCAGACTTGGGGAAAAGTGAGTGTTTGGTGCTCGGGAGAATATATCAACAGTGGTGGAAGTTTTAATGATTGGTCAATAAAAAGTTAAAACACTGCAACAACAAATTAAATCTTTGCTTTATTAAGCAAAAATGGTGGAGATTATTTATAATTTTGTAAAAAAGGAGAAAGTTATGGAAGAGAAAAAGGTTAAAAAGGAAAAGTGCATTCATGAGGGGCACAGGGCAAGGCTTGTGGAAATGGCAAAAAATGTTGGGCTTGACAATTTGAGCGCCTATCAAGTTATGGAATTCTTTTTAACCTACATCTTCCCGCGCGGGGACATGAACCCTCTCGCTCACAGGCTTTTAAACGAGTTTGAAACTTTCACAAATGTTATGGATGCGTCTGAGCGCGACCTTATGCGTGTGAAGGGCATCAATCAACGTTCCGCAAGAATGATTTCAATGTTTAGCGAATTTTTCTTCTATTACACAACCTCGCGCATGGGCAGAAAGTTTGTTGTAAGCAGCCGTGCAGAACTTTTGGACATTATTGAGGACCACCTCCGCTTTCGTAACACCGAAAACCTTTTGCTTCTGGCGCTCAGCCCGGTGAACATAATCACTCACAAGCGCAGAATCGACAAACACAGTTCGTTGGAAGTTGGCACGTCAATCATGGATATCACTGATTTCCTATCCTCTTCAAAACCCGCTTCGCTTGTTGTGGCGCATTGCCATCCGTTTGGAAAGTCCGAGCCATCGGATGCCGATGCGGAATCTTTTAAGCGAATCGACGAGTTGTGCAATCAGTGTGGCGTAAATTTGATGGACTCATTTATTTTGGGCGAGGACGGAGTTTACAGCCAAAGAGATGACAAACTTGTGAGAACTTATTATGATATTGACGAACTTAAAGAAGCACTTGTTGTGAACGCGGGCAGATAGGCATGTTGCTAAAAAAGACGACTGTTCAGCCGTCTTTTTTGTGCCAAGTGTGTTGGCACGGCATCTTTTTCAAAGATGCAGCAACATGCCCGCCTAGAACAACCTGATAATAAAATAACAAATCACAATGCCAAGCGTTGTTCCAAACAGAGCGGCAAGGAAGCAGAGAAAAATGTTTAACAGATTGAAATTTTTGGTTTGTTTTTCTTTTTTATTTGGATTTTCTTCCAAAACTTCCAGCCCATATGGCAGCACCGCCAAACAGAACACGTCATCATCGTCATATTTAATTGAAATCATGCCTTGACGCTCAAGATAGGTTAAGATATGTTTGACATTTTCGCTGTCGGCACGCAGATATTTTGGCATAGCCATGATAATGTCTGCCACTTCCACAATTTTGTAACTTCCGCCCGAACATTCCTTAGCCAAGATTTTTAAAACAAGTTTAGATTTTGAATCAATCATATACATATTTTTTCACATTCGTCAGCGTTTATACTTTAAGAATATTTGTTGCGGTTTTTGGCAAAATTATTGTTAGGTAATTTATGACAAAAAAAGAAAGGCTTGTTATGAACTATCTTTGCAACAAATGTCAGCAAAGGCGGACATATCTTATTTCGCCGCAAGAAATCACACTTGCACTTTCAAAAAAATATGTGCTTTCAATTGAGGAAATCGATGAAATCATGGTGTCACTTTCAAATGCAAATTATATAGATTTTGTCGTTTCAGAAAGCAAAAAAGGTTATTTTTACTGCGTAAATTTGAAAAAAAGTGGTCAAACCTTTGTTGCCGACACTAAAAGGAACCGCCGCAACTTTGGGCTTTTGGTGCTGCGCTCTATGTTTTTGGCAATGGTGAGTTTTGTGTTTGGAATAATTTTGAGAGCAATATTCAAATAATTACGGTCGACAACTAGAATTTTGACGCGGACACGATGCGAAGCATCTAACCGCTAAAATTCGTTTTCCCCGTGTGCCCCTTTTAGCCTTGCAAAATTCCGCCGGACATTTTGCGGGCGGCGGGAGTGCGATTTCAATTTGTGCTTGCCGAACGCAGTTCTACGCTCGCAAAATTGAAACTCGAGTTTTGGATGTGCCGGCGGGGATTCTAAGAGAGATGTTTCGCTTCGCTCAACATGACGAAAATGTTGGAATCTCAAAAATTTTTGAAAAATTTGTTTATTTATTTTGTAATTTTGCTTTTATGTGATAGAATAATGATATGAAAAAGTTCTTCGAAAAGCTGAAAAACGTTTTCAAAAACAAAAAGTTATGCACACTGATTTTATTATCAGTGTTTGTTTTATCTGCCTTTGGAACAGGGCTTGGCATAATTATCCACACCGCAATTTCTGCGGGGGGGGTGCTTCTGAGCTTACAGACAATAAAACTTGGCAAGATTATATGATGCAACCATCAGGCAAAGGGACTTCTAGTTCAGACCCATATTGCATTACACGTCCTGAAGAATTGGCGTATATTCAAAGGGCGGTCTCTAGAAAACCAACATATTACGTTTTAGAGACAAATATTGATTTGTCTGATAATGAATGGATGCCAATTCAAATTGATGTAAGAGACACCAGCTTAGGGGCGATTTATTTTAATGGAAATGGTTTTGTAATAAGCGGAATGAATTGCCACCAAAGAACAAGTTTAGGGGTTGGTTTGTTTGCCGGGCTTCCAGCAGGCTCTCAGATTTCAAATGTGTTTATTTCATCTTCTGAAATTGATGTGAGACAAAGTGGTGAATTTAATTGTGGCTTTATTGCTGGGACGGTTGGCAATTCTTGTCAGTTTTTAAACTGTGGGGTTGTAGATTCCACTTTGACATTGTTAAGCAATACAAATAATGAGGGAGTTGGCGGCTTAATTGGAAGCACAGGGACCGAAACATATATGGATCAGTGCTTTACTCATAATGTGACTTTTAGTTTTGTTGTAAATAATAGTTGCAATATTGGAGGGATTGCGGGACTTTTTGAAGGGCGCATGTACAACTGTTATTCCAGGTTGAGATTTGCTACAACTCCCTTAACGTGTAGTGCGTTTGGAGGTCTTGTTGGAGCAACAGCAAGTGGTGGAGTGATGATAATCAACAGCTATGCCTTTTTTGATATAGGAGATGCTTATGAAACAAGTAATGGGATAAACTATAGAATAAAAAACCTTGGCTTTTCAGGTGGATTAATTGGGGATATAACAACAGCAATGACTGCAACCTCTTGTGATGTTATTTTTTGGCAAAGCAGTTTATATACAAATATTTTTGCACCAAGTGGATTTGCAGGTAATAATGGGTCTTTTATGGAATGCAGAATATGTTATGTTAATGGAACAACAGAACAAGATATTATTAGTTCTCGTGGTTATACTCCACCTTCTAATTGGGATTTAAATAACAAACCCCAGGGGGATTATAATTCTGTTTGGGGTTTTGGTTCAAACGCCTTTGGATTGCCTAGGCTTTGCAAGAGTTTAATGAATAGAGGAAATGGTACATCTTCAAATGTATCCAATGTTGTATTGCGTAAAAAAAAATATGATGGTTGTTATGATTCAGTTATGGGATATATTAGAGGACAGAATGTCGAGGTGTGTTTTGAGCCTTCTCAATCTAATGCAAAATTTAAGTCTTTAACAGTTGAAACGCTAGACTTATTGAGTGATTATGATCCATATTATAGAAAAGTTTATGACACGTGTCAAACAGATTCATCAGGGTTTTATGTTGAATCTGTGATGATTCCTGGATCATATATATATTCTTCATATAAAAATGATATACCTGAACCAAATTATGTCTATACAATTAATATTGAAGTGGAAATTCCAATAACAACATTGAGATGTGTTTGGGAAGACAGACGCGCACCATCTTATACATCTACAAGCCTCAGTTTGTCAGTTGGCACAGAATCTAGGACACTCACAGCGGTTAGAGATTCATATTCTTTCTCTTCAACAAGTTTTTCAACATCAACAGTTGCATGCACGGCAACTTTTAGCAGTACAAACCAGCAGGTCGCTGTTTACATTGGCACTTCAAATAGCCTTGATGCAGCAGGGGCATCTGCAACTATAGGCAACAAAGCAACATACACATGGGACAAGACAAGTAATGTGACACTTTATATATTTGTTTTTCAAACTTATACAGTTACTTTCCGCGCAGGTAATGGAGTGGGGGCAACTTTCTCACAAAGAAAACTTTGTGATGTGACTTTGTATCTACCAGACAGCACATTTACAAGAGAGGGTTACACTCAAAACGGGTGGAATACAAACACGGCAGGAACAGGCACGCACTATGATGTTTGGGGCCGTTACACAACAAATGCGGCAACAACTTTTTATGCTGAATGGAAAGAAGCGGTTTACACTTTGAAAATAACTTTTGACAGCGCAACAAGTTGGACAGAGGGGAATGCTCCAGAAAGTGTAAAAGTTGAAGTCGTTGGCGGGGCATCTTCTACAATTTCAAAAGGTGGAACTTGGACAACAACTCTCACTTACAGTGCCTTTACATCTTCAAAGACAGTGAAAGCAACAGTGACAACGGCAAATTCATGGTGGTTTTATTTTGTAAGTTTTAATTCAAAGCCAACCACTTCATCGTCAACAGGCAGTGAAACAACAACATGGTCAACTCGAACAAATCTAACTTTGACTTTGTATGTTTATCAATACTATTATATTGATTTCTGCAATTTTTATAAGGATGGTGGCACAGATCCAAGTCCAAACGCAATGGTTGCAATCTATGGAAATAGCATTACAATACCTAGAAACACTTATACTTATAAAGGTTTTGTGGCAAACGGCTGGAATACAAGTTCAGATGGAACAGGAAACCATTATGATGCTGGAGAAGAAGTTCTTATTAAAAATCCCCTTTCATTTTATCCTGATTGGACACCTGTGTATGCCACGGTTAATGTAACAATTATCACGTTGGATGCCGGCGGCTATTCAAGTTCAAATGTGGGAGGCAGTGTAAGTGCCACAAGAACATATGCGTCAAACAATAAAGCGACAAGTGGCAATACAACGGAATCTTCATACACAACTTTAAAAGAATATGCAAGCACAATCACAGCAATTGCAAAAAGTGGATATGTATTTTTAGGCTTTAACACAACAAAAACAAAACCAACATCTTCATCAACGCCAAGTGATACATACAGCATCACTCCAACGGGCAGTGGAACATACGATATATATGTATATTTCAAACAAGTTGTAGGCGCTCAACTTCAATGGACAAGTGACGAGGGTGGCTATTGGTATTTTGAGGACGGTGTATTC
>CANRDW010000003.1 GCA_947629505.1 uncultured Clostridia bacterium
CACTTTAACATGAATCTCAGCAGGCACTTTTTTATAACCCTTGCCGCCACATTCTTCGCATTTTTCTTTGATTTTCTTTCCACTTCCGCCGCAGGTTGGACAAACCCCCTCGCGAATGGTTGTGCCAAACATGGTGTTTTGTTGAACTCTCACTCTGCCCGCGCCATGACAGTCTGGACAGGTTGTAAATTCTTTGCCGTTTTTAGCGCCCGTGCCACCGCACTTTGCACAACTTTCAATTCGTGAAAGTGAGATGATTTTTTCAACGCCAAAAACTGCCTCTTCAAATGAAAGACGCATGGACACATTGATGTCCTCACCACGTTGATTGACGCGTGAACGCCCACCGTCACCGCCAAAAGCAGAGAAAATATCGCTGAAAATGTCACTAAATCCGCCAAAGCCACCTGCTCCGCCGCCAAAGAAATCTCCAAAACCGCCTGCTCCGCCGCCCGTAAATTGTGGGCCGTCAGCACTGCCATATTGGTCGTAATTGGCGCGTTTTTTCTCGTCACCCAAAACCTCATATGCTTCGTTGATTTCCTTAAATTTTTCTGCAGCCTCAGGGGCTTTGTTAAGGTCGGGGTGATATTTTTTTGCCAAACGGCGATAAGCCGACTTAATTTCGTCAGCGTCAGCGCCCTTTTGCACCCCCAAAATTTCGTAATAATCTTTATTTGGCATTTTTTGCCCCTTTTAAATTAGAAATTTTCAATTATTGAATCTTTCCCAAAATTTTTAATACAAATCTTCTTAAAATCTTCCAATGGAATAGGATTTTTTGAATGAGAGCCAACACAATCTAATATGATTTTTGGCTGAATCCCATGGTCAAAAAGTTGGAAAGCAATCGCCAGCACGCAGCTGTCATAGTCTGTTCCGCAGAGATAGAACTCCCCCCCCCCGCAAAATCTTTGGAAGTGTGTAAGATGTCTTTTTGATTTCCACAGTTTTGCTTGGCAAATCAAGCGCAAAATCCGTGCCATCTCCATCAAAAAATTTGGTGTAATCAAGATATTTCACAAAAGGGCTTTTTTCGTTATTTATGAATTTTGTAGCAAAAATCCTATCAAAATCATGTTTTTTTAGCAAATTTTCAATGTTTTTCACCAAAAATTTGTTGTTTTCTGTGATAAAGCCCTTTTGCATATCAACAATTAAAAGTGTTTTCATACTTTTCCTTATTTTTTATTCAACAGTCACTTCTGGATCGCCGTCTTGGTTTGTAGAATTCGAGCCGTTGCCATTGGCATCACCATTTGCGCCGTTTGGATTTGCGTTTTGATACATCTTTGTAAACACATCGTTTGAAACTTTTGTAAGTTCGTCAAGTTCTTTCTTAATCACTTCAATATCTGTGCTTTCAAATTCTTTTTTGGCCTTTTCGATTTCGTCTTCAAGTTTTTTCTTATCTTCGGCAGAAATCTTGTCGCCGTTTTCTTTCAACATCTTTTCCAAAGTGTAAACCATGTTGTCAGCTTGGTTTTTAGTTTCAACAAATTCCTTTCTCTTCTTGTCCTCTTCGGCATGAGCCTCAGCTTCTTTGATTGCCTTTTCGATATCTTCTTCTTTAAGGTTTGAAGAAGCAGTGATTGTGATGTTTTGTTCCTTGTTTGTGCCTAAATCCTTTGCTGAAACTTTGACAATGCCGTTTGCATCGATATCAAAAGTAACTTCAATTTGTGGCACTCCGCGTGGAGCTGGTGGGATGTCAGTAAGTTGGAATCTTCCAAGAGATTTGTTTTGTGCAGCAAACTCTCTTTCACCTTGAAGAACATGAATGTCAACGCCCGGTTGATTGTCCGCAGCAGTTGAGAACACCTGAGATTTGCGTGTTGGAATTGTTGTGTTTCTTTCGATAAGTTTTGTGAACACGCCGCCCAAAGTTTCAATTCCAAGTGAAAGTGGAGTTACGTCCAAAAGAAGCACATCTTTCACTTCGCCTGCAAGCACGCCCGCTTGAATAGCGGCTCCCACTGCAACGCATTCGTCTGGGTTGATGCCCTTGAATGGCTCTTTGCCTGTGAAAGTTTTAACCGCTTCCACAACAGCAGGAATTCTTGTAGAGCCACCAACAAGGATAACTTTGTCGATGTCTGCCTTTGTAAGTTTAGCGTCTTTCAAAGCCTTTTCGCAGCAAGTGATGGTCTCTTTAACCAAATCTTCTGTGAGTGCGTCAAATTTCGCTCTTGTAAGTTCGCATTCAAGGTGTTTTGGACCGTTTGCATCGGCTGTGATGAATGGAATGCTAACTTGTTCTACAACCTTTGTAGAAAGGTCAATTTTTGTCTTTTCAGCCTCGTCTTTAAGTCTTTGCATAGCAAGTTTGTCGCCCGACAAATCCATGCCTGCATTTTTGCTCTTAAATTCTTCAACCAAAAAGTCGATGATGCGGTTGTCGAAGTCGTCCCCGCCAAGACGAGTGTTTCCGTTTGTTGACAAAACTTCAAAAACGTTGTCGCCTATTTCAAGAATGGAAACATCGAATGTTCCGCCGCCAAGGTCATACACCAAAATCTTTTGATTTTTGTTTTCGCCCTTGTCTAAGCCATATGCAAGTGCGGCTGCAGTTGGCTCGTTGATGATTCTCAAAACATCAAGCCCTGCAATTTTGCCGGCATCCTTTGTTGCCTGACGCTGACTGTCATTGAAATATGCTGGCACAGTGATGACAGCCTGTGTGACAGGGCCACCAAGATAAGCCTCTGCGTCTGATTTAAGTTTAGCCAAAATCATGGAAGAAATCTCTTGTGGAGTGTATTCCTTTCCGTTGAGTTTTGCTTTGTAGTTTGTGCCCATTTCTCTTTTGATTGAAAGCACTGTGTTTTCGTGGTTGATGACCGCTTGACGCTTTGCAACTTTTCCGACAAGTCTTTCTCCGTCTTTGGTGTAAGCCACAACAGAAGGGGTTGTTCTATCTCCTTCTGCGTTTGCAATGACAGTTGGCTTTCCGCCTTCCATAACTGCCACGCATGAATTTGTTGTTCCTAAGTCAATTCCTATAATTTTACTCATTTTTTTAATCTCCTTTTATTATGATTTTTTATTGACAATGACTTTTGCATATCTAATAACTTTTCCGTTTAACATCCAGCCGGACTGATATTCTTCCAAAATTGTGTCGTCCTCTTCATTTGGATTGTTTAAAAGTGCGATAACATTGTGAAGATTTGGGTCAAATTTTGCTCCAACACTTTCAATCTTCTCGCAATGAAGATTTTTAAGCGCCTCCAAAATTTTGTCCTCAATCATGTTTATGCCCGCCAAAATGCTCTCATCAGTGATGCCTTTCTTCGCCTCTTTGAAAGTGTCCAAACTTGGCAAAAACACTTCAATCACACTCTTAACTCCTTCTTGCCGTTCACGGTCAAGTTGTTCAGCAACACGCTTTCGATAGTTTTCAAAATCCGCTTGAAGCCTTTGCGCAACTGCCAAATATTCCGCCGCTAAATCGCTTTTCTTGTCATGACAGTGACATTCGTGGTCTTCGTGACAGTGGCAATCATCCCCGCATTCACAGTTTTCACCACATTCGCACTTGTCATCACACACATCTTCAAGTTCTACATTTTCAACTTCTTCTAAATTTTCATGTTTTTTCTTCTTTGTCATACTCATCTCTCCCCTTATTAAGTTCGTCAATCACCACTTTAAGCGCCGATGCAATGCCCATATAGTCCATTCTCTGCGGCCCAAACACGCCGATTGAAGCAAGTTTGTTTCCGCCCACCATGATTGGTGCTTTCACAACAGTAGGTTTGTTTTCACTCTCGTCCGGGATCAGCGCCGAAATGTTGTTTTCGTTGTCATTCAACACTTCAATCAATTCATCCTCATTGCTGAGTGTGTTTAAAACCTTTGTTGCATCTTTGGAATTTTCCTCCACAATCTCTGCCATGCCTTCCGCCTGAACATTCAAAAGTTTTTGATTATTCAGTTTCGAAAGCCCCAAAATTATGCTGTCAACAACCGTTTGAAAGGCCTCAATCTCACCGCTCATGCCCTTTTTCAACTCTTTGATGTTTTCCATCATAAAGCCAAGCGTTTCACCTTTGAAATATTTGGTCAGATAATTTGAAGCGTCAAGGCAGTTTTGTTCGGTGGCTTTGATGTCCATTGTGTTGTTGAGATAGCCATAATTTGTGCCGATAAGCACCATGCATTTTTCGCCCAAAAGTGGAACAATTTTAAACTCTTGCAAAATCAAGTTTTCAACGCCGTTCATCAAAACAACAGTTGGATGTTTTGTCGCTTTGCTGATGATTTTTGCAATCCCCGACACAATTTCGTCCAAACTTTGCGTTCTGTTTTCAATAAGCTGTCTGACTTCTTCAAGTTCACCCTTTGACGCCTTTATGTTTTTCAACAAATTTTCTACATAAAATCTGTAGCCCTGCGCCGTTGGCACTCTTCCACCCGAAGTGTGAAGTTGCTTCAAAAAGCCCATCGCCTCCAAAGCGTTCAGTTCTGCGCGAAGTGTTGCGGTTGAGCACTCCAAAAGCGTTCTGTCTTTCACAGAGCCGCTTGTGATTGGTGCGGAGTCTTTTATAAACTCTTCAACAGCAATGTTTAAAATCTTGATTTTTCTTTCTGAAAGTTCCATAAAATAAAACCTTAATTTTTATTTTGCTAGCACTCTCGACTTTTAAGTGCTAGCACTATTATATGCACAAAAAAAGTAAATGTCAAACATTTTTGCCAAAATTTTTAAAAATTTTTTTGATTTCGCAAAAACATGAAAAGAATTGACTTATCAATCTATTCAAAATTTAAAGGAAAAGTCTTGCAAAAGCACAAAAAATGTGATAAAATGATGATATCAGTTGGCCAGATGGTCGCTGTAAGGCTGTTATGGCTTTAGAGAGGAAAGTCCGAGCATCTAAAGAACAGAGTGCAAGTTAACGGCTTGTGGAGGCAACTTCAAGGAAAGTGCAACAGAAATAGACTGCCCCGCCCCGTGCGGAGCGATGATGGAAAGGTGGAGTAAGAGCCCACCGAGCGATTGGCAACAACCGCTGCAATGTAAACCCCACTCGATGCAAGGTTAAGTTTGGACAAATGTGCGTTCTTTCACGTCCAACAAAAACACCGCTTGAACTTGCTGGCGACAGCAAGTCTGGATAGATGACCATCCAAAACAGAACTCGGCTTATAGACCAACTGTAAACAAAATAAAAAGGCAGCAAATTTGCTGTCTTTTTTTAAACGTTGAAAATTTGTTTAACTTTTCCGTGATTGTCCACGCTGAAACCCTGCATAACCCCATCTTGCGAAACTTTGATTGCAACGCCATATTTTGCCATGGTTGTGGTTGCTGCAAGACGGCCACCGCCAGAACTTCCCGCTTCTATTTTGATGATTGCCCCCACAGCGATGATTGTGCCGTCATAATCGACAATAGTTGCGCCATCCACAGAGGACATTTCTTCAATCATCTTTCTGTCAAGTTCAAAAAGTTTCTTTCCGTTGACAAGTTTTCTTATTGCCATTGTTTTGGTGTATTGATTTTTGTCCAAAAATTCTTCATAACTCATGGAAAACTTTTCAATGATTTTTGTTGCATTTCCAATGTTATACAATTTTTCCGCTTCTTCAAGTTCAAGTTGTTTTTTCATGTTGAAATGCTCTTCAGAGATTATATCCGCCGCATCAATATGTGTAAGTGCCTCCAAAGTTTTGTCTTTGTTGATGTAAGCAATGCACGCTCCACGATATGAGAAAGAGCAGTCCAGCGCTGTGTTGTAAATTGCACGTCTTATGGTTTTTGCTGTGTAAGAAACGTTGTTTTGAAGCAAGCGTATGATTTCTTCATGAGAATAAACGCCCCAATTTCCACTGCGCTTTGCAAAGACAAGTTGACGCGCGAAGAAAACAAGCACATCCCCTTTTGTTGTCAGCACAATCCCAATTCGCTTGTCATTGCAAGCGGCGGCAACCTTTTCAAACATGTTTGGAGCGATTGTTTGCACGGAAGCCATGCGTTTGAGATTGACGTAGCCCATAAGTTTGCCGGATTTATCAAATTCAAAGAAAGAATTTTGTCCATCTGTGAAAAGGGCGAAAAAGTCGCTGTTTATGACATCGTTGTAAGACACATTGTTTTCCGAAACAGCGGAAAGATTGACAAGAATGCCAAGTTTAACCGGCGAGCCTTCATATGTCCTTGCCGCCCAAGTTTCAAGTCCATGAATGATGCCAAGGATTGTCTGCAAGCCCGTTTGTGTGACTGTCAAACTTTCGATAAGTGCCTTTTCAAGAGCCATATTTTGCAAATTTTCAAGATACATATGGTCTTCAATATTCATGGAATAAATTTCGTTGATTTCATTGATGATAGAGCGAATTAAGGTCAATTCAAAGGATTTAAAAGGCTGTCCGCGTTTGACAACCAGACGATAATCTTCCGTTTTTGACGGCTTCAAAAGAACAGTGTTGCCTTTTCCAAGCGCCACTTCCAAATCACGCGAAGTTGATTCCGTTTCGCCAACAAGATGAGAGCCCGTAAAAAGAGGAATGATAAGTTTTCCAACAATGTCATAAAATTCCAATTTTTCCATGCGATCACCCACAATTTAAACAAAGAAACCTTGTTAATTTAATAATAAAAAAAGCAAAAAAATCTGTCAAGCAAATTGAATAATTTTTTTAAAAAAATTAAATTTTTTCTTTTGTCGGTGTTTTTTCAAGTTCATTTTGAATAATTCCAAGCGCTTTGTTTTCAATTCTTGAGATGTAACTGCGTGAAATTCCCAAAATATCTGCAACCTCATTTTGCGTTAAAGCGCGCTTTGTGTCTATGCCATATCTAAGTTTCACCACAACCTGTTCTCGCTTTGATAATTTTTGCGAGATGATGATTTTGATGCGCTGCATAAGCATATTGTTTTCAACTTGCTCAAAAATTTCTTCATCATCTGAGGCAAGCATGTCAATCAGTTCCAAATCCTTGTCATCATCCCCACCCGTGGCAAGAGCATTGATGGAAACGACATTCTTGTGCTTTCTGTTGGAACGAATAAGCATCAAAATTTCGTTGTTGATGCATCTTGCGGCATAGGTGGAAAGTTGCACCTTTTTTGAATAATCAAAAGTGTCCACCGCCTTTATAAGCCCAATTGTGCCGACAGACAAAAGGTCATCTGCCTCCAAAGAATTGGTGTATTTTTTGACAATGTGTGCCACAAGCCTCAAATTGTGGCTTATAAGTTTTTCCCTTGCCGCAGCATCGCCGTTTTTCATTTTTTCAAACAATTCTCTTTCTTCTTTTGCACTAAGCGGCTTTGGAAAACCCTGCGCCGTGTTGACAAAATTGGAAAACATACAGATGCGACTGAAAAAATAAGCAAAACTTTCAAAAATCATAAAAACTCCTACAAAAATACATATGTAGAAATTTGTCAAATTTTGACTTTTTTTATAAAAATTATGTTGACATTTTGCTCCAACTATGATTAAATATAAAGCACAACAAAGGAGAATTTATGGTTATAAAAAAGATAAGAGGGTCAGATTATTTTCACAACAGACTCAGAGATTACACTTTCCCGACAACAGATGTCTATTTGGAATTGATTAAGGTAATCGAAGAACACCTCAAAAACACAAAAGCAGAAATAGTCATCAAAAACAAGGGTGGAATTTACATGACAGTGAAAACTCCATGCATCACTGACAAGAAAAAAAGAAAACTTGTTTCAGATGAAATAAAATCATTTTTGATGTATGAAAAGAAACACAATGAAAATCTTGGCGAACAAATATTACTCACAAATTTTATTAAAACCTTTTCAAAGGCAATGGAGGACAAAAAACAAATCAAACAAAATGAAGTGTTGACCTGCACCAATAAGTTTGATTTGAGCGAAGAAAAATACATTCATGAATATGCCGCAAAAATTGGCAAACCTGTGAAACTCCATGAAAGCAAACTTGCAATTTTGTTTGAAAAAGACAAGATGCCAAAGATAAAAGAAAAATAAAGATGCTAAATGTTTAGCATCTTTTTTATACTATATATTGTGTATTATGCAATGCATACTACACCAAATTTAGAAAAGCCCGTCAACAAATTCCTTTGAATCAAACTTGTCTAAATCGTCAATTGTTTCGCCTGTGCCAACAAACACAACCGGCAAAGAATATTCTTTTTCAATCGCAACAACAACCCCGCCTTTTGCAGTTCCGTCAAGTTTGGTGAGGATTATGCCGTCAATTTTTGCATACTCCGCAAAGGCATTGATCTGCACAAGAGCGTTCTGCCCTGTGGTGGCATCAAGCACAATAAAGTTGTATTGATGTGCGTCTGGATATTCGCGACCAATTATCTTTTCAATCTTTTGAAGTTCTGCCATAAGGTTGGTTTTGGTGTGAAGTCGCCCCGCAGTGTCCACAAGCAAAACATCCGTGTTGTTTGCCTTTGCACTTGCAATTCCGTCAAACACAACAGCCGCCGCATCAGCCCCCTCTGCTTGTTTGATGATTCTTGTTTTTGTGTGCTCTGCCCACTGTGATAGTTGTGCAGACGCCGCCGCACGAAAGGTGTCACCCGCAACAAGTGTGACAGATTTTTTTTGTTGTTTGAAATAGTTTGCAAGTTTTCCAATTGTGGTTGTTTTGCCCACTCCGTTCACGCCAATGATTGTGATAATTGCAGGATATTCAATTTCAATCTTTGGCGCATCTTCAAAAAGATTTGAAAGGATTTCTTTCAGCACCCCTTTCACATCCTCTGCCTTTCTAATTTTTCTTTTGTGGCACTCATCTCTAAGTTCTTCCACAATTTCAAGTGAAGTTTTCACCCCTATGTCGCAGGAAATCAAAATATCCGTCAAATCGTCAAAAAGTTCATCATCCACTTCGCCGTGGCTTAAAATTGCATCAATCTTTCTGCTAAAAGCGTCCTTCGTCTTTTTCAGCGCGTTGCCAATCTTTTTAAAAAGCCCCATTTTATGCCTCCTGTTCTGCCTGTTTGATTGCATCCGCAAGTTTGACAGAAACAATCTTTGAAACGCCCTTTTCTTCCATTGTCACCCCATATAAGCAATCGGCAAGTTCCATGGTTGGCTTTCTGTGAGTGATGACAATAAACTGTGTCGTCTGAGAGAGTTTTTTAAGATACATTGCAAATCTTTCGATGTTTGCATCGTCAAGAGCCGCCTCAATTTCGTCCAAAAGAGAGAATGGCAGTGGCTTTAATCTTAAAATCGCAAACAAAAGCGCAATTGCTGTCAGTGTTTTCTCACCGCCGGAGAGAAGTGAAAGTTTGTTTGCCGCCTTGCCCGGCAGTTGCACCATGATTTCAACACCCGCTTCAAGTGGATCTTCCGCTTCTGTAAGTTCAAGCCTTGCATTGCCGCCGCCAAAGAGTTCTCTGAACACAACTTTGAAACTGTCATTGATTTTTTGGAATTCATCATTGAATTTTGTCAGCATCTCGCCCGACAGGTCTTTGATGATTTTCACCAAATCTTCTTCGGCTTTTCTAAGGTCATCTGACTGAGTTGTCATGTCGTTGTAGCGCTCCAAAAGTGTGGAAACATCTTCAATCGCATGCACATTGACATAGCCAAGTGCTGAGATGTCTTTTTTCAATTTGTTGATGTTTATAAGCGCCTCTTTAATCTCAAAATCAGGGCGTCTAAACTCCAAGCAGCCGCTGTAAGTTAGGCTGTATTCTTCATAAATGCGCTCTTGCATCACTTCCAAATCGTTGTCAACTTTTGCAAGATTTGTTTCCTCGCGATAACGCTTGTCGTTGACTTTTGCAAGTTCTTCCATAGTCACAGTCTTGCTTTCATCAAGTTTTTTGATGTTTTCAGAAACTGTAATTTTGTCCTTTTCCATCTCCTCGCGCTGTGATCTTATCTTGTTTAAGTTGTCTTTCGCCTCAGATGGCTTTGCATTTTCAATCTGTTGTCTGATAAGGTCATTTGCCGTTTCAATGAGTTTGTTGTTGTCCTCTAAATGCGCTTCAAGAGTTTTTACATTTGAGTATTGCTTGTCTTTTTCAATTGCAATGCGCTCCAATTCATCTGAAAGCGCCTGTAATTTCTGTTCGCAAGAGGCAATATCAACTTTGACAGTTGTCATATTGGCAACAATTTCATCTCTCTGCTCACGGATTTTGTTGTAACGCTCTTGTTTCTGCTTAACCAAAAGGTCGGCATCCTCTTTATTTCCGCTCAAAGCATTTTGAACAAGATTTGACTGTGACAAATCCTCTTCAATAAGTTTAAGTTTATTTTCAACGGTTGTCTTTTCCATTTCAAAGGTCTTTTGCTCGTCTAAAAGTTCATTTTCGTCCTTCTTGGATGCCTGTAACTTTTCAGTTTCCTTAGCAAGCACAACTTCAAGTTCGTTTTTCTTGGCAAGAAGTTGTGTTTCATTGTTTTTCGAACCGTTTAAATCAACTTTTAAATAGTCGATTTTGTTTTTGAGTTCATATTCTCTTATATTAAGTTTTTCAATCTCTTCCGTCAAAGTTTCAATCTCTCTTTGGCGTGAAATGAGATTCACAAACTCACTCTTTTTGCTTCCGCCCGTCATTGAGCCTTGTGTGCTGACAACATCGCCCTCAAGTGTGACAATCTTAAATGAAAATTTGTTGTCACGCGCCAAATCAACTGCTGTTGCAAGTGTGTCAACAACCACAGTTCCGCCCAAAAGATTGGAAATGACATTGTCAATCTGCTTGTCAAAAGAAATGAGTTTGCTTGCAACCCCAAACACTCCTTTTTTGCCTGCAATGGTGCGTTCATCCATGTCACGCCTACGCATGCTGGAAATAGGCAAGAATGTTGCACGCCCAAATTGATTTTGTTTCAAAAATGAAATCAAATCTTTTGCACCATCTTCGTTGAAAGTGACAATGTTTTGCACTGCCGAGCCAAGAGCCACCTCAATGGCTGTTTCAAACTTGGCAGGGACAGTGATAAGTGATGCCAAAACTCCCACCATTTTGCTTTTAATCTCAGAATTTTTCTCGCTTTCTTTCAAAATTTTGCGCACACTGTTGGCATAGCCCTCATATTCAGCCTGCATTTCGCTTAAAAGTTTTTTGCGGTTTTCATACACCTTAACTTGTGTGGTGATGTTTGCCCTTTCAGTTTCAAGTTCTGAAACGTCTTTCGATGCAACAAAAATTCTGCCAGAAATATCTTCAAGTTCTGCCTTTACGGAATCATATTCTTTGTTTGCAGCGGCGATTTTCTTCTCGCAGCCAGATATCATCTCTTTTAAAACATCAATTTTCTCTTTCGTGTCAGCGATGTTTTTCACAAGATTCTCTCTGCTTTCAAGTAAAAGTGCTTTTTCTGCGCTAAGACGAGAAACGCTGCTTTTAACATCTGAAAGTGAGCCCAAAGTTTCAATGATTTTTTGCTGACTTTGCCCTGCTTCTGTTTCGCTTAAACTCATCTCTTCAACAATCTTCAAATGCTGATTTGAAAGGTTTTCATATGATGTGTTCAGCATGCCAAGACGCTGTTCCAACCCTTCTTTTTCAGCGGTTTTTGCCGCCTCTTGCTCAATACAGTTTTCAATGACAATTTTTGCGTTTGTAATGTCCAAATTTATGCGGTCATTTTCCTTTTGCGCAAAGTTGATGCGCTCTCTTGTCACCTTTGTTTCGCCCTCTTGCTTTTCAAGTTCGACAGTGAGTTTCAAAAGTTCTTCGTTTAAAGATGCAATCTGCTTGTCATACTCAGAAAGTTTGTCCATCTGCGCAGCGTAGTCTTTTGTGATGTTGTCAAGGTCTGTTTGACGCGCAAAAATCTCTTCATCAATCGCTTGAAGTTTGGCCTGGATTTGCTCTTTTACAGTGTTTGCGTTTTCATATTGAAAAACATAGGCGTTCACTTCCAAATCTTTGAGTTGCCCCTTGTATTCCAAATATTTTTTCGCATCTTCAGCCTGCTTTTTAAGTGGCCCCATTTGACGCTCAATTTCGCTTCGAATATCGTCAATTCTCACCAAATTTTCACGCGTTCTTTCAAGTTTGCGTTCTGCTTCGTCTTTTCTTGCCTTAAATTTGGCAATTCCGGCGGCTTCTTCAAACATAGTGCGGCGTTCTTCAGGCTTTTCGTCCACAATTTCACTGACCTTGCCCTGCCCGATAACTGAATAGCCGTTTTTACCAATTCCGCTGTCAAAAAGTATGTCCGTGATGTCACGCAAACGGCAAGTGTTTTTGTTGATCAAATATTCGCTCTCGCCCGAGCGATAGAGTTTTCTTGTGATGGAAAGTTCGTCATATGCGATGTTGAAAAATCTGTCCGTATTGTCAAAAGTGAGTGTCACTTCGCAGTAAGAAAGGCTTTTTCGCTTTTCTGTGCCCTTAAAAATGACGTCTTGCATATTGTCGCCGCGCAAACTCTTGGCGCTCTGTTCACCAAGCACCCATCTTATCGCATCGCTGACATTACTTTTTCCGCAGCCATTTGGCCCTACAATCGCAGTGAAACCACCGTTAAATTCAATAACAGTTCTGTCCGCAAACGATTTAAAACCAATCATTTCAATTTTTTTAAAATACATAATTTCACCTAAGTTTTAAAACTTTACTCCTCAAATAACTTTCTTAAAGCCACATAAGCGCAGTTTTGTTCTGCCTTTGTTTTGTCTTTTCCATAGCCGGTTGCAATCAGGTCATCATCCATGTAAAACTTTGCCTGAAAGTTGCCGTCAACCTTTTCTGTGACATATTTTATCGAACACTTAAAGTTTGCTTGCACAAGTTCTTGAAGTTGAGATTTATAGTTGTCGTCCTCAGCACTTTCAAAACCCTCAATGTGCAATTTGTCTTTAATAAACTTTGTGGCTTTTTCCAATCCGCCGTCAAGATAGATTGCAGCAATAATCGACTCCACAATGTCGCCCTTAATCGCAGGGGTGAGTTCTTGCTTCAAACTTTTGCCCGTGATCACATCGCTCGACAGGTTCATCTCGTCAAAGCACTCACAAAGATGATCCTCTGAAACATAGTGTGCGCGCAAAACCGTGAGTTCCCCTTCTTGTTTGTCGCTGTGTTTAAACAGATATTCCCCAACAACAAAATTTAAAATGCTGTCGCCCAAAAACTCCAAACGCTGATAATTTTCTTTGGATTTTGACGGATGTGTAAGGGCGCGCGTCAAAAGTTTTTTGTCACTGAATGTGTAATCAATTTTTTTGTCAATCATTTGCACTCTCCGTCATCTGTCCAACCATGCTTTCAATCTTTTCAATAAGTTTGTGTTCATGAAGTTTGACAACTTGCAAAATTGTGTTTCTAATCACATCTCGTTTTGCAGTCCCATGTGTTTTGACAACAAGTTTTTTGCAGCCCAAGAATGGTGCGCCGCCATATTTGTTGACATCCATTTTGTTGCGAATGCCTTTAAACTTTTTCATCATAAGAGCGCCAAGCATGGTGAAAATGTTTTTCTTTGCCTCTTTTTCAAGCATCTTTCCCATGCCACTTGCAACGCCCTCAACTGTCTTTAAAAGCACATTTCCCGCAAAGCCGTCCGCAACAATAACATCCACATCGCCAAGCATTGCATCGCGCGCCTCAATATTTCCAACAAAATTTACAGGGATTGTTTTCATAAGCGGATAGGTGGATTTTGTAAGTTCGTTGCCCTTATGTTCTTCTGCACCGTTGTTTAAAAGTGCAACGGCGGGTTTTTCAATGCCGCTCATAATCGAAGAATAAGCCGATGCCATGATTGCAAAGTGCAAAAGATGTTCACTTTTGCAGTCCACATTTGCGCCGCTGTCACAAATAATCACAGACTTATCCGGCTTAATTGTTGGCAAAATTGGGCAAAGTGCCGGCCTTGAAATACCTTTAATTCTGCCAATTTTCATGATTGCGCCCGCAAGCACCGCTCCCGTGCTGCCGGCAGAAACAAGCCCAACAACATCGTCATTTTCTTTCAACATGTCAAAAGCGCGTGCAAGAGAAGAGTCTTTCTTTTGTCTGATTGCAACAGTTGGAGTGTCATCATTTGTGATAACTTCACTTGCGTTTAAAATTTCAATTTGCTGCGTTCTGCCATTTAAAATATTTTTAATCTTGCTCTCGTCACCTGCAAGCACAATGGTCAAATCTTTGTTTTCTTTTGCCGCAAGAACTGCCCCCTCAACAATTTCTGCTGGTGCATAATCTCCGCCAAAAGCATCGACAACAACTTTCATGTGTTTTCTCCTTAAACAGAATATATTTCTCACTTAACTATACCAAAAAATACACACAAAAGTCAAAAGAATAAAGGCAAAAAAGCGATTTTTTTGAAAAATAAAAAAAGACTGAAAATTCAGCCTTATTTTGTTTTCTTTTCTTTTTTATTTTCAACAACAGTCTTGTTTTTGTATGTGCCACAATTTTTGCAAACTGTATGAGGTTTTTTCAATTCGTGACATTTTGGACATTCAACAAGAGTTGGTGCCTCTGCTTTGAAATTTGCAGAGTTTCTTGTGTTTCTTCTCTGTTTTGAAACTTTACCCTTTGGAACTGCCATTTTTCAACTCTCCTTTTACGCTTCATTTAATAATGCTTTGCCTATAATAACAAAATTTTCGACTTTTGTCAAGCAAATTTGCAAATTCTTTTATTTTTTAAGGTTTTTCACGATGTTTTGAGTGTCGCGAGCCATCATAAGTTCTTCATTTGTTGGAATGATGTATATCTTAACCTTGCTTTCTGGCTTTGAAATAAGTTCAATCTCGCCGCGTTTGAAGTTTTTGTTCTTTTTCTTGTCAATGACAACACCGATGTTGTCCATGCCGCTTAAAATCTTTTCGCGGGTTTCGTCGCCATTTTCACCAATTCCACCTGTGAAAACAATGGCATCAACGCGTGGAAGAACTGCCATATAACTGCCGATATGCTTCCTGACAGAATATGCAAGCATGTCAAGAGCAAGTTGCGCTCTGTGATTTCCTTCATTTGCCTTTGCAATAACTTCTCTTTGGTCACTTGAAACGCCTGAAACGCCCAAAAGTCCGCACTGTTTGTTGAGATAATTGATTGCATCATCAACAGTCATCTTTTTGTTGTTGCAAAGATATTGCACAACGGTTGGGTCGATGTCGCCCGAGCGAGTGCCCATGACAACACCTTGAAGTGGCGTCAGCCCCATTGTTGTGTCCACACTTTTTCCGTTTTCAACTGCGGTCAAAGAAGAGCCGTTTCCAAGGTGGCAGATGATAAGGTTGACATCTTTGACCTTTTTGCCCAAAACTTTGGCTGCCTCTTGTGTGATAAATCTGTGGCTTGAGCCGTGTGCGCCATATTTTCTGATGTGATATTTTTCATAGTCTTTATAGTCAATGGCATACATATATGCTTTTTCTGGCATAGTTGAATGGAATGCAGTATCAAAAATCACCACTTGTGGAACGCCTTTCATGGCCTTTGCACACGCCTTGATTCCCTTTACATTTGCAGGGTTGTGAAGTGGCGCAAGGTTGTCCAAAAGTTTGAGTTTCTTCAAAACTTCGTCTGTGACAAGTTCGCTTTCTTTAAAAAGCCAGCCGCCCTGAACAACTCTGTGACCAACCGCCTCAATTTCGCTGAGTGATTTCACAACACCATTTTCTTTGTCGGTCAAAATTTTCAAAACTTTTGAAATGGCTTCGTCATGGTCCTTTGCGCCGTCAAAAATTTGTTCTTGTCCGTTGTGTTTATATGAAATAATTGGCTTTGGAAGCCCAATTCTTTCGCAGTTGCCCTTTGCAAGCACCTTTTCTGTTTTCATGTCAAGAAGTTGATATTTAAGTGATGAACTTCCTGCGTTGATTACTAAAATTTTCATATTTTCTCTCCTTTAATCCTCTTTAATATCCTTTGCTTGGAGCGCTGTAATTGCTGAAACAACAACAATATCTTGCACTGTGCAGCCGCGTGACAAATCGTTCACCGGCTTTTTTAAGCCCTGTAAAATCGGCCCCGCAGCGCTGAGTCCACCCACATACTGCATGGCTTTGTAGGCAATGTTGCCCGCCTCAATATTTGGAAAGATAAGCACATTTGCGTCACCCTCAAGTGGGCTGTTTGGCGCTTTTTGTGCTGCAACATTTTTCACCATTGCCGCGTCAAATTGCAACTCTCCATCACAAGTGACAAACTTTTCTTTTTTAGAAAACTTTTCATAAGCCGCCCTAACTTTGTCCACCGCTTCACCCTTTGCGCTGCCTTTTGACGAATAAGACAAAAATGCAACTTTTGGCTCGATGTCAAACATGAGTGCGCTTTCAACGCTTTGACAAGCGATGCTGCAAAGTGTGTCGGAGTCTGGAAATTCATTCACTCCGCAGTCTGACAAAATAAGCGCCTTGTTTTTAAGAAAGTTGTTTTTCCCATAAAGCAAGAAAAATGACGAAACAGGCTCTTTTTTGTTTCTGCCCTTTATGATTTGTAAAGCCGGCCTGATTGTTGTTGCCGTTGAAGCCTCTGCGCCCGCAACCATGCCGTCTGCATAGCCACATTCCACCAAAAGTGTGGCAAAATAATAAGGGTCTTTTTCAAGTTCGTCAGCCTGCTCCATGGTCATGCCCTTTTCTTTGCGCTTTTCATAAAGTGTTTTAACCAACTTTTTGCGGTCTGGAAAAGTGACCGGGCTTACAATTTCAAACTTTTCAAAGGCTTTGTCACGCAAACTGAGAGCGCTTGCGTCACCAACAAGCAAAACTTTGCAGATTTTGTTTTTGCGCAAAATCTTAACCGCTTCCGCAGTTCTGTCAGAAAAACTAACCTCTGGAAAGACAATGGTGCGTTGTCTTTTCTTTGCTTCTTCTAAGATTTTTTCAATTCTAAACATATGTTCTCCAATTTACATTGATAAAATTAACGACATTTAAAAATAATCGCTTATCTTTAAACATAGATATATTTTATAAAAGATTTTGCCTAAAAGTCAAATAAAAGAGAGTTAAATTTTGAAAAAAATCAAATATTTTGGACAAACTCCAACCACAATTATTCTAAGTGCACTTATCATGTTTTTTCTTGTGAGCATGATAATAAATCCAAGCAAATTTATTGACGCATCTTTAAACGGAATTTCTGCATGGGCTTTCAATGTTCTGCCAAGTGTTTTGCCGTTTATGTTTTTCACAAAGGTGCTTTCAAGCCAAAATGTTTTGCCAAAACTTGTCCGCCCGCTCTCACCCGTGACTAAAACGCTTTTTAAAACTCCACCCATTTCAATGTATGCCTTTGTCATGGCAATTCTCTCGGGCTATCCTGTCGGCTCAAAGATGGTGTGTGACCTCTATCAACAAGAGCAAATCACGCGGACAGAGGCTTTCAAAATGTCCGCCTTTTGTTCAACCTCGGGTCCAATGTTTATAATCGGCGCTGTTGGAATTGGAATGTTCAAAAAAGCAAAAATCGGCTACATCTTGTTTTTAAGCCACATAATCGGCGCAATTTTAAACGGCATTTTATATCGCCGCCTTAAAGTCAAAGATGAAGAAAAAAACACAGCCGTCAAAACAGATGCAAAAACAAGCCTTTCGGACATCGTGTTAAACTCCACACTTTCCATACTTTCTGTCGGCTGCATAATCACAATCTTTTTCATTGTCATTGAGTGTTTTGCTCCGCTTCTAAACCTTTTGCCAAACACAATTTCCTACTTTTTGCAAGGTGTGATTGAGATAACAAAGGGTTGTCTTTCACTTTCAACCCTCGAAAATGTCAAACTTTCATGCGTTTTAGCGTCCTTTGTCATAAGTTTTGGCGGAATCTCGACAATTTTGCAGTCACTGACAATGTTAAACTCTCTAAAAATGCCCGTCAAACTTTTTGTGCTGGAAAAAATAACTCATGGCATTTTCGCCATGAGTGTAAGTGCAATTTTTGTGTTATTCCTGTAATTTTGCCACCTCTTCGCGCGCAAGTGCATCGCAGCGATTGTTTAAGACGTTGTCACTGTGCCCCTTAACTTTGTTAAACTCAACATCTCTCTCTTTCACAAGAGCCACAAGTTTAAGCCAAAGTTCTTTGTTTAAAACTTCGCCGCCGCTTGCAGAGCGCCAGCCATTTCTCTGCCAATTTTCAACCCAATTTTGATTGAAAGCATTGACAACATAGGCGCTGTCACTGAAAACCTTCACTGTTTCGCCTTTTTTTGTGTTTTCAAGGCCGTTTATCACACCCAAGAGTTCCATGCGATTGTTGGTTGTGTCTTTTTCTCCGCCCGAGAGCGTTTTCACAACCCCTTTGTGCGACAGGATTGCCGCCCAGCCGCCCGCACCTGGATTTCCAGAGCAAGCGCCGTCTGTGTAAAGCACAACTGCGTTTTTATCGTCCAAAACAACTTCTTCTTGTGGCATTTTTAGTTTTTCGCAGATTTTTTCAAGTTCTGTTTTTTCAGCGTTTTTTAAAATTGTCAAACTTTCAAGTTCGCCGTCAACTTCGTTAAATTCGCCTTTGCCAACCATTCTGTTTGACACAATAAGCCTGTCACCTTTCTTTCTTGGAACGATATGCACATGAAAATGCATGACAGACTGCCCTGCCGCAGCAGATGTGTTGTTTAAAACATTAAACCCCTCAAAGCCGCAATCTTTAACATAATGATTGCCAATTTTCTTCACTGCGTCAAAAACGCGTGACAGCGTTGTGCCGTCACAAGTTGCAAGGCTTTCATAGTGTTTTTTAGGGATGACAAGTGTGTGACCATATGCGTCATTTGCAATGTCCAAAAATGCCAAAACAAAGTCATCTTCATAGATTTTAAAGCAAGGGATATCTCCGCTTGCAATCTTACAAAAAATACAATCTTTCATATCTCACCAAGTTCTATAACACCCGCAAGCAAGCGCCTTTGGGCCGATGTGTGTTGCAACAACAAGTGAAAGTGAGTCGCAATATTCAAATTTAACTTTTGGGAATGTCTTTTTGAGTTCTTCCGCAAATTCAAGTGCTGCGGCATCATTTCTTGTGTGCGCAACTGAAATTCTCATGCTGCCCTCTGCAACAAAACTTGCAAAACGCCCCTCCAAGTCTTTTTTAAGCGCTTCAATCATCTTTGTTTTTGCAGCCTTTACATTCATAACTTTTGCGTAACTGTCAAGTTTGCCGCCCTGAATTTGAAGCACGGGCTTGATGTTTAAAACAGTGCCGATTGCTGCGGCAGCCGGGGTGATTCGCCCGCCCTGTTTAAGATATTTAAGTGTGTCAACCATGATGTAGATTGACGAATCCAAAGCGGTTGCTTCCAAAAATTCTCTGATTTCTTTTGCACTTTTGCCGTTTTTTGCCATGTTAAGCGCATCCATAACGCTGCCACGCATTGTGATTGAAATTCTTTTGTTGTCCACAACTTGAACTTTCCCGTCAAACTCTTCCGCAAAACTTTGTGCAGTTTCACAACTTTGACTCAGCCCGCTTGAAAGTGGAATATACACAATCTCGTCATAGTCTTTCAAAATCTTTTTCCAAAACGCAACAATTTCGTTGATATTTGGCTGAGAAGTGGTGATTCTTGTGCCACTGCCCTGAATCTCATAGAATTTGTCTTGAGTCAAACTTACGCCTTCAAAATATTCCTCTCCGTCAATAATAAATGGTGTTGGAATTAAAAAGCAGCCAATTTTTTTTGCTTCCTCTGGTGTAAGCCCACTGTTTGTGTCTGTGACAACCGCAACTTTTTTCATTTGAACCTCCGTTTTCAAAGGCATTATAACACAATAAAAAATATATTCAAAGCAAAAAACGCTAATTTTTCAAAAATTGTTGACGCGACAACATTTTTAACAAAAAATTGCGCCCAAGCATACAAAAGTTTATGTTTTCAATAAGTTTATGTATGATTGTCAAAAATGAAGAGGATGTGCTGTCCCGTGTGCTTTCACAGGCAAAGAAATTTGCTGACGAAATTGTAATTGTGGATACAGGCTCAACCGACAGCACCAAAGAAATCGCCAAAAAATACACCGCTTTGGTGTTTGATTTTAAGTGGTGTGACAATTTCAGTGCCGCGCGAAACTACGCTTTTTCGCTTGGCAAATGCGACTATCTCATGTGGCTGGATGCAGACGATTTTGTCACAGACGAGAATATTGAGAAGATTTTAAAATTAAAAAATCAAAACAGTGATGCCGATGTTTTTATGTGCAAATATTCGATGAATTTTGATGCGGACGGCTTTGCTGAACTTTCTTTTTATCGCGAAAGAATTTTAAAAAGAGAAAAAAATTTCAAATGGAACGGTTTTGTGCATGAAGTGATAACTCCAAGCGGCAAAATCGAATACACCGACATTGAAATTCAACATAGAAAGGTGCGCCCAACCCCAAAGGCTCGCAATTTGAAAATCTATGAAAAAGCGCTCAAAAATGGAGTGAAATTTTCTCCACGAGAACTTTATTATTATGCGCGCGAACTTTATTACAACAAAAAATATTCTCTTGCAGCAAAGACACTGAAAAAGTTTTTGAAACTGCCCGCCTATCCGCCGGATAACTTTGAGGCACATCTTTTGCTTGCTGACTGTCAAGACGCCTTATCCGCCCTTTCCACCCTTTTTGATTGTTTAAAAAAACACTCTCCAAACGGCGAAATTTGCTGCAAAATTGCAAATAATTTTGAGAAAATCAACGAGATTGAAAGAGCTATTTTTTGGTATAACTGCGCTCTTTTCTGCCCACCTCAAAGTGGCGGTTTTGTGAGAGAAGAATACAACGCTTTTGTGCCAAATGTGGAACTTTCACGCCTTTTGTATCACACAAACTACCCCCTTGCCAAACAACATTATGAAAAAGCCAAAGCCCTCCGCCCCAACAGCGAAGTCATACACCACAACGAAAAATTCTTTGAAAAATAAGTGGCGCAGAGAAAGAGATTCGAACTCTTGGTGCAATTTCTCGCACACAGCCTTTCCAGGGCTGCACCTTAAACCACTCGGACATCTCTGCATAGGTTTAATATAGGAATTTTTATATTAAGTTTTTTGACCTTAATCACTTTATGTGGTTTAAGGTGCATTTCGGGGTCCCCACAAATGTTTACATTTTTGGGGAAAAGTGAGAAACAAACGTAAAGTTGCAGTTTTGTTTCAAAACTCAACAAAAGTGCAGTTTCGAACGCAAACCACTCGGACATCTCTGCATAGGTTTAATAAGGATTTTTGATATTAAGTTTTTTGACATTATGTTCGTAGAAGATAATATCATAAAATTGACATAAAATCAATTATTTTTTAAATTTATTTTGAAAAAACAAATGTTTTTTGTTAATATAACAACATGAAAACGGAAGAAAAACAGATTAAAGCGATTATTTTTGATTTGGACGGGGTCATTTTTGACAGCGAAAGTGAATATCGCAAAATTTACAAAGAAGTGAACAAAGAATTTCATTTCCACATCACTGAGCGTGAAAGACAGGCTTTCAACTCTATGAAATGGACAAACATGAAGTCATTTTTAAAGGAAAAATATCCAAACTTGGATGCCGAAAGTTATGTCAATCGAATCCGTGCAAAATCGATTGAGAGAGAAAAGAGTGAAAAGCCTATCAAAATGAAAAAGGGCTTTTTGCACTTGATTGAATTTTTGAAAACGCAAAATCTTAAAACCGCCCTTGCAACAAGCAGCAACAAAAAGAAAATAAACAAAATTTTCTTTTCTTACAATTTGGACTGCACAAAACTTTTTGATGAAATTGTTTGTGCGGACGATGTTGAGCATTCAAAACCCTCCCCAGACATCTATATTGTGGCTTGTGAAAAACTTGGCTTTGCACCTGACGAATGTTTGGTGCTTGAGGACTCAATTGGAGGCATCACTTCCGCCACTGCTGCAGGATGTAAAGTAATAGTTGTGAAAGACAAAATTGTGCCACCAAAAGAAGTTAGACAAAATTGTGTAAAAGTTGTAAAAAATTTAAAAATTGCAGAAAAATTGATAAAAAAACGCTTAAATTAAGCGTTTTTTTTGATGTTTTTTATAATTTTTTTATTATTGAGTCCAAAAGTTGCGGGTCTGAAAGCAGTTTCCCTGCGCCCAAAATTGTCACATTGTCAACGTCCTCAGAAATCTCAACAGGATATTTCAAATGCTTTTTCAAATAGTCCTCAAGCCCCTGCATTTTAGAGCATCCTCCAACAAGCAAAATTTTGTTGTTTATGATGTCCGCAACAATCTCTGGTGCGAGGGTGTTTATTGTTGTGTCGATGGCGCGCACAATTTCGCTGTAAAATGGCTCGATTGCTTTTCTAAGTTGATTTGACAAAATCACAATCGTCTTTGGAGTTTTTGTCTTTGCATCCACGCCCGTGATTTCCATGTTTAAGGTGTCATTTGAATACAAACTTCCAACTTCATTTTTCAAAATTTCTGCTGTTGGCAAGCCAATCACAAAATCCTCTGAATAAGCAAGAAAATTCACAATTGAGGCATCAATACTTTTTCCGCCAATTCCAAGGGTTGCGCCCTTTATGATGCTTGACATGTTGATGACAGCAAGGTCAGTTGCCGTGCCGCCTATGTCCACAACCATGTTCACTTTTGAAGAGTCAATATTTCTTCCCTCTCCAACACAAGAACACAACACAGATGGCACAAGTGTCACATAGCCCAAATTTGCCGCTTCACAAACATTTAAGATATTGTCTTTTTCACGTGCAGTAAGCCCACATGGAACAACAAAAATTGCGTTGTCCTCATATGCTTTAAAGCCAATTTTGCTTAAAAAATGTTTAAGCAAAACAACGGAATATTCAAAATTAGAATGTTCGCCACTTACACTTGGAGTGAAAATTTCAACATTTTCCTTGGTTTTTCCAACAAGTTTTTTTGCATCATTGCCCATGGCGATAACTTTATAGCCGTCCTCACTTGGCTCTGCAGCGATAAGGGTTGGCTCTTTCAACGCAAGCCCCTCACCTTTCACATAAATGCAGGTGTAGCCTCCGCCCATTTCAATCGCATACTTAAATTTCTTCATTTTCTTCCTCCAAATAAGTAAATTGAACATTTTGTGTCACTGCACTTTCATTATTTCCAAAGACAATCGTCACTTCATCTCCACTTTCTATGTGGTGAATTGCAAGCATAAGGTCACATCGAGTGAAAACAGTGTAATTTGTGCCATTTACTTTAACATAGTCAATTCGACTGTTTGCATCAATCTGCACATCTTTGTAAACAAAAGGTTTCAACAGATAAAATCCATCCACCTCGCCTAAAATAAAACCAATAATGTCGTCTGTGTATGGCTGCCAAGTGCCGTCAAAGTAAAAATTTGTTGGATTGTTGTTGTAATCTTCTTCTTGAATGTTCATGGAAAGGTCATAGTTATATTCAAATTCAACCCTATCAAGCCCAAGGAACAAATTTGCAAGTGGCATATCATACTCTAAATCATTATAATATTTTTCAACAACATTGTCAAAAAATAATTCAATATTTGATATAGGAAGAAAAACATTTACATCTTTTGAATCAAAATCAAACTTATCTGGGCAAGAAAAGCCCAAAACATGGGCATCTCTGTCAAAAACAATCCCGTCTAATATGTTTTGATTGTAAGAAACTGCAACGGCATTTTCCCAAACATAGTCCAAAGCAACATAGTCATCTTTTTCTGTCACAAATGGCACGATACAATATCCAACAAGGCTGGATTTGGCATATTTTGCCCCATTTTGAAGAGGTGAATTTACAATCAACACATTCTCCTGTCCCACACCACTATATTTGACAAACGGAATTTTAATTTCTGCCTTTTCATTTTGAATATTGACGCATTTGATAATTGCAACATCCAAATTCTTTTCGCTGTAAAGCAATTTGCCGTTGTAGACATTACCTTTGCTGTCTTTCACACTTAAAACAGAGCCCTCTTGCATAGAAGAAAGTGTGTGATAAGGGCAAACAACAAAGCCATCTTTTCTTACATTCACCCCTGTAATAGAGATTGTTTCATTTTCTTCAAAATCGCCTTTTACATTAAAACTGACCTCAACCACGCTGTCCATATACAGTTCTGACAGAGATTTGTCTGATTGAAGAGGCCAAAAAGCAAGTTTGACTGAAATATCATATGGATTGATGTAATAAAAATAAACAACAATAAACAAATAGCACAAAGCAACTGCTAAAAGTGCAAAAACAATATATGCAATAAGTTTTTTTGTGTCTTGCTTCATTTTTCACCAAAACTAGATGATTTGCAAACTCTTTTTGAAAATCTTTTTAAAATCATCGGCAACTTTCATGCTTTGAATAATCTCAAAGGATGGGTCGCTGCTGACAATAGTTTTCATGATTATAGAATCGCCCAAAATATCGCAAACTATGTCCGTGATAACATTTTTTCTTGAAGCGTTTAAGTTGACTGCCAAACTTACAAGCACGCCCATTTTTCTGACTGCTTCAACATCTTCATCAGAGAGAATTTCTTTATATTTCATGATTTCAGTCAAATTGAAGTTGTCAAGATTTTGGCATGTGCAGGCAAGAGCAGCCAAAAGCAAGTCTTTTTGAGTTGCCCCAGCAATATTTGCATTCAAAATCGTGTAATAAGCGTGTTTTTCGTTGTTCTGGAAACTTATATATTTGCCGCAGTCAAACATGTATGCAGCAATTTTAAGAGGTTTTACATACACTCTTGGAAGTTTATGCACAACTTTAAGTTGTTTAAACAACAATATTGCCATTTCATAAACTTGGCTGTTGATTGCAAGCCCCTCTTTTTTAAATTCATAATATCCGTCAAGGCTGTTTTGCAAAAGGTCGGCATATTTTTCATTTGCTGTGCCAACCAAGTTTGAAAGCACAACTCCCTCAAGCGCATTGGCAGTTGAAACGGTGATTTGTGGAACTTTCATCACATCAAAAATTGCACTGACAATTGCAAGCCCACCGTTTATGCTTTCTGCACCATTATTTCCAAGCCCTTTGATTTTCTTCACTTTTTGAGTGTCAAGCCCACCGACAAAATCCAAAACTTTTCCAAACTGTGTGTTTGTTAAGTCATAGTTGTTGTCGATGTCGAGTGGAAATCTAATCAATTTCTTTGCAATTCTTGCGACATCAATGAATGTTGTGCCGCAACCAAGCACAGTGTCCTCTTCAAAATTTTTGATGAGAGATGCTTTTTTGAGTTCTTTTTTCACAAGCGCAACTTTATCTTGGAAACTCCCCTCAACAACGGACAAATTGCTGTGTCCATAAGGAATTTTGTTGTATTCCACAACGTTGCGTCTGTTGAATTTCAAAATATATGTTTCATAAGAGCCAACACTGACGATATAGCCCTTTGAAGCATCAATGTTTGCCATGGAAGAAAGATAAACATTTTTGACAACTTCTTCATCATTTGAAATCAAGAAATTCATGCCTGTATTTGTGTAAATTTCATCCAAAAAGCCGCGATAGTTTCTTGCCTTAACAATTATGTTGGAGCAAACAGCAATCATTTTGCCAACCTTAAAAGTTTCAATCGTGTAACGATATATATTTAAAATTTTAAGGATGTCATTCTTTGTTTTTGGACTGAATAGGCATTCTTTGACGATGTCATTTGTAAGATCATAATAATTTTCGACATCTTCCAAAATTCTGTATCTTCCGTTTCTGCTTTGAACGATTAAAAGATGAACTTTCTTTTCGTCAAGTTTGATATAAGCGATATTTTCCATAACAGCCTCTCTTTTAAAAATTTATTTGTCTATGTCAATGGCTTCAACCGGGCAACTTGCTTGGCAAGCACCACAATGAATGCACTTTGACTTGTCAATCTCTGCTTTTCCGTCTTTGCCGAAAGAGATTGCTCCCACAGGGCAAATTGAAACACAAGTTCCGCAAGAGATGCATTTGTTTTTATCAACCATAGTCCTCTCCTTTATTTACGCTTATAATATAACATAAAAAAGAGAATTTGTCCACTATTTTTTAAATACTTTTATAAATTCAATCACTGCCAAAGCACATAAAAAGCCGCCAAAAATCATTTTTAAGATTTTGGAAGGCAAAAAAGACATCAAAAAAGAGCCTAAAATTGAAAAAATCACGCCAAAAAAAATGATAAAAAATAAATTTTTTGTGACGATATATCCATGACGATAATGGATGAATAACGAAAAGATTGCCATCACCAAAAACGACAGCAAATTTATCCCCTGTGCAAGTTTTTGGTCAACACCCAAAAAGATGGTGAGAATTGGAATTAAAATTGTTCCGCCGCCCATGCCTAAACCGCCGAAAACACCTGACAAAAAGCCCGCTAAGATATACAAAAAATATATCATAAAAACTCCTTAAAACAAAAGCCGAATTCCGCCCGCAAGCATGATAAACACAAAGATAATTCTCACCATTTTCGAGGGCAAAAATTTAAGTAAATATGAGCCTAAAATTCCACCCAAAACAACGCCGCTTCCGACAGTGACAAGCGGAAGAGTTTTCAAATTTCCAGACAACATATAAATGATTGCACTGACAAGAGAAATTGGAAAAATAACCGCGATTGCTGTCGCATGAGAATATTTATTGTCCAAATGAAGCACCTTTTCAAGTAGAGGCACACAAATCATTCCTCCTCCACCGCCAAAGAAGCCATTGATAAAGCCAATCAGCGCCCCGCAAAGAGATAACAAAATTTTGTTTTTGGCATTCAATTTTTCCTTTTTTTCTTTCAAAAAAACCTCCGAAATTTAGATAAAGTTTATTTAATATAAATATTGTCTATAAAAATTAAAAAAATATTTGATATTTTGCAAACTATGTGATATAATTAGAAAGTTAATTCAACAATGCAAAAGGTGATTTATGAAAAAAACTAGAAAAACAAATCAAAAATTGACAACTCTGTTGCTTGCAACTGCAATTCCACTTTCAGCAACCGGCGTTGCACTGACAATGCTCCCAACACAGACAACACTTGCTGTTGCCCCTTACTCTACCGGAGCAATCAAATCCGTGACAGTCACAAACGGAAACTTCAACTCAAGTTCTTCAAGTGGGCTGAGTGAATATCCAACAGGATGGTCAAAAAAATATACAGATGGCAAATCAACCGCTGGCGTTATCAACACAGGGTCCTCTTTTGAAAACAACATGAAAGATTATTGCCTTGGCGAAAACCCTTTCACAAACAGCCAAGATAAATTTGTGTTGATGATCAACTCTCAAACAAAAACATCTTTGCCAGAACAACCTGCAAAACAAAGATTTAGGTCAAATTCCATCACTTTGAATGCAAATTCTTTCTATTCACTTCAAACTTCATTCAAATCTTCGCCAAATCACAACACAGAAAAAAGATTTGTGTATAAGGGTGAAATTCGCGAAGATGACACAAATTTTACAATTGATTTCTCCACATTTGACGCACAGGAAAAAGATTTTATCATTGGAGAAGATGTTTACATTTCATTTAGATATGACTACTTAAGAGATGTTTATCTTAAAAAGTCTTTGACACCTTCTGAAACAAAAATCACAGAAGTCACAAAATTTAATCCTTTCTACACTGACGACAATGTTGTTGGCTTTATGCACAACGGCACTCCAATCTATGTTGAAAAACAATATGTTGAAGAAAACACTGATGAGGCGGACAAAGACACATATTCTCACCTTGTCGATGGCTTGGCAGATGGCGGCGTTGCAACATACACCTGCAGCCTTGAATATGACAGCGCTTCAAACAAGTTTAAAGTTGCCCCTCTCACACAGTTTTATGTGCAAACAGATGTTTACACTTCTTTAAATGACTTTGCTTTTGGCTCTGTTGTGATTGACGGCTTGAAAGACGCAGACGGAAAACCTGTGAAAGCCGAATTTCTTAAAGTCAACTCTGGCGCTTGGACAACACTCTATTTCTTTATCGCAACCGGAAATCAAAGCCAAACAATCAACCTTGACCTTTGGCTTGGAACTGAAGATGAAGGCTCCACAGGTGTTGTGTTCTTTGACGATGTTAAGGCTTATCAATACAGCGAAAACGAATTTTTCAAACAATATCAAAACTATGTTGGCAGAAAATATTATCAAGCGGAATACAGAGATAATTCCATTGTTTCAGACTCTTTCCCTTGCACACAAATTTTGGATTTAAGGACTGAAAAAGAAATTTTGGATGTTGTCAAAGGTTTAAACTTTAATTTTGAAGATGACAACCTGCAAAATCCATCAAGTCTTGAAAAGTGGACTTTGGAAAAAGGCCATGCACAGATTTTCAACACTGACACCGCTTACAGAGATTTTAAAACAATCACCGGCTTTGACTATGTTGGCTCAAACTACGCCTGCACTGCAGTGATTGATGGCGAAAAAGTTGAAATCTCAAACAACAAAAAACTTTTGGCTGTTTGGGCAAATGACAGCGTCAGCAAGGTTACTTCTGGCAATATCGCAATTGGCGCAAATCAAATTTACAAAATCACAGTTCAATACAAAGTCAGCGGCATCACAAGTGGCAATGCATACATCTTTGTGAAAGAAAATGGCAGCGTTGTCTATGATAAAGATGGCTACAACAGAAGCGAAAATGATTACACCCTCGCTGCTGAAGTTGCAAGTTCTGGTTTCTCAACAAATCCAGACAACGATTTCATCAACGACTATGGAACAGTTGAATTTTATGTCAAAGGTGGCGCGCATTTCAACTCTTCTGTCAACCTTTCTCTTGGACTTGGCAAAGACGATGAAAATGCAACAGGCTGCGTGCTGTTTGATGACATCACCATTGAAGAGGCATCTTCGACAGAATATTCAAGTGCAACAAACAAAATTGAACTCGACACAAAATCTGGAAGTCAAACAATCACAAATGGAAACTTCAGAAATGTGACCGTTCCAGATGACAAAACTTGCCCATACACTGCTGACGGATGGACAGTTTCGAGTGGATTGGAAAAAAATCTTCAATTTGCTGGCGTCATCAACACAGACCCAAATCAATACAAAGAATTCAAAAAATTGTATGACAAGCTTAAAAATCAAGGTGTTGAGGACAAGTCAAATCCATATTATTGGACAACCTACGACAATCCAAAGGCATCAAACGGAAAGGCTGAGCCAAACAATGTCATGATGCTTTTAAACTGTGAGGACAACTATCAAACACTCTCCTCTTCAACCTTTTCTTTGGAGAAAACAAAGTCATATCTTGTCACCTTTATGGTGAAAAACTTAAACTTCTCAGAGGGAAACACCAGACTTAAGATTTCAATTGTTTCTTCTGACGGCATAACACTTTATGAAGATGCAAATTTTGACACAGCAAGCAATTGGAAAGAATATAAAGTTTATATTAAAGCCAATGACCGCGCAAATGCTGACGCACATATTGAGATCTCTCTTGGAGAAGAAGATGATATGGTGAAAGGCGCTGTATATCTTGACAACTTCAGTTTACTTGCCGATCAAACAATCCCATCAAATGCTGTCAATGTTGTAGATATGACAAATGACTATTTGAATCTTAAAACAAACAAAATCACAGGAACACTTATTGACAATCCTGACACACAAGAAAAAGCATCCTACTCCCCTGCTTATGACGCCAAGAAATTGAGTGGCGACAATCAAGCAAATGGTGGAATTATCAAAACAAGTGGGCTTGACGACATCTATAAAGTGACAGAGGAAGGCACTTCAGACACAGCATTTTTGATGTATAGTCAAGGCGTTGGCTCGTTTGAAATTCAATCTAAATTTAACATCAGTTTGGATGCTGACACATGTTACAAACTTTCATTTAAATTGAAAACTCATTTCACAACCAACCTCGACCCTGACACAGACTATCACTTTGGCGTAAGCGTTGGCTTAACCGGCTACAAACTTGCTGAGGGCTTAAGATCAGATGAATATGAACTTTTTGAAATCTATTTCAAGCCAAAGGCAGAGGCATCGGTGAACTATTACATCAGCCTCATCAACGACACAAATGAAACAGGCTCAGCAGCAATTTATGATTTTAAATTAGAACCATTGACTGTTTCAAACGATTATGATGACGCGAAAGAACTTGTTGCTGGCGGAAATTATGATGTGAACAAAGACAGAGTTTTTGTTTCAAGCGAAAATGACTCAACTCCAGACAGTGACACCCCAGAAGAAGAGCCAGAAACCACACCAAGTGCCCCATCTCAAAACTTTGATTGGATTTTAATTCCAACACTCATCATGGGAGTTGCGCTTGTAATTGCAATTGTGGGCTACTTCCTTAGAAAAGTTAAAATCAAGAAGATTGAACTTAAACGCAAAGAAACATATGACAGAAAGTCAAGTTTGCATGTAGATGCCATTAAACAAGCCGCTGCAAAAGAACGCGACAAAGAAGTTGAAGAAATGCAAAAAACAATCTCTGTGTTTGAAACAGAACTTCAAAATCTTGAAAAAGAACACAAAAAGAAAGTCATCGCTATGCGTGAACAAGACAAAAACAAAGTTTCTAAATCAACAGATAAAGAATTTAAATTGTTTGCTCAAAAACGCACAGTGCTCTCTGAAAAGATTGATTCGCTTAAACATCAACTCGAAGAACTTAAAACTCCAGAACATCTGTTGTCGCTTGAAAGAAAAATCTATATGCTTGAAGATGCAAAGCGCAGAGAAATTGAAAAAGCTTCAAAGAAAGAAGCAAAACAAAATAAAAAAGATGCTAAATAAAGCATCTTTTTTTTATTTACAATAATGATTAAAAGTCGTCATCTTCATCATCGTCTTCGTCGTCATCCTCATCATCGTCTTCTTCATCATCTTCTTCGTCGTCATCAAGCCCCAAATCATCGCCGTCAAAATCTTCTAGTTCTTCATCATCAAGGTCATCCAAAGCATCTTCGTCCAAACGGTCATCAAAGCCGATGCTAGAATCCAAATCGTCATCGTCAAGCATTTGGTCGTCAAGGTCATCTGTCACAGATGCCATATCGCCCGTTTCTTCATCATCATAGATAATTTCATCTTCATCACGATTGACATAATCTTCCCAATCGTTGTTTGTGTCATCATCTTCACTGTGGTGCTCTTTCAAACAAGTTGCACACATAATCTCGTCTGGCTGAATGTAGTTTGTTTTGCAGATTGGGCAAAGTTCCAAATCCAAGTCACCAATAAATTCGTCTTTCTTTGCGGAAAGTTCTGCCTTGCAGACGCTGCAAAGTTTGTCTTTCTTTTCAATATAGTTGAGTTCGCATCTTGGGCATCTAATATAAACAGGTTTTTTCATAATATCTCCTTTTGATTTCAATATTCTACCCTCATTTGAATATATTGTCAAATGATTTTTCAAACTTTTTTAGATTTTTTTAATAAATTATCTTCCGCCTGAGAAAGCCTTAAATATCTTGGCAAAAGTTCGTCTAGCGTGACAAAATGTTTGGCTTTTTGCTGACTTTTTGCATATTCCACAAGGCTTTCATTGTCACAAATCACACTTTGCAAGCCATCAATATCCCCCTCAAAAGCAAATTTAGGAAAAGTTATCTTTTCAAAGGAAGCATTATCTATCATTTTCTCTTCTTCGATATTTATTCCATTTTTGTCATAAGTTCCCACAAAATAAAGCCCTGAAAGTGCATTTATTGCGCACACAAAGTCACCCTTTGCAAGTTTTTGTTTGGCTATTATATATGCCATGAGCGACAGAGATGACAAAGAAATAAATTTGATCTTTTTATTTACACTTCCAAGCGCCCTTGCAATGGCAGCGCCAATTCTAAGCCCTGTAAATGAGCCCGGCCCCGTGACGAGAGCAACAGTGTCAATGTCCACAACATCGATGTGCGCCTCTTCAACAAGTTTTTCAATGGTTGGCAAAACATTCTCACTGTGTTTGCTGTTGCTGTCAATGTCAAACGCATATGTTTTGTCTGTCACAAGCGCCAAATTTGCCGTTTTGAAAGCGGTGTTAATCACAAGCATCATTTTCCGCCCTCCTTAATCACAATAATTCTGTGATGCTCGCCTTTCTTTGTGATTTCAACAACAAAGTCCACATCTTTAATAAGTCCGTCAACATTTTCCGGCCATTCAACAAAACAAACTCCGTCAAGCGTCTTTTTGTCAAAATATTCAGCAAAGCCCACATTCAGCGCCTCTTCTGTGCTTGTAAGCCGATACATATCAAAGTGATAGACATTAAAATTTGGCGTTTTATAAGTGTTTAAAAGCGTGAAAGTTGGGCTTGTCACCAAATCCTTACTGCCAAGAATTGAAACAACATCTTTGACAAAGGTTGTTTTGCCGCTTCCAAGGTCGCCCTTTAAAAGCACAATCATTGGCGCTTTTAAAACCTTAGAAAACGCCTCTGCAAGTGCGTGCGTTTGATTTAAGTTAGAAATTTCCATCTTTATTTTCATTTTGCCTCTCTTTTTGCCTTTGCAGACGCTGTTTGTCATAAAAATGCATAAACACAAGCCCCAAAGTGCAGAAGAATGCTGAAATCGCAAAGCCGCCGATAAGGTCGGTCAGATAATGTTTTCCAAGATACATTCTTGAAAGCCCCACAAGTGCCACAAACATGCAGCAGCACACAACTGAAGTGATTTTCTGTCCGCGTGACTTTAAGGTTGTCCACAGAAAATAGCCCACAAAAATTGCAATCGCCGTTGCGCAAGCGGTGTGCCCACTTGGAAAGGAAAAATCCTTCACTGTGTCACCGATGCTGATAATCGCATCACTCACATTATATGGCCTAACTCTTTGCACAACTTCTTTGAAGATGTTGACAGTCAAATTTACAAAGCCATATGAAAATAAAAACCAAAAACAGAGCCTTCTTTTAAAAATAAGGAAAAAGATGCAGACAAAGACAACTCCCACAACAGTTCCAACCTGTGAAAGCACTTGAAAAGCCATATCAAAGAATGGCGTTCTGCCTGCCTGCAAGAATTCAATTATTTTAAGTTCAAATTCCATACTCATATTGTAACAAAATATGACAAAAGTTGCAAATAAAAAAAGAAAAAAGTTTTTTAAACTTCTTTCTGGATTTTTTCGCTTACACTGACGCCATCTTCAAAGTCATAAATGGTCGTTTTAAAATCAGCATCATCTTGCAATTTTTGTAAAAACAATCTTAAATGCGTTGCGATTGAACGATGTTTGTGCAAAACTTTTTCTTCGCTTCCCACAAGCCCATAAAAAAGCACATCATCCGCCATAAGCACGCCGCCCGCATTCAAACTTTCCTTGAGATATGGCAAATATTTAAAGTATTGCCCCTTTGCCCCATCTAAGAATATGAAATCAAACTTTTTTGTGTTGTTAAGCAGAAAATCCATGGCATCAGCATGAATTATCTCCACGCGCGAAGAAAATTCTTTGAGATTTTCTTTTGCATCAGCAAAATTTTGTTCATCTTTTTCAACTGTTGTGAGTGTGCAGTCACATTCACTTAAAATGCAGGATGCAGAATAGCCCAAAAATGTGCCAATCTCCAAACAGGTTTTTGGCTTGTGCTTTTTAATTAAACTCCGCAAAAGTTGTTCTGTTTGTGGCCTTATCATTGGTGCATATTCGTGGCGACTTAGCCCAACAAGTTCCTCTTTTTCCATATCTTAGTCCAAAAGGCAGATTGTGAGGATCATAGGCCTACGCTTTGTGCGTTTGAAGATAAAGTTTGAAACATTGCGCCTTATTGTGTTTTTAATCACGGCAGGCTCGCATCCGCGCAAATCCTGTTCTTTAAGCGATGCAACAATCATATTCTTTGTGTCTTGCACAAACGCCTCTGCCTCATCTTGATACACCACGCCCCTTGTTATGATAAATGGGTCGCCAACGACCTCGCCTGAAACATTGTTGATTGAAAGCACAACCACTCAGATGCCGTCCTCAGAGAGTTGTTTTCTTTCTCTAAGCACATTGCTGTCCATGTCGCCGATGCCGATGCCGTCAATAAGCCTTTGCCCAGCCGTTGTAAAGCCCACTTTTTTGATTGAGTTTGGTGAAAGTTCAATCTGTGCGCCAAGTGATGGCAAGATGATGTTTCTCTCTTCCATGCCAAGCGTCATGGCAAGTTGTTTATGCATGCGAAGATGTCTGTATTCGCCGTGAATAGGGATGAAAAATTTTGGCTTTGTAAGTGCGTGAATTGTTTTTATCTCTTCTTGACAAGCGTGACCGGATGCATGCACTTCGCTGAGTTCGTCATAAATGACATCTGCGCCCTTTTGGAAAAGTGAGTTGATGACATTATACACGCTTTTTTCATTGCCCGGGATTGGTGAAGAAGAGAAAACAATAAGGTCATTTTCTCCAATTTTAATCTGTTTAAATTCGCCCATAGCCATTCTTGTAAGCGCTGAAAGTGGCTCACCTTGGCTGCCTGTTGTGACAATGACAAGTTCTTTATCCGCATATTTGTCAATCTTTTCAATGTCAATGATGTTGTCGCGATTGAATGTGATTTCGCCGATTTTCATGCCAACATCTGTGATGTTTATCATGCTGCGACCGGTGAATGCAACCTTTCTGCCATACTTTTCAGCCAAGTTTAAAATCTGTTGCAAGCGGTGAATGTTGGATGCAAAAGTTGCAACAAAAATTCGATTTTCAGGATGAGTTTTGAAAATCTCTTCAAGCGCTCTGCCAACACTTTTTTCGCTCATAGAATAGCCTTTTCTGCACACATTTGTGCTTTCACACATCAAAAGGTTGACACCTTTTTTGCCAAGTTCACCAAAGCGTTGAAGGTCGGTCATAACGCCGTCAATCGGCTCGAAATCAATCTTAAAGTCACCCGTGTGCACAACATTTCCTGCAGGCGTGCTTATGCAAAGCGCCAAACTGCCGGCAATGGAGTGTGACACTTTGATAAATTCCACAGAAAACGCCCCAATTTTAAGGACATTTTTAGGTTTTACAGTGATTGCTTTGTAAGACACTTTTGGATGCTCTTTCATCTTGTTTTCAACAAGCGCAAGTGTAAGTTTCGAGCCATAGATTGGCGCTTTAATCTGTTCCAAAACAAATGGAAGTGCGCCGATGTGGTCCTCATGGCCGTGAGTGAGAATAATCGCCTTCACTTTGTCACGATTGTTGACAAGATAGGTGAAATCAGGGATGACAACATCAATCCCCGGCAAATCATCGCCCGGAAAGGTCAGCCCAGCATCAACAACGATAATTTCGTTGTTGTATTCAAAAGCGGTCATGTTTTTTCCAATTTCACCCACCCCGCCCAAGAAGGTGATTTTAAGTTTATTGTTCATAATTCTCCTTTTAATAACAGCAAAAAATCTTTGTTTTAAACAAAGTTAAAAACTATGTTTATGTAAAAACGCATTACAGAATGTAAGCCGTTTTGTTGATATTGTCAACCTCTTCCAATTTCTTTGGAGTGAGGATGTTTGTTGAAGTGTAATAAAATCTCATGCCTTGACTTGAGAAGAATGCAGCCATGTTTTGAACGCAAAGCAAGATGCCCACAAATGGAATTAAAACTGCAAGGCTGTAGAAGCCAAACACGAAAGTCAAAAGCCAGAACCAGAAGAAGCACAAAACTGCCACGGCGAGAGTTGTCCAAAAGTGACGCTTAACCGCTTTGAAACCCTTTTTATATGCAGAGAAAACATTGCAATCAAACACGATAAGCGCACTCATCCAGCCAAGCACTGACAGTTGATTGAGTGCAAATGCGACAACCAAAATCACAAACAAAACAAGTGGCAAGAAATATCTTGTAAAGAATGCGTTTGGAATCATCCCAATGCCGAAACATGCGACAAACACAATTGTCCAAAGAATAAAATTGTAAATTGTTTTGCAAAGGGAATATAAAAGTGCTTTTGAAAGAGTTTTAATCATGGCGCTGAAAAAACCGATTTTGCTTAAACTTGTCATATATGAATAAAGCATGCTGCTGAAAGCAAACTTTCCAAGATTGATTAAAAATGGAAAGAACACAAAAATTACAATAAGCCCATATATGAAAAGCCCGATGTTTTGTACTGCTGCACCAAGAAAGGTTTGATAGGAAATGTTGATCAGCCTTGCAAACATATCCCCCAAAGGCAGATTCCCAAAAACTCCTGAAAAAAGAGGCATTGCATCTTTGAAATTTGTGATAAAAAGCGCCTTAAATTCAAAAAAAGCAGGCAAAAAGAGAGCAAAACAAATGCCCCCAACAACAATGTAATACAAAAACAATTTGAGTGCTTTTTGCCAATTTGAACCTAAAAGTTTAAGTGAATATCCAAACATAATTTATCTAACCTATAAGCATTATAACATACAAAAAGAAAATTGCAAAATAATTTTAACTAAATTAAAGTGCAATTGAAATGATTTTGTAACTTGTTGTGCCACCTGGGGTTTGAACTGTGACAGTGTCACCCTTTTTGTGCCCAATAAGCGCTTTTCCAACAGGAGAAACGTTGCTGATAATTCCTTTGCGTGGGTCACTTTCAGAAGAGCCCGTGATGCGATATTCAACCTCTTCATCAAAATCTTCATCATAAAGTTTCACAGTTGAGCCAACATTAACCGTGTCAGAATTCATTTTTTTCTTGTCAATAACTTCTGCGTTTAAAAGAATATTTTCCATTTCAGTGATTTCTGCTTCAACCTGCGCCTGTTCGTCTTTGGCTGCGTCATATTCGCTGTTTTCAGAGAGGTCGCCAAATTCACGTGCTATGCCAATTCTTTTAACAACTTCTGGCCTTTTAACAGTTTTAAAATAATTGAGTTTTTCTTCAAGTTGTGCTTTTCCTTCTGGTGTCAAATAAAATTTTTCCATAATGCCACTCCTTTATTAAGCAAAAAAATTTGCGAACGCAAAGGGACTTTGCAATCCACAAACCTCAAAAGTTTGTCAGTTAAACTTTTTCGTATGATATTATATTCAAATTTCACAAAAAAGTCAACTATTTTTAAAAGTTTTTCAAAAATTTGCCTTTTTAAACGCAAAAATTGATATATTTTCAAGTTTTTTTCAAATAATATGCAAAAAGGAGTTTATATGTTCACTTTTATCGCCTTTATTCTGACAATTTTAGGCTGTGTAAATTGGCTTTTGATTGGGCTTTTACAATATGACTTTGTGGCTGGGCTTTTTGGCTTTCAAGGTAGTCTGTTTTCAAGGCTCATTTACATTTTAATCGGCATTGGTGCGTTTTATTTTGTCATTCGAATTATTGCCAACAAAGGAAGTGTGAAAGTGTATGAAAAACGCAAGAAAAAGGAAAAACAGCCCCTTCCTCAACCCGCCACTGTGAATGTTGAGGCAGCAAAAGAACAGTCGCAGCAAAATCCAAACATCCACTTTGAAAATTTAAGAGAAATTAGAAATGACGATTCAAACAAAGATGAATACAAGAAAATAGATGACGGACTTTTTGACGAATATACAAAAAATCTTAATTAAAAATTTGACTTTTTTTGCCACAAAATGTATGCTTTAATTAAGAGGTTTATATATGGTCACATTAGTTATTTTAGATGGATTTGGCGAAAAGAAAGAAAAGTTTGGCAATGCAATTAAAAGTCAAGGCACGCCAAATTTGGACAAGCTCAAAAAGATGTATCCTCACACATTTTTAAACGCAAGTGGTGAGGCTGTTGGCCTGCCAAAAGGCGTTATGGGCAACAGCGAAGTTGGGCATTTGGCACTTGGTAGCGGAAGAGTTGTGCTGCAAGATTTGAAACTCATTGACAGTGAGATTGAAAACGGCAAGTTTTTTGAAAACCCTGCCTTAAACAAAGCCTTGCTGTATGCTGAAAAACACGGCGGAAATTTGCATGTTATGGGGCTTTTGTCAAACGGCTGCGTGCACTCAAACATCACCCACCTTTTTGCAATTTTAGACCATGCAAAAAACTATAAAATCAAAAATGTGTTTATTCATGCAATTCTTGACGGCCGCGACACAAGTTTTCGCGATGGGATTAAATTTATTGAACAAACTGAAGAGAAAATCAAAGGCACAAACGCCAAAATTGCCACTGTCATCGGCAGAATTTATGCCATGGACAGAGAAAAAAGATATGACAGAGTTGAAAAGTTTTACAATCTTCTTTTTGACGGCAAAGGCACAAAATATTCTTCTGCAAAAGACGCTGTTTTGGCAAACTATGACAGTGGCGTGTATGATGAATATCTCGAACCTTGTGTGATTGAAGATGCCAAAATTCAAAATGGTGACAGCGTGATTTTTTACAACTATCGTGCTGACCGCGCCAAAGAAATCACCTTTGCTTTGACGGACAAAGATTTTAGGCAGTTTAAAACAAAAGATGTTGACTTTTTATACACCGCAATGGCTGAATATGACGAAAAATTCAAGCATTTAAACACCCTTTATCCCCCAAAAATCGTGAAGGACAATTTGGCAGCAGTGCTTTCACAAAACGGCAAAAAGCAATATCACATAAGTGAAACAACAAAGTATGCGCATGTGACATTCTTCTTCAATGGCGGCATTGAAAAGCCTTATGAGGGCGAGGACAGAAAACTCATCGACAGCATAAATGTCAAGGATTTTTCGGACTATCCAAAGATGCGCGCAATTGAGATAACGCAAGACCTTTTGGACACAATTGCAGAAAACAAATATGACTTTATTTTGGTCAATTACTCCAACCCTGATATGATTGGACACACAGGCAATTTTGGCGCTGCGAAAGAGGCAATTGAGTGTGTTGACAAACAAGCCTACGCCATTGCACTTGCCACACTTATGGTTGGTGGAGATTGCATAATCACGGCAGACCACGGCAACGCCGAAGAAATGATTGACAAAAACGGAAACAAACTCACAAAACACACCACCAATCCTGTGCCATTTATTTTAGTCAGCGAAAAGCACAAAAAGGCAAAACTTAAAAAGGGAAAATCACTCACATCTGTGGCTGCAACCGTTTTGAAACTTATGGGTATTGAAAAGCCTGAAACTTTTGATGAAGCGTTGTTTTAAAAAAACACCAAAATTGGTGTTTTTTTTATTTGATTTTATCTTTTTCATCTTTTATATAATCTTTTTTGTCATACTTGTCTGGATTTGCTTTCAAATCTTGTTCAAAACGCAAACTTCCACAAGAAATTTCATAGGCTGTGCGCATCTCTTCTTTTCCATCTTCATACACTTTTTTATATTCGCGAGATTGAATTCTGCCAAGAATGGAAATTCTTTCGCCAACCTTTGCATTTTTTAATGCCAAAGCGTTGTGTGCCCACGCTATGCATGGCACATAATCTGTTCCGCCATCTGGCCGATTGACAGCCAACATAAAATCTGTTATCACTCTGTCAGTGAGCGGAGTTTTTCTGTAAACAGGGCATCTGCAAATAGTCCCCTGCAATTTAATAAAATTTTCCCCTTCAATTAAAAAGTCAAGTTTTCCAATAAAATCAGGCTTTACAAACAAAACAAGCCTTCTTGTACCGTTGATATTTTTGTTGTAACTTCTAAACTGCCCATTGATTTCAATTGGATCACCCGGATTGATTTGACTTTCATATGTATATGGCAGATGGACAACAACCTCATCATCAAAGCCTGAATAACGCTTGCATTTAACAATAAAACTTTTGACTCTGTTGTTTTCATTGTCAAATTCAACTTTCGGCTCTGTTGAGGCAAAGCCCTTTAAAATCACCACATTTTTATCTCTTTGCATATTTTCATCTCCATTTAAATTATAAAATAAAATTTTTTCAATGTCAATAGGCAATTTTTAAAAAAAGAGAAAGCAAAAACTTTCTCGAAATCAACTGTTAACCGCACTTTTTTCATCATTCTTTTGCGGCATTTTTTGAAGCACAAGACTGACTGTCTGGGTGGACACTTCATAGGCTGTTTTGATGGTTGTCTGCCCATCTGGAAGTGTTTTAGTGTATTCACGCGATTGAATGCGCCCAGAAATTTCAATCTTGCTGCCAATGCTTTGCTGGGACACAAATCTTGCATTTCTTCCCCACAAGATGCATGGAATATAGTCACTTTTGTGGCAGTTTGGACGATTTACTGCAAGCAAAATGTCGCATATTTCTCTTCCAAACGGCGTTTTTCTGTAAACGGGCTGTTTGCAGATAAAGCCAGAAAGTTTCACTTCGTTGACATCTTCACAAATCTCCATTACAGGTGTGATTTCCTTGGCAAAAAGATGCAAAATGAGTTTACTTTTTTCGTCAAAGACTTTGTTGTAACTGCGATATTGTCCGACAATTTTCAGCGTCTGCCCAACCTTTATTTCTTCGCCCAAAAGCGTGCGTTCAGACACCGTCACCGGAATTGTGTCGCTCGCCTTTGACAGCCTGTCAACCTGCATTTTAAACTCATAAAATTTTTCGCCTTCAATTTCGTGCGAAAGTTTCGCTTCTTCGCACACCTTTCCAACAAGCGTTGCAGTGTTGTTTTCTTCATTTAAATTTGTGTAATTCATAAAAACCCTCCTAAATTTTGTGTTGCACCCCGTTTCTGTCAATTGTGTAAGAATTTTTGTAAATCAAATCGCCAATTCCCGTCACTTTATATCCCGCCACTTTAAGTCGCGACAAAATCAATCTAAGTCCGTCAAGCACATGATCGGAATTGTTGTGCATCAAAATGATTGAGCCATTTTTCACCTTGCCAAGCACTCGCGAAGAAATTTCGCTTGCTGACAACCCCTTCCAATCCAAACTGTCCACATCCCACTGAATTGTTTTCAGCCCCAAATCCTCCGCCGTTTCAAGAAGTGTGTTGTTGTAACTGCCAAAAGGCGCTCTGAAAAGTTCAACTTCTTTGCCCGTCACCTCTTTTATCTTTGAAATGGATGTTTCAAGTTCAAGTTTCACAGTGCTTTTGTCGAGTTTTGCCATGTCTGGATGAGTGTTGGAGTGAGTTCCAATCTCCATACCTGCCTCATCGATTGCTTTCACCATGTCGGCATAGTCGTCCACCCAAAAACCCACAAGAAAGAATGTCGCTTTGCAGTCAAATTCATCTAAGATGTCCAAAATTTCCTGCGTTTTGTCCGCACCCCAAGCCGCATCAAACGAGATTGCAACCTGTTTTTCAGGCGTGTCAACATTGTAAATTGGCACTTTTCTTGTGTTGCGACCTAAATAGACCTCCGCCGAAGTTGTCCCGTCTATTGGCAGGCACAGAAGCACTGCACACGCCAAAATGGCAATAAAAATTGAGATTGTTTTTGATTTGATAACACAGAAATGCATGCAAACCTCTCTTATTATAGAAAATCTTTTTGAAACTCCAAATCCGAAAAATGCTGTAAAACATGTCAAAATGTCTATGATTGTCGAATCAAGATATAATATTTATCATTTGCTGCATTTAGAACGATTTTAATGAAAAAAGTGGTTATTTTTTCATAACCACTTAGTTTTGAGGGAATGAGTTGTCCCAATAGAAGATTTTAAGTTTTCCGTTAAACCATTTGTTTGAATCTGATTGATAGCCTACATTTCCTTCAGCATAATCTGTAAGTTTTGCATTTTCTTCGTTTGCTACAATTTTTCCATATGTTGTAAAGCATTGGTCAAGCGATCCTTCACTCATTGTGCCGATAAGCCCCACGGTTGTGTTATAATCACCCGCCTGATTGCTGCACCCCAAGAACGAACATCCCTCTGCATATCCCACAAGCCCGCCAAAGTTTTCATTCGCGGCAACTGTGTTTGTGGCACTTTCTTCGCCATCAATAATAAATGTCACGCCAGCACATGTTAAATTATTGCCTTGAGAGTTTATCGAAACGGCTAGAGTTCTGTTGTCAACTCTTGTAAAGGTTGAATTTTTAGCATAGCCGACAACTCCGCCCACATTTTTCCAACCAACAAGTTGTGTCCCTTCAACCATCAAATTCATAATTGTTGCATCTTCCACATATCCAAACAAGCCCATGTAAGAAAGGTTGTTTTGATAATTTCCGCCTATAAAACTCAAGTTTGTGATTCGATAGAAATTGCCATCATAAGTACCTTTAAATGCCATCACTGTGCCATCGTCCAGCACTCCGCCGATTGGATTAAGCAAAACCCCACTCATGTCAATGTCTTGCGACTGTTTGAACAGATATTTCTCACAAGTGTCCCCGGAAGCCACTTTATGGGACAGCCACAACAAATGCTCCGGCTTGCTGATGTAATAAATCCCTCGGCTTTCTGTTGGTGCCGTGCCAGTGTCATATTTTGCAAACACAACTGTGATAGGTAATGTTTCCATTTGATTTCTAGTGTCTCTTTCCAAATATATTGAATAATAGAACATCAAATCCTTTTCAGCCGAAATGTCAACAAGAGAGCCATTGATGTAAACTCCCGCCAATCTTTCTCCTTCTTTAACATCAATATGCAACATTAACCCTGAATTGTAGTGAACAATGTTTTCTGAAGAAATTTTCTCATAAACTGATGTGTTTGAATAATCCTGCTCTCCCTTGTTCTCGTTTGTTGTCAACGAAACCGTGCTTTTAATGTCAACATTATCACTTTGCTCTGGTTTCACGGCCCATTCCTTATTTACATTGATTGTATATTGCATTAAACTGTAATATATATAAACATTGATTACATCCACCCTGTCTTCTAGATTATCTATAGAAAGATAAGCCGTAAAATCTTTTAAATTTTTTAGATATTTACTGTAAATATCCTCAAGTTTAAAGGAACATGTTTTGTCGTCACGACTTATGCTTATGTTGATTTCTCCTTGTCGATCTTTATCTTGATATCCTTCAACAACAGAAATATAATCAATCCAATAACCTGAATTTGGATTAAATTTAAAATGGCTTATCTCTTTATTTTCTTCCCCGTATTTATTCGTATTTGCAACAAAAATCAAATCTCTCGCATCTTCAACATAAGTCAAAGTCGCGTCTTTTTTGTAAGCAAATTCAGTTAATTCTACACCATCATATTTGCTTAAATTATAAAAATAATTTTGATAATCATTTAAAATTACTTTCGTTTTCATTTCATATCTTTTAAGAACAACAGGCAAAAGGTCGTGATTTATATCGTTCAACTCCTTTGCCATTGTTTTGACGTCATCAAAATTCAGTGTAAAATATTCCTTATCTTCAATGTTATTATATATAGTGTCCTCAACATCGACAAAAGTTTTTAATTTTTCTTGTTCGTTTGGATTATATTCACTTTCTTTGTTAAAAATGTCATAATAAGCCGAAAAATAATATCCATTCTCAGAAGAATACTTAAGAGCATTGTTTAATTCATAATGTAAATCACCCAGCTGGAATTCGTCATCTACGTAACTCGAAAACTGACTTGTCTTGTTACCATATGTTAATTGCAATCCATATTTCACTTCTTTTACATGAATTACTATTACTGAAGAATTTTCCCAACTGCTCCAACTGCATGTAAAAGAACCAGATATCCCCCCTAAGTAAAAATTGTTGCCCAGCGCCGAATTCCCTCTTGTATAATTCTGCCCTTTCTCTTCTTCCTCTTTAGTATTATCAACTAAATCCAAAATTTCCCCCGTTGTTGAACTTATGCCATAAAATGCATAACCAAACTTAGGTCTAATTAAATATGAAACCGTTTGCCCAAAATATAAATCATATGAGTTTGGTCTATTAAACCCTGAGAGTGTTGTATTTAAATATTGTCCAAGATCCTCTTCTTCTATGAAAGAAGAAGAACCTTTAACTGGATGAAATTTATACTTAATCTTTAGTTTTGCTGTTAAATAAATATAAAGTTTTGCAGAAAGTCCACCGGAGTTAAAAATTGGAGTGAAGTAACACGAATATTCCGAATTATATTGATTTAAGTCTGAAATTTTCAAATAAGGTTGAAAAACAGGATTTTTCTTACTAGGCTCCCCTTCAGAAATTCCATCATAATAAAGTTGAGGGCTGCTTGTGATAGTTATATCTACATTCTCAAACATATCATTATTCCACTTAACATTAAGCGTTGTTTGTGTCAAGGCTAAATGCCCATCAATTTGTTTCTCATATGTAATAATATCTGTATTATTATATATGACTTTTCCTCCAACAGAAATTTCATTGAATATCTTCTGTAATGCAGCCATTTGATTATCTGTGCCAAATTCTTTATATAGTTCTTGATATTCCCTAGAGTCCATGTTATACAAATAAATCCCACCAATTCCAACAGTGTTTGGATTTGTTGTTACCTTCGGATAGTATAACAAGCCATTATTAAACAACCAATTTAGATTATAATATTTTGTTTCATCCCATAAACTACCCCTCACATGCCATCCCATAAGCCCTGAAGAAAGATTAATTCTTAACTTACTCAAAACCCAGATGTTTGGATTAAAATAATAATTCAAATCTGGCTCAAATGAATATGAAGAATCATATGTTGTCCAATTTGTGTAAAATGAGGATGTAAAATAATACTCATTTAAAGATTCAGAATTTGTGGTATAACAAGAATATGTTTTTATCGCAGAATAATTTTTGAAAAAAAGAGCATCTGAATAATTACAATATACAGAATAACCAAATAAACCTTTTGAAACACCAGCATCAATACAATTTCCAAGTATGGTTGGCCATTCAATACCCTTTCCAATAATTCCGCCAGCAAAATCATACCTATTACTAATCACAGCCTCATTCACACATCTATTTATTTTCACACAACCGCCACAGCCCACAATTCCTCCAACACTACTATTATTTTCGTAGGAACCAACTGTGCTTACATCTCCATTATTTAAACAATCTGTTATAATTGCAATATGTTCATTTATATTGTCACTCTTCCATGATGAATTTATGTTGACTCTCCCAATAATCCCTCCTGTCCCCAATTCGCCAGAAGAGTCATAATAATAAACTTCTCCAATTTCAATAAAACTATTATTAAAACAGTTCCTAATCAAAATTGCATCATCAGATACCCCGCAAATGCCACCTGAATAAACATGATTTCCACAAACTGTTTTAATTGATCCTTGATTAAACGAATATTCAATTGTATTATATGGATCACTGCTATATGTTTCCCTAACATCATTTTCAAGTGTAACTTCTGGGATTCCTTCAGTGTTTGAAAGCCGCCCCAAAATACCTCCCAAACAGATTGCCTCAGAGTATTTATAGTATCCATTTAGTTGTATAGATGCAGCATTCATACACTTGTTAAACGCAATTTTACCAGAAGACTCTCCCACCAAGCCTCCAATACTTATGCTACGAATATCTACATATTGCATACTGCTCGTTCTCGGATTTTGATATTTTATAGCCCCAAATGAATTACAATTAATAAAATTTGATGTGCCTCCAATTGTATCACTGTCTTCAATCAAGCCAGCAATACCCCCAATAAATACTCGTGAATTTAAATGAGAGTTTTCGTTCAAAGAATTTCCGCATGAAATCATAACATCTGCAGTGCAATTTTCAACTGTCACAGAATATCCGTGTGCAAAAAGACCCCCTATATAACAATAGTTAGCAGTCAGTTCTGTTGGATTATTCATTGTAAATTTAACATTAACATTTGATATCTTACTTTTTCTAAAAGCATTTACAGTGAGCCCTGCAAAAGACATAAAAGTATTATTACAGTCGCAAGAAACCTCTAAAAGACTTATATTTTTTATTATCCCACCTTCCCCAGAGTTTGGGACAGCTATAGCAGAAAACAATGCAACTGAATTAGATCTACCTTTAAGATTAACCCCAGTGATTTTATGATTGTTGCCATCAAAAACACCTTGAAAATCATTCCCATTATTAGTCCAAAAATGTTCTGACATATCAATATCAGCAAGCAATTTAAAATATTTGCCTTTAAAAGAATCTTTTTCACCAGACAAATATGCAAAATTTCGTGCGTTTTGAATCAAATATGGGTTATCTGCAGTGCCGCCACCACCAAGAAAAGATGTGTAATTTCCCTCATCACTCCAAAAGTCGCTGGTGTTTGTTTGAGTTTCTTCTTGAGGCTGTGGCGCAGACGTTTGAAGAGAATTTTTTTCGCCAAAAACAAAATAACATCCAAAACCGAATGTCAAACACATAACAAAAGATAAAATTCCAATAAGAATCTTTTTCTTCATATAAATATTATAAACAATATTCGCCAAAAATCCAAAGAATTTTACATATTTTTTAGATTTTTTTCAAATATTTTTTCACATTACAAAATCTAGCGAAAAAATATTTCATTCATCTCACGCCACTCACTGTCATCCTGAGCAACGCGAAGGATCTCCCGTCATGTTGAGCAACGCGAAATATCTCTTTAGATTCTTCTGAGATTCTTCGACTCCGTCTCAGAATGACAAACGTCAAAACCTGCACTTCGAAGTCTTTTCTTTTACATCCAAAATCCGAGTTTCAATTTTGCGAGCTTTCTTGGGGCACACCGAAAGTGCTTGTCACTTTTGGGGAAAAGGTAAAAACAAATCATAAGGCGATACTTTTTGCCAAAGGCAAAAATGAGCAATAGATGCAGTTTTTGCCGCAGTGTTCGGCAAGCACAAATTGAAATCGCACTCCTGCCGCCCGCAAAATGTCCAGCGGAATTTTGCAAGGCGAAAGGGGGTCTGTGGGCGGAAACGAATTTTAGGCGTTAGGCACTTTTGTGCCGTGTCGCCGTTAAGAAATTACAGTTGCCCCTGCACATATATTCCCAAAAATTTCTTCTTTATTTCTTCTTCTCCAACGGAGAGCCTGTCATTTGAAACTTTAAACTTTTTGCTTTGCAGTTCCACAAATTTCAGCCCTTGGTCAACAACACAACTGTCACTTGGTGTGACAAAAGCCACGACTTTGCAGTTTCCCGCAAAATTGATGTATTTCACGCCCTTGCGATAGCGTGCACAGATTGGAATTTGAATTGCAGCAAGGCGTTTCACATAGCCATTTGCGGTGACAATCATATAATCATCCGCCACATTCTGCCCGGCATAGACAACGCAGTCTTTATCTTCCAAATTCACGCCTTTCACACCGCCAGAAACTCTGCCCTGAAGTGGGACTTCGTTCTTTTCGAAATTGACAACATTGCCAAATTTTGTAAACATGACAAAGGTCTTGCCCTTTTGCTCAAGTTCAACATTAATCACCTTGTCGCCGTCAGCAAGTTTCATAACTTGATAGAAACTCTTGGAAACAATCACATCTTTAAGTGAACTTCTTTTAACAATTCCGCCCTGAGTGAAGAACGCAACTTCGCCCTCACCCTCCGCTTTCAAGACGGCAACCGGCGCTTCCATGATGTCGATTGATTTGTCGAGATTTTTGAGTGTTATGCCCTTTTCACGCCATTTGCACTCTGGCAGTTTATCTACAACAACTTTTACACAGTTGCCCCTATCCGTGAAGATAAGCAGTGTGTCGGTTGGCTTAACCGGCATAACAAATGTGTGGACATCGAAGAGAGTTGAATTGTCGCTTATGGTTTTGCTTGATTTTGAATAGTTTTTCATGTTCACTTTCTTTAAAGTTTTCCCAGCAGAGAACGCAACAAGATAATCTTTTGTGTCCTCCATTTCTTCGATTTTAGTCAATTTAATTTCTTCATTTTTGATTTCATGAGAGCGTCTTGGAGTTGAAAATTTGCGCTTAATCTCCAAAATTTCCTTTTTCACCACTTCAAGTTGAAGTTTCTTGGAATTCAAAATCTGCTCGAGCTCTTTGATTCTCTTTTTTAGTTCGGCAAGTTCTTCTTCAAGTTTGGTCACTTCCAAATTGACAAGCCTTGCAAGACGCATATCCAAAATCGCCTGTGCCTGCTTCTCTGAAAGATTGAACTTAGCGCGGAGTCGCTGTTTTGCCTCGCCAACATTTGCAGATGTTTTGATAATTTTAATAACTGCGTCAATGTTTTTGATTGCAATCAACAAGCCTTCCACAATATGTGCGCGGTCTTTTGCAACATTAAGGTCAAATTTAGTGCGGCGGACAATGACATCGCGTTGGAAAGCGGTGTAATAAGAAATGATGTCCATAAGCCCCAAAAGTTTAGGCTTGCCACCTGCAATTGCCACCATGTTGATTGCATACGACACTTGCATATTTGTGGATTGGAACAAAAATCCCAAAATTTTCTGCGCATTTGCCTCTTTTTTCAAGCGAATAACGGCGCGCATCCCACTTCGGTCACTTTCATCTCGAATTTCACTGATAACAGAAAGTTTGTCTTTGTTTTTCTCTTTAAGTTCGGCAATTTTTTGAAGTAAAAGCGCCTTGTTCACCTGATAAGGAAGTTCGGTTATCACCAAGTTTTGTTTGTCACCATTTTGCTCAATTCCAACCTTGGCGCGAATTGTGATTTTGCCTTTGCCGGTTTCATATGCACTTTTCAGCCCGTCACCATAGATAAGTTCGCCGCCCGTTGGAAAGTCTGGGCCTTTGATGATTTTCATCATCTCTTCAAGTTTGATGTTTGGATTGTCAATATATGCCACAACGCCGTCAATAACTTCTCCAAGATTGTGTGGAGGAATGTTTGTTGCAACTCCAACGGCAATGCCCGAAGTTCCGTTCACCAAAAGGTTTGGGAAGCGCCCCGGAAGAACATCTGGCTCTTTCAAGGTGTCGTCAAAGTTGAGCCCCCATCTTATGGTGTCTTTTTCAAGGTCACGCAAAAGTTCCATGGCAAGAGGAGTCATTCTCGCTTCAGTGTAACGCATCGCAGCAGCGCTGTCGCCGTCCACCGAGCCAAAGTTTCCGTGCCCATCAACAAGTGGTGCTCGCAAAACAAAATCTTGTGACATTCTCACCATTGCGTCATAGACAGAGCTGTCACCGTGTGGGTGATATTTACCCATGCAGTCGCCGACAATTCTTGCCGATTTTCTGTAAGGCTTGTCCGGAGTCAGCCCAAGTTCCAACATAGAATACAAAATTCTTCTTTGAACAGGTTTCAGCCCATCTTCAACACGTGGAAGCGCTCTGTCCATAACAACATGTTTGGTGTAAGGAATCATTGAGTCATGAAGCACATCTTCAAGTGTTTTAAACAAAACGCCATTCCCACCAGCGCTGCCGCCGTTGTTTCCCCCATTGTTGTCCGAGCCGCCGTCACTTAACTTGTTTTCTTCAACTTTTTCTTCTTCAATATCCATTTTAATCTCTTCAAATTTATCCATTTCAATCTCACTTTCAGTGTTTAAATTTTCAATTTCTTCAATTTTTTCGCGTTTTTTTACTGTTTTTTCATGATTTTTTTGTGTTTTTTGCTCTTTTTTCTCAACTTTCGGTTTTTCTTCAATTATTTTTTCAGTAAAATCTTCAACAGGTCTTTCTTCAATTTTTTCTTCTTTCTTTTCTTCTTTCGGCAAACTCCAAATATCAATTTGTCCGTCCAAAACAGGAGGTGCTTCTTCCTTTTTCTCTTCCTCCACAGGAAGCAAAAGTTCATCGTAGCACATCTGCCCCTCAATCGGCTCTATCTCATCAAATTGAAATTCGTCATCTTCGCCGTTCATATGCCCTCAATCAGTTTTCGTTTCCAATCTTGCTGTAATTTTTCATAAATTCATCTTCACGGTCAAAATTGCAGTGAAGCCCAATATATGCCTTTCTCTCTTCAATATCGTCACCCATCCAAGTTGTTATCATTTTCTCTGCCTCGGCAGCATCCTCGATTGTCACTTGAATAAGTGTGCGATTTGCAGGGTCCATTGTGGTCTCCCAAAGTTGCTCTGGATTCATTTCGCCAAGCCCTTTATATCTTTGAATCATATAGCCCTTGCCGGCAGCCGCAACAGCACTGCTAAGTTCGGCGTCACTGTAAACATATTTTTCATAATCCTTCTTGTAAACCTTGTAAAGTGGTGGAAGTCCAATGAAGACATGCCCATCAGTGATAAGCCCTTTCATATAACGATAGAAGAATGTAAGTAGAATCGCACGAATATGCGCACCATCTTGGTCGGCATCTGAAAGGATGATAACACGATTGTATCTTAAAGTTGAAATATCAAAATCTTCGCCAAAGCCTGTGTCAAGTGCGGAGATGATTGTTCTGATTTCTTCGTTTGCAAGCACTTGGTCGATGCGCTTTTTCTCTGCATTCAGCGGTTTGCCGCGAAGTGGCAAAATCGCCTGATATTTTCTGTCACGGCCTTGTTTTGCAGAGCCACCAGCGGAATCTCCTTCCACAATGAAAAGTTCGCTGTTGAGCCTGTCACGCGAAGTTGACGCCGCAAGTTTACCAACAAGGTTAAAGTTTTCCGCATTGTTCTTTGCACGAGTAAGTTCTTTTGCTTTCTTTGCAGCAAGCCTAACTTTTGCTGCTTGTTTTGCTTTGTCAATGATAATCTCCCCATAGGTGAGATTTTTCTTGTCAGCAAGCAGTTTTCCAAGTTCGGCAATAGAAAGCGCTTCAACTTCTGTTCTCGCCTCAGGATTGCCAAGTTTGGTTTTGGTCTGCCCTTCAAACTGAACATTGTTCATCTTCACATTGATGACAGTCACAAGCCCTTCTCTGAAATCTTCACCCAAAAGGTTTTGTTCTTTGTCTTTCAAGAAGTTGTTTTCGCGCGCAAAGTCATTAAGCGCCTTTGTAAAAGCGCTTTTCAGCCCAATTTCGTGCATTCCGCCCTCAGTGGTTGGAATGTTGTTGACATATGAAAAGGTGTTTTCTGTGTAACTGTCTGTGGAGATAAAACTCACTTCTAAATCCACAATTTTGCTTTGTGCATGGAAATAAAGTGGCTCTTTAAACAGTGCATTTTTGCCCTCAACAAGATAGGAAACAAAATCTTTAATTCCGCCTTCATAGTGAAATTCGCTTTTGTCTTTTGTGTTTTTATCTTCGACAACAATCTTAAGCCCCTTGTTTAAAAAGGCAAGTTCTCTTGCGCGGCGCACAATCGTTTCAAAACTGAATTGTTGATTGCCAAAAACTCGGTCATCTGGCAAGAACGTGACAGTCGTGCCGGTTGTGGTTGCCGTGCCAATTTCCTTTAATGGTGCAACAGGCACGCCGCTGTGAATTTTGCCGTCTTTATCTTCATATGAGTTGAACTCAATAAAATACTTTTTGCCGCCCTTGTTGACGGTCACTTTGCACCATCTTGAAAGAGCGTTTGTCACAGAAGCACCAACGCCGTGCAGCCCGCCTGAAAATTTGTAGTTTTCGTTGTTAAACTTGCCGCCCGCGTGCAAAGTTGTGTAAACAACCTCCACCCCACTTTTCTTTAATGTTGGATGCATATCCACAGGAATGCCGCGCCCGTTATCTTCAACAGTGGCACTGCCGTCTGTGTTTAATGTGATTCTAATTGTGTCGCCAAAGCCGTTTGAAATTTCATCGATGGCGTTGTCAACAATCTCCCAAAGAATATGGTGAAACCCGCGTGCACTTGTTGTGCCGATATACATTCCCGGGCGAAGTCGAACTGCGTCAAGGCCGTCCAAAACAACTATATCTTTTGATTCATACTTTTTTTCTGCCATAATAACTCCATTTTCAAACCTATTTTAGCACAAAAAGAAAATTTCAAAAAACAAAATCGCAAAATTTTTGCTTAAACACACTTAAAAATTTTTAAAACAAACATTTTTGTTCAAAAAAAGCGATTTTATTCGTGCATATTTATGCATATTATTGCATTTTTATTTATTTTTCAAATGTGTATAAACTTCACTTAAAGTTTATAAAATATATCAAGGAGTGTTCATGAAAAAGATTGTTTTGTGTGGTGGCGGCACGGCTGGGCATGTCTATCCTGCTTTGGCAGTGGCGGAAAAATTAAAAGGTTATGAGATTCACTTTATTGGCAGTGACGGCATGGAAAAAGATATTTTAAAATCCTATCCAAACATAATCTATCATCAGATTCCCGCCGTCAAACTGCAAAGAAAATTGACTTTGCAAAATCTTCTCATCCCCTTTAAACTTTTTAAAGCAATCAAAATGGCAAAGGCAGAACTTAAAAAAATAAATCCAAACATAATCTTCTCAAAAGGCGGATATGTGAGTGTGCCGGTGGCGATTGCGGGCAAAAAACTAAACATTCCAATCATAAGTCATGAAAGTGACTTGTCATTTGGACTTGCAAACAAAATAATTTTAAGATACTGCATGGTCATGTGCACATCTTTTGAAAAGACAGCGGCACAAAGCAAAAAATGTGTCTACACAGGTCAGCCCATTCGCAGCAAGATTTTAAGCGGCAAAAAACTAGCGCTTGATTTTGACAACGCTCGCCCAACAATTTTGGTTTTAGGCGGAAGTTTGGGCGCAAAATTTTTGAATGATATCATCTTTAACAATCTTGACAAAATTTTAAGTCATTACAATATCTTGCACATCTCGGGCAAGAAAAATTTTAAAAATATCACAAGAAAAAATTACAAACAAGTCGCTTATGCAAACAACATTGAGGACTTTTATAAAAGTGCGGATGTGGTGGTGTGCCGCTCGGGAAGTGGTGTGATAAACGAACTTTTATCTCTTGAAAAGCCCATGCTTTTAATCCCACTTTCAAAAAAGGCAAGCCGTGGCGACCAAATTGAAAATGCAAAAGCTTTTGAAGAAAAAGGCTATGCGATTTGTCTGTGCGAGGAGGATTACACTTTTGATAAATTTATGAAAAACATAGAAAAAATTATAAAAAATAAGGAAAATTTCATAAAAAATATGAAAAAAACTGCAAAAAATGATGCAGTTTCAAAAATTTGCGAGATAATTGAGCAAAATGCTATTGAATAAGCTTTGAAATATTTGGAATGCCAAAGCCCTCTTGATTTCTTTCAAAGCCAAGTGGTTGACAGGATTTTAACAAGAGATTTTTCACTTGATTTGGCGCAAGATTTTTGTCTTTTTCTAAAATCAGACAGCATAGTCCCGCCACCATTGGAGTTGCAACAGATGTGCCACTTAAGGTTGTGTAAAAATTTTTTGTGCCACATGAAATGATGTCCACACTTGGCGCAACAAGATCGGGTTTCACTCCCCTAAGCGCAGGCCCACGCGAAGAGAAATCCGCAATCTCAAAATATTCTTTTTTATATGAAAATTTGTCATAGCGATTGTCATCAATGCCACCAACAGTGATTATGTTTTTTGAAATGCCGGGAGATTTTATCGTTTGATATTCTGGCCCACTGTTTCCCGCAGCCGCCACAACCACAACGCCGTCTTTCCAGAGCGCTTCCGCTCCAAGCATGATGGGGTCATTTTGTCCAAGCGGCTCACTGCCAAAACTCATGCACACAACCTGAATGTTTTTCTTTTTGTGATTGTCAAAAACCCACTCCATAGCGTCCAAAATTTTGTTGGCAGTCGCTTCACCATTTTCATCAAGCGCTTTAAGAGAAATAATCTTGGATTTTGGCGCAATGCCGGAATATTGAAATTTTGAAAGCGCGCCACTTCCCGAACAAACCCCGCTCACAAATGTGCCGTGACCATTGTCGTCATACATATTTTTGCGCGAATTTATAAAATCAACAAATTCTTCAACCCTGTTTTTTCCAAGCAAAAAATCTCCGTGCGCACATATCCCCGTGTCGATGAATGCAACTTTAACCCCATCCCCCGTGAGCGCAACTTTATCCGTCTTTAAAATTTTCTTTGAAACAAACATAAGTGTGCTTGCAACGGAAAGCGAATAGATAAAATCCACGCTTGACGCATTTGAAAGTGAGTAAATTTGACTGTTTGACGCTTTGCAAAGAAAAGAATTTATGAATAAATATTCATTTTCAATATGTATGTCCTTTGCAATCAATTCTCTTTTAAGTCTGTCAAAATTTTTGCCATAAACAAAGCAAAATGCCTTCTTTTGTGCGCTTAAAATCTTGATTTCTCTTAAAAGTCTTTTGTCAATTTTGTTTAAGTTCATTTCAGTGAGTCAACTATCCTTAGCATATTCTTATAAGTTTCATCAGGAAGATATATCTTGATTTTTTCAAGCATATTTAAAAGTGCATCATAGTCAAAAGTCCCGTTTTTCTTCTGTTTTGCAATCTCCTTTTGCAGCCTTTCCATAAGTTCGTTTGACGAACAGTCTTTCAAGGCGTCATAACTTTCCCTAATCTCTTTCTCTTTGTTTTGCTTTGACATTTCACTTAATTTCATGCACCCTCCTAGTTCAATATATGAAAGCAAAGGAAATTTTTACACTAAATCAAATTTAACGACATATAAATATGTTATGAACAACTATTATCCCCAGCCGCTCAATTTTAATGAAGAAAAGAAAGAAGAGCCGCGCCCTTCTAATTTCTCTTTTGCAAATATTATGTCGCTGTTAAATCAAAATCCAAGCGAAATGCTCAGTGCAATGCTAAGCAAAAACGGACAAGGTGGCATGGCGCAAATTCTTTCGCTTTTGGGAAATAAAAAAGGTGAAGGCGAAAAGGCTGACATCACCTTTGAGGAGTTTTAAGGGTGGGCATATTGTGGCATCCTTGATGCCTGTGCCTTACGGGCACAAAAAAAGACGAAAATTCGTCTTTTTTTACAATATGCCCCTATTTGATTAAATTCAAAATTCTGTTTGGCACATAAATCACTTTCTTAAGTTCTTCGCCGCTGTAAAGTTCTTTATAATTCTCGCTCAAGAATTTAAGCAAATCTTCTTGCGAAATATCTCGTTTAACTTTTACAACCTGTCTCATTTTGCCATTTATCTGCACAGGGAGGTCAACTTGGTCGTCAACAAGATATTTTTCGTCATATTCAGGCCATTTTTCATCCAAAATTTGAGTTTTAAACACCCTTTCAAACACTTCGCTTGTGATATGTGGCGCAAGTGGGTTGAGTAAAATCAAAAACTGACGTAACTCTTCTTTTGTGACAAAGCCGTCCTCACGAATCTTTTTCATGAAAATCATAAGAGCAGAGATGATTGTGTTAAGTTTCAAATCTTCAATATCTTCAGTCACTTTTTTGATAAGTTTGTTAAGTTCGATTCTGTGTTCTTTTGAAACTTCTTCGCCCTTAATTATGTCTTGAAGCCCCCAAACTCTGTCCAAAAATGCAGTTATTCCCGTTATGCCGTCATAAGTCCAAGGTGTGTTGTCCTCATATCCGCCAAGGAAATGCAAGTGAAGTCTTGCGGCATCTGCGCCATATTTGTCGATAACTTCAAGCGGAGAAACGCCATTTGCCGAACTTTTTGACATCTTCTTGCCTTGGTCGTCCAAGATAAGCCCGCTGCCCATCTTTCTGATAAATGGGTCGCGCGTTGGCACAGCGCCAATTTCATACAAGAAGTTTTGCCAGAAGAATGCATACAAAACGTGGCGTGTGATATGTTCTGTCCCACCCGTGTAGCAGTCCACGCTTCCCCAATATTTAAGTTTTTCAAAGTCGGCAAGCGCTTTGTCGTTGTGTGGGTCACAATATCTCAGCCAATACCAACTGCTCCCTGCCCAATTTGGCATTGTGTCGGTTTCGCGAACGGCATCTCTGCCACACTTTGGACATTTGCAGTGCACAAAACTCTCCACCTTCGAAAGTGGGCTGTCACCCTTTTCATTTGGCAGATAGTCCTTTGTTTTTGGCAAAACAAGTGGCAAATCTTTCTCGT
>CANRDW010000004.1 GCA_947629505.1 uncultured Clostridia bacterium
CCTATTAAAGGTAGAAAAAATAGTAAAATAAAATGCCACCTATCGCAAAGATAGGTGGTCTTTTTTTAGCAGAAACACGGAAATATCAATGTTAGACTTTATGTATTGACAAGACAAGAACGAACTTTTTGCAGTGATAATACTTGAAACTTTCGCCTTAGACTTAGTGCAGGTTGGTTACAACTCATCCCTACATTTATCTTCAAAACGGACACAAATTCGGGCATGCTGTTTGGCAGAACGAGTTTGTATAAAATTTGAAACTTGTTTGCATGCATGGATTTTAAAAGCAGAATTTTGCCTTCTTCAACAGACATAAAGGCGGACAGCATTGACATGGTTGTGATAACAATACAAATCAAAATGCACATCACAACAATGGCTTTCGTGCCGGCGCCAACCCAAAGGATGATAACCGGCCCAAGCGCAATTTTTGGCAGCGAGTTTAACACAACGATATAAGGCTCAAAAATGCGGCGGACTTTCTCATTCCACCAAAGCATCACGGCGATAAGATAGCCCAAGATTGTTGCAATTGCAAAGCCTACAAGAGTTTCATACAGCGTGACCCAAGTGTGCGTCAAAAGTGTGCCATTTTGTGCCAGCGTGATAATTTGATTGAAAATTCGCGATGGCGAACTTACAAAAAACGGATCAATGACTTTGTATTGTGTCAAAATTTCCCACAGTCCCAAAATTGCAACCAAAATAAAAATTCTGAAAAAGATGATGATGAATTTGTCTTTTCTCAGCCTTTTTACATATGTTTTGTGCGCTTTTGAAAAATTAAGTGTTTGCTTTTTCATTTGAAAGTAATCTCCATATTTTGTCAAAAAGTTCGTGGAAGTGGTCAACATCTCGTCTTTTAAGGGGTGTTTCGCCTTCAAGCGCAGGGACGATAGTTTCTTTCACGGTTGCTGGGCGGGCGGTCATAACAAAAATCTTGTCCGACATTGAAATTGCCTCTGAAATATCGTGCGTGACTAAAGCGGCGGTTTTTTTCTCGTTTTTGATAATCTGATGAACATCGTCACAAACGGAGAGTTTTGTTTGATAGTCAAGTGCAGAAAAAGGCTCGTCTAAAAGCAACAGTTTTGGCTCTAGCGCAAGCGTTCGAATAAGCGCCACACGCTGTCGCATTCCGCCCGAAAGTGAACGCGGCTTTTGATTTCTGAAAGAATATAAGTCATATTTTTTCAAAAGTTCTTCCGCTTTTGCAAGTTTTTCATCCTTGTCTTCTGGCTTTCTTATCTCAAGGCCAAGCGTTATGTTTTTCCAAACAGTTCGCCACTCAAAAAGAAAGTCTTTTTGAAACATATAGCCAATTTTTTTCGTGTCAATTTTTGTTTCGCCGTCCAAAAGAATTTGCCCAGATGTTGGCTTTAAAAGTCCAGCAGTAAGCGACAAAATTGTTGTTTTGCCGCAGCCACTTGGCCCGACAATAGAAACAAAATCTTGATTTAAAACATCAAAACAGACATTATTCAATGCAAAAATTTCATCTTTTTGTGTTTGATAGAAATAGTTTACATTTTGAAATGAAAGTAAGTTTTCCATATAAAACCCCTTACAAATACATTGTATTTTTTAGGCGAATTTTTGTGCTTTTTGATATATTTTTGACACAAAATGTTGATTTATGGCGATTTTCGTGGGAAAATTTCGCACGAAGGAGGTTTAAAGTGGATGAAGTAAAAGATGCGCTGATTAAAAGGGCTCTTGGCTTTGACAGTGACGAAATTGTGGAAGAATATGTGGCAGATGACAACGGAAAAACCGTGCTTTCAAAACGCAAAGTGACAAAAAAATACAATCCGCCGGACATGAGTGCGCTTAAAGTTTTGATTGAGCAGTCTGAGTTTGATGATGAAATTTCGCACATGACGGACAAAGAACTTTTGCGCGAAAAAGACCGACTTTTAAAACTTTTAGCAGAAAAGGAGCAAGAAGATGAAAATTAAAATGTGCAAAAACAGCGTAAGATGTGACCTTTACAAATGCAAAAACATGGCAAAGTATTCAATTACAACCAAAGGTTTTTTGAAACACGAATTTGTGTTTTGTGATGACTGCATGAAGAAAATGTTTGAATGCTTTTCAAAAGAGATGGTGCCAAAATCAATCAATGCGCCATACAAAAGACACTTTAAGGAGGAAAAATGAAGAAATTAGATTTAGTTAAAGAAACTTTAGACGATTTTGAACAAAGGGTGAGAGAAAGAAAGCCCTTTGACAGCCAATGGCAAATGAACATGAATTTTTACATGGGAAATCAATATTGCGAACTTGGCTTTGGCGGCTTTGTGAGAGATATTGACAGGCAATATTTTTGGCAGGAAAGAGAAGTGTTCAATCACATTGCACCGCTCATCGACATAAGGCTTTCCAAACTTTCAAAAATAAAGCCAAGATTTCAAATTTTGCCATCTTCAAACGATGACAACGACATTTACACTGCAAAAGTTGGAAAGAAAATTTTGGATTCAGTTTCAAGCAGACTTAACCTGACTGCAAAAATCAATCAGGCGACAAAATGGAGTGAAATTTGCGGAACATCTTTCTACAAGATAAGTTGGAATTCAAATCTTGGACAAGTTGTTGCGCTTGAGGATGACGGCAAAAAGGTGCACACGGGGGATGTTGAAATCAGTGTTTGCAGCCCGTTTGAAATCTATCCAGACAGTTCCACACATGAAAATTTGAGTGACTGCCAAAGCATAATCCATGCACGCGCTTACACTGTTGAACAAATCAAACAGATGTTTGGCGTGGATGTTAAGGGCAAGGACGTGAATGTCTATTCGCTTGATGGCACATCGGCTGCACTTGGCGGACTTGGCTACAACGGGCTTTCAACAAAACTTATTGAAACAACTCGCCAAAACAGCGCCATTGTCCTGGAAAAATATGTTAAACCAAATGCGGAATTTCCAAACGGCAGGCTGATTATCATTGCCGGCGACACACTTGTTTTTGACGGAGATATGCCATACATCAACGATGCAGAGGGCAAAAGAGAATTCCCGTTTGTGCGCCAAATCTGCAACGAAGAAGTTGGCAATTTCTGGGGCGTTTCAATGATTACAAGGCTGATTCCTATTCAACGTGCATACAACGCAGTTAAAAACAGAAAGCATGAATATTTAAACAGGCTTACAATGGGCGTTTTGGCGGTTGAGGACGGCAGTGTTGACATCGACAACCTTGAAGAAGAGGGTCTTGCACCGGGCAAAATTTTGGTTTACAGACAAGGTGCAACAGCGCCAGAATTTTTGGGCGGCGAAAGTTTGCCAGCCGATTTTGAAAAAGAAGAAGAAAGGCTTTTGGATGAATTTTCTGTTCTCAGTGGCTCAAACATCGGCACGCTTGAAAACATCAGGACAACCATGTCCGGCGTTGCCATCGAACTTTTGATGGACGAAAATGAAAGCAGACTTATCTTCACCACAGACAGCATTAAATCGGCGATTAAGACGATTGCAAAACAAATTTTAAGGCTGTATAAACAATTTGCAACATTCCCACGCCTTGTGAACATCATGGGTGATGACGGAGCGATGGAAATTTTGTATTTCACCGGCAGCGACATTTCAAGTGACGATGTTCAATTTGACACTGACAACGAGTCAACTGAAACGCTCTCTCAAAGACGCAATATGATTTTCACACTGCTTGACAAAGGGCTTTTGTGTGACGATGAGGGCAAAATTTCAGCCAGCATGAAAAACAAAATCATGCAAAATCTTGGCTTTGGAATTTGGGACACCGCAGTGGATGTCAACGACCTTCACATCAAAAATGCCGACAAAGAAAATTTGAAACTTGTGGATGGCAAAGAAGTTGCCGTCAAATCCATAGACGAACACTCACTGCATTTAAATCAACACATTGGCTATATGCTTAGAGTTGTCTATGGGCAAGACAAAGTTGACAAAAAAGCGGAAGAGGCGTTTTTAAAACACATTGAGGCGCACAAACAAGCGCTCGCTAAGGAGGAAAAATAATATGGATGAAATGGAAAATGTAGGGGAAGAACAACAAGTCGTTCAACCTTCAATCGAAGAAAACGAAAGTTGCTCCCCAAGTGAACAGGACAAGGAAGTTGTGACTGAAGGTGAAACTGAAAGGGGTGTTTTCCTTGGAAAATTTAAAAGTGTGGATGACCTTTACAGCGCATACAACAACCTTGAAGCCGAGTTTACAAGAAAAAGTCAGCGCCTTTCTGAACTTGAGAAAGAGAAAACGCAAAATCAAGACAGCGATGCTGCCCTTCATGCGTTCCTTTCAAAAAACGAAAGTGCCGTGGGATACTTGGATGAACTAAAATCCCGTGTCACAGAAGAAAATGCTGACGAAAACGCTTTTGAAAAGGCTTGGGCGGGGATTTTATATGAAAAACTCTCTTCCAAAGACTTTGCAAAAGAGCCATTTGTTCAAAACATGGTTTTAAACGATGATGCCATTCAAAATATGGTTATCAAAAACTATTATAAACAACTTCAAAATCAAAAAGCACCTGTTGTGATTTCTTCAAACTCGGGTGAACGCGTGACCACGCCGGCTCAGACGCGTCCAACCTCTTTTGAAGAGGCAAAAAGGGTGGCAATGGAGTTGTTTAAAAATTAAAAAGGAGAAAAATTATGATCACATTAAAAAGTGCAGAAAATGTACTAAAAGAAGTGTATTTAGGCGTTGTTGCTGACCAAATCAACACAAAAACAAGCCCACTTTTTTCTAAAATTAGAAGAACATCAAGAAACATCGTTGGAAAGAAAATTCACGTTGTTGCACCAATCGGCGTAAACGGCGGAATTATGGCAGGGGAAGAAACAAGCGTGCTTCCAGACGGAGTTGGCGCTCCATATCTTTCACTTACATCTGAACTTAAAAACCTTTTTGGAAGATTTGAAATCTCTGACAAGGCAATTCGCGCATCTTCAACTGATGTTGGCAGTTTTGTAAACTTGATTCAAGACAATATGGACACACTTTTGAAAGCAAGCATGTTCAATCTTTCAAGAATGCTCTATGGTGATGGAAGCGGCCTTTTGGCAACTGTCACAGATGCATCTGACAAGGTTGTTTTGTCATCTGTAAACGGCATTGCTCCAGGAATGTATGTTGATGTTTATGGCAGTGACGACAACATGAAAATTGAAAATGCATATGTTGAAAGCGTTGAGCCTGCCACAAAAGAAGTTAAACTTACATTCTCAAAAGAAGCTTCTGTTGCAGGCGAAGACAAAATCTATGTTCATGGCTCTAAGGACAACGAAATAATCGGGCTTAAAGGGATTGTTAAAAACAATGACACTCTCTACGGCGTTGACAGAAGCGTTTACAAAGTTATGAACGCAAACAACACAAGCGCTGTTGGAAGCGAAGCTTTTGACGAAGAGTATGTTCAAAGTTTTATAGACGACCTTGAAGCAAAGGGGACTGTTGTAAACTTTATCAACACTTCATATGCGCTTAAAAGATTGTATCAAAAATATTTGACTGTAAACAAGAAAAATATTGAATACACAACCTTAGAAGATGGCACAAAAGTTATCACTCATCTTGGAACACCAATCGTTCCAACAAATCAAATTGACGATGGGGAATGCTATTTCCTCAACACCGATGATTTGGTTTTCTACGAACTTGGCGATTGGAAGTGGCTTGAAGATGAATGCGGCAGAATTTTAAAGCAAAATCCAAACAAGGCATCTTTTGGTGCAACTTTGGTTAAATACACCGAACTTATCTGCCAAAAGCCATCTGGAATTGCTCATGTGACAGGCATTAAAACAACATACGGCGAATAAAAGGGGCTTTTTATGAAACAAAAGTTATTTGAAGTTGACAGCGACTGCTTGGAAATAGTGAGGCGAATTAAAGAAATTGATGACGATTATTTTGTCATGTATGACAGCGAAAATCATAAATTTCAACTGCACTCAAGGTCGCAAAGAAACACATATTGTTTAACTTTTCCATATGATACTCTTGATGAAAGGGCTGTTTTGTATGTGCTGAAAACACGCGTGCAAAACAGTGACAAAATTTTTGCAGAACTTGAAGAAGAAAATCGCAAACTAGAAGAGAAGAAGTCAAAGGAAATTTTGAATAACTTTAAGGAGAAACTCTATGAAAGTTTTAGACATAATTAAAATGGTTTGTGATTTTGTGGGAGAGAGTGAGATTTTTTCGAAACTCTCTTCAAAATCTTCGCTTACAAGCAAAGAGCAAGAGAAAGTTGACAGAATGCTTCGCTGTTTCAACCTTGTAAGACAGGAAATTGCTTGCGATTATCTTCCACTTTACACTAAAGAGAATGTTGACGCAAATGCGATTTTAAATTTCAGTTCGCTTTCAAAAAAGGTGATACATATCTTTGAAGTGAAAAACCGTTTTGGCATGAATTTGCATTTCAAAAATTTCGACAACTACATTGAAATTTCTGGCAGAGCAAAAAGCGTTTTATACTCTTATCTTCCAGAAGATTTGACGATAGATGATGAAATTATCATGCACAGCGGACTCAGTGGAAGAATCTATGCTTATGGCGTGGCAAGTGAATATCTTTTGATTGACGGCGTGAGCGAGGATGCGGAAATTTGGGAAAACAGATTTAAAGAGAGCCTGTTTGTTCTTTCCAGAAAACGTGGGGAACTTGTTTTACCTAAAAGGCGTTGGCTGTGATTTTCTATAAAAATCTCAAAAAAAATAAGCCGGTTTCTAGCAAAAATCTTGTTTTTTCTGTCTTTGATGGCGGAATTGTTTCAAACACCGATGACAGTGTTGCAAAACCAAATGCATGCAAAACTTTTTACAATCTTTCATACATTGACGGGGCGCTTAAAACAGGGCTTGGGTTTTCGGATTTGGCAGTTCCTGCATCTGAGGACAACCTTGATGACACTCACACCTATGATTTTGCTTCCAAAATAGATGAAATTTGTGGACTTTGGCTTGACAGGTGGTTTAACAATAATTCTGGGACATATCAGTATCAAATTATTTTAAGCGACACAAAAAATTATCTTTGGGGCGTTCCGCTCATCGACAGAAACAATGGCTTTATTTGGGACAAATCGGACAAACTTAAATCTCCGCCACTTTTTCAGTGTGCTTATCGAATTGATAACACAGACTGTTGTTTGTTTTTTGCAAATGAGGGGCTTTTATATCTCTCAACAGTCAGGGAGGGAATATATCCAAATGTTCCGCCGTTTATTTCTTGCGTTGTGCATTATGACAATTTTTTTGGAATTACAAACACAAACCGAAACACACTTATTTATACAACAAACTTAAACATAACCAAATGGCAAGAGGAAGAAAACCTTTCCACGATTGAATTTTTGGACAACCGTGGGGCTTTCACAAAACTTGTTGCGTTTAATGATTATGTATATTTATTCAGAGAAAATGGCATAACAAAAATTTCACTTTACACCACAAGAGGTGAGTTTTCATTTACACATCTATACACGTCAACATCCAAAATTTTTGAAAATTCTGTGTGCGTGTGTGGGGGACAAGTGTTGTTTATGACACGTGATGGACTTTACACTTTCAATGGAAATTCTGTAAGCAAAGTTGCACAACAATATGACAATTTTTTCAAAAAACTTGACAACTCAAATTGCACGTGTGCTTGCCTTGACGGAAAATATTATTTTGCAAGCAAATGCAACTTTGATGACGGAGAAAAAGTTGGTTGTGAAAATGGCGACTTTGTCAATAATTACCTTTTTGAAATTGACATTAAAACTTTTGAGTTGAATCTTTATCGCGGAGTTGACATCAGAAAATTGCTTGCCTTGGACAACCCTTACATGAGCAAAATGTGTGCTTGTTTTTACAATGAAAATAAGCAGCGTGTTGGGCAGTTGAATTTTGATGGCTCAACCTTTGAAAAGGCAACACAAAAATGTTGGAAGTCTTTTTCAACTGACTTGGATTTTCCGGGCAAACGCAAAAGAATAAAAGAAATTTACATCACATCTTTGTATGATTGTGAAATGACAATAATTTCAGATGAAGAAGAAAAATCATATAAATTTGTTGGAAAAAGTGAAATTCAACGTGAAAAAATCAACATTTGTGGCAAAAGCTTTCAATTTATTTTAAAATCGACAGAAAAAAATTGCGACATAAAAAAGCCGATGGTGACGTTTGATGTTAAAGAATAATTTTGTTTTTTACAATTCCACTAAACTTTTTGTTTGGAAATCTTTTGAAATTTTAGGCGACTTTAATGCCTATAAAAAATGCATTTTTAAAGGATGAAAAAATGGAAATTTGGGAGGAAATTATCAGCATCATCATCAGCAATGGAGTGTTTGCAATTTTGTTTGTTTGCCTTTTTGTTTATCAACTTAAAGACAGCAGGCGCAGAGAAGAAAAGTATCAACAAACGATTGAGGAACTCACGGTTGGATTGCAAGTTTTGCAAGATGTAAGAGAAGATGTTGATGAAATAAAAGATATTTTGGAGAGTGAAAAACTATGAAAAATTTTTTCAAAAAATTTAAAAGTTATGGCTTTTGGGTGAGTTTATCTGCGGCAGTGATTGTGCTTTTAAACGCACTTGGCAGAGCCTTTGGGTTTTCAATAGATGAGAAGATTGTTGACGATGTTGTCATGTCACTTGCAAGCCTTTTGGTTGTGCTTGGAATTGTGGATATGTCAACCAACAAAGACTCTCATGATGACGATTCAGACGAAGATGACAACTTGCCAAATGATGATAAAAATAATGAATAAATAAACAATATAATGTATAAATATACACACAAAAAACAAAGTCGAGTCAATTTTTAGACTCGGCTTTTTTATTTTAGAAAATTTTGTTGGCGAATTGCTTGTAAATATTATTTATTTATGATAAAATCTTTATATGGAGGAGTTATGAAAAAAGTTTTATACACGATTTTGTCAATTTTGTCGATAATATATATTGGCTTTATGTGCGTGGATGTTATTCGCAGAGCAAATCCACAGTTTCTTGCGGACATGGGCTGGTTTACAAAAATTTATGAGTGCATCGTAAGTTTTGGCGGCATTGCAATCATCTTCTGTTTTGCTCTTGTCAATTTTGCGGGAAGCCCGCTTAAAACGGTGTTCTTCATTTTGCTTATTGTTGCAATCATCTGCTTTATAATCGTTTCAATTGTTCCAGATTTCTTTTACAATCTTTTTGGTGGAAAGGCAACAACAGAGGGCGCTGTGAATGCAGCAAGAGTTTTCCTTAAAATGTAAGGGTGATTTGTGAAGAAAATTATTGTTGTTGATGGAAATAGTTTGGCAAATAGGGCATTCTACGCAATGCCTTATTTATCTAATAGGCAAAAAGAGCCTTCTGGAGCGGTTTTTGGGTTTGCAAATTTGCTTGTAAAACTTATTTCAACCACGAGGCCAGACTATATTGCCGTTGCTTTCGACCACGCTCGAAAGACTTTCAGAAATGAAATTTATGCCGATTATAAGGCAAAACGAAAGGAAACTCCGCCGGATCTTGTTGCACAATTTCCTGTTATTAAAAAAATGTTGGATGTTATGGGCATCAAAATTTTTGAAAAAGCGGGGATTGAAGCGGACGACATTATTGGCACGATTTCAAGAAACAGCGGCATTGAAAACATCCTTGTTTCTGGGGACAGGGATCTGTTGCAACTTATAAATGACACAACTTCTGTGTGGCTTACAAGAAAGGGCGTGACTGAAACAGAACTTTTCGACAAAAACAATCTTCAAGAGAAATTTGGTGTGACTGCACAGGGCGTGGTGGAACTTAAAGCGCTCATGGGCGACCAAAGTGACAATATTCCCGGGATTGCCGGCGTTGGCGAGAAAACGGCATTGTCTTTGATTCAGGAATACGGATCTTTGGATGTGGTGTATGAAAATATATCCAAAATTTCTGGAAAACTGCAAGAAAAACTTTCAAATGGCAAGAATGACGCCTATATGTCAAAACAACTTGCCACAATCAAAACCGATTGTGAAATTGGCTTTGATTTAAAGGATTGTGAATATGTCTATCCGTTTTCGCAAGAAGTGAGAGATTTCTTCGATGATTGGGATTTTCGAAGTCTTGTTTCAAGACAGGATATTTTTGGGCAATATGTCAAAGAAAAGTCAGAAACTGTGAAAATCTGCCTTGAAAACAAACAGGCGTTGTTGTCCTTTAAAGAAAAAATCAAAGATGTGCTGTGTTATAACCTTGAAAATATGGAATTTTCAACAAAAGACGGCGAAAATTATTTTATTCAAAAAGAGATAAATTTGTTTTCAAACACGCTTGATTTGAAAGATGTTTTATTGGAATTTAAAGATGTTTTTGAGGATAAAAACATTTTGAAAATCACAAATTCTTCTAAACAAGATATAAAAATTTTAAAGGATTTAAACATTCAGTTAAACAACTTTTTTGACCTTGAAATAGCAAGATATGTGCTGTTTGCAGGCTTGCCAAAAGCCCCACTTTTGAAAGTTGAAGAATTTGTGAAAAACAAAGATATTCTTTTGAAGCAAATGCACGATGAAGGTGTTTTTGAAATTTACAATGAAATTGAAATTCCGCTTGTGAAAATTCTTGCGGATATGGAAGAAGAGGGCTTTAAAATCAATGAATCTGAATTGGATGTTTTGCAGCAGAAATATGACAGCGAACTTTCCTCTTTGTCGCAGCAAATCTATGCGCTTGCGGGCGAAACTTTCAATATAAACTCGCCAAAACAGGTTGCAAACATTTTGTTTGACAAACTTGGATTGAAAAGTTTTAACAACAAAAAACAATCCACAAATTTTGCTGTTTTGGATGAGATGAGGTGGCAGCATGAGATTGTTGAACTTATCATCTCACACAGAAAACTTTCCAAACTTGTCAGCACTTATATAAATGTTTACAAGCGAATTTGTGACGCGAGTGGCCCTGTTGTGCACACTGTTTTCAATCAAACTCTCACTTCAACGGGCAGGCTTTCAAGCAGTGAGCCAAACATGCAAAACATTCCAACGCGAAATGAAGAGGGGCGCAACCTTCGAAAAATCTTCATTTCAAAATATGATGACGGTCGAATAATCTCGGCGGACTACAATCAAATTGAACTGAGGCTTCTTGCCAATATGGCACAGGAAGAGAGTATGATTGATGCTTATAAGCATGGCGTGGATATTCACACAAAAACTGCGAGTGAAATTTTTGGCGTGCCGGTTGAAAAAGTGACAGCAGAGCAGCGCCGCGATGCAAAAGCGGTCAATTTTGGCATAATTTATGGAATTTCCGATTTTGGACTTTCTCAAAACATTAAATCAAGCAGAAACAAGGCAAAAAACTATATTGAAAACTATTTCAATCGTTATCCAAAAATCAAAGTGTTTATGGACAAAAATGTCAATTTTGCAAAGGAGCATGGGTTTGTGCGCTCTTATTTTGGCAGAATTAGGCATATTCCAGAAATCAAAGCATCAAATGTCATGGTCAGAAAGTTTGGAGAGCGCGTTGCCATGAACATGCCACTTCAAGGCACGGCATCTGATATCATCAAAAAGGCGATGGTGGAGGTTGGAAAGCGTCTTGAGGGCATGGATAGTCATGTTATTTTGCAAATTCATGACGAACTTATTGTCGATTGTCCGCGTGACGAAGTTGAAAAAGTTGAGCGCATTTTAAAAGAATGCATGGAAAATGTTTGCAGTTTTGAAGTGCCACTGACTGTGTCTGTAAGCAGCGGCAAAAATCTTTTTGAATGTAAATAAAAAAATTTTATTATTTTATTTGACTAATTTGCAAAATTTAGATAAAATAAGAATGGTGATATATGCAATATTCAAGACTTATGGGGTTAGATTATGGAAAAACAAGGATTGGCGTGGCATTCACGGATTTGTCCGCTACAATCGCAACGGCTGACCATATCTACAAATCTTGTGGGCTTGAAAAAGATATTTGCTATTTCGCCAACTTGATTAAGGAGAAATCTGTAAGCAAGGTTGTGTTTGGGCTTCCGCTTAACACTGACGGAACTGAATGCGAAATGACGGCTGTGGTCAAAGATTTTGCCGAACAACTTGCAAAAGCCACAAATGTTGGAATTGCCTTTCAGGACGAGCGCTACACATCTTTGGAAGCAGAAGAACTTTTAAAAGAAGCCAAAATCAAGTGGGAGAAGCGAAAGGAACTTTTAGATAAAGTTTCAGCGCAAATAATATTGCAAAATTATCTGAACGAAAATCCAAAAAAATAAAGGAGAAAGATTATGGATAAGAAAAAAATTCAGAAAATTGAAGAAGTTTCAGACAAAGTTGAAGAAGAACTTGCCAACTTGGACATTATTGACATTCTTTTGGATGAGGACAACAAAGATCCAATCGTTTTAGTTGACGGAAACGGCAGAAGATTGTCTTTTGAACAAATTGCGGTTATTCCTTACAACGACAAACTCTATGCAATTTTAAAGCCAATCGACCATATTGACAATGTTGAGGACGATGAAGCAATCGTGTTCTATGTTCAAGAAGAAAGAGGCAAAGACCCTGTTTTGATGGTTGAAACTGATGAAAAAGTTGCAATCGATGTATTTGAAGAATACTACAACCTTCTTGATGAAGCCGAAGACAAAAAGAAGAAAAAGAAAAAATAATTATTTGAATAATTTTACCTCTTTTTGACAAAATATAATTACAAGGTTATATGCCTTGAAAAAGGGAGGTAAAACTATGTTTGGTAGAAAAAAGGCAAAGATGAAAAACAGCGAAGCCGCTATGGAAAGCACAAACTCTTCTGCTAAGTCCAAAACATCAAACTGTGGTGCGAAGGCTAAATGCGGAAGTTGTGGAAAGAAAAAGTCTTCTGCAAAAGCGAGCAAATAGTTTAAACCTGCTTAAAAAACCACACATTTTTTTTGTGTGGCTTTTTTATATCTTCCAATCGTCTGGAAAGTCAACCGAGATGTTGATTTGCTGCTTTGTGCGGAAATGCTCAAAAGAAATTTCCTTTAAAATCAAAAAAGCGTGTTCTTGGGCGTTTCCATATATGCTATCGCCAACGATTGCATGACCGCAAGAGGCCATGTGCAAGCGAATTTGATGAGTTCTGCCCGTTTCCAATTTGAATTTAGCAAGACAGGTGTTTTCATAATTTTTCACAGGGAAAACATGTGTGATTGCGGGCTTTCCTTCGCTTGAGATGATGCGTTTATGCTCATTAACTCCGTCTTTTGCCACGGTTAAAATTGGCTTGTTGATGGAAAATGGGCTGTCAAGGTTGCCTTCGCAGAGGGCATAATAAGTTTTGTTCAGTTTGATTTTGTTGTAGGCAAGCACATTCTTTGCAATCACAACAATTCCTGCCGTTTCTCTGTCCAAGCGACCGACAATTCTCAGCACAAAATTTTTGTCCTTTTCAAGCATATATTTCATGACTTGTCCGCCAAGATTGTCATAGAAATGCGAGCGACTTGGCGTGCTGGAGAGATTGTGCGGCTTGTTGACGATGAAATAATCATCATCTTCAAACAGAATATTGAGTTTGCCGTCACAAAGGGCGATGTCAGTCGATTTGTTTGGGCTTTTTAAAATTTCCAAAACGTCATTTTTGCTGATTTTTGCTCTAATATTCACAAATTGCCCATTCAATTTTATTGAATTTGGAGTGTTTCGCAGATTTTTGATGTAATTTTCCGAAAATTTAAGATTTTTGAGAAAAAAATAAACAGTGTTCTGTTTTAAGTTTTGCAAATCGTCAATTTCAATTCTTTCAAACTCTGTCATAACACTATTTTATCACACTTTGCCGTGTGCTGGCAAATAAATTGCTTAAATTTGGTTGACTTAAAAGATTTTATATGTTAGAATATTTCCATTAAAGGCGAAGATAAAAGACAAGTAAATTTTGTGCGTTTCTTCCAGAGAGTCTGTGGCGCTGAAATACAGACAGAAACAGCAATTTTGAATTCACTTTTTAAGCCGCACTTTGAAGGCGTTTGCTGTGTAGGAGTTGCCGTTTGCGCTGCGTAAAAGCGTTTAATGAGGCAGAAGTTTTCTGCGAAGTTAGGTGGTACCACGATTTTTCAGTCGTCCTAATATTTGGGGCGATTTTTTTATGGAGGGGAAATGAAAAAGAAACTTGAACAAATCAAAGAGAATGCAATTAAAGAGATAAAGGCGCTTGATGGGCTTAAAGAACTTGATGAAGTGCGTGTGAAATATCTTGGGAAAACGGGAGAACTCACTGCAATTTTGCGCGGGATGAAAGATGTTCCTGCAGAGGATAGGCGTGAGGTTGGAAGCCTTGCCAATATGGTGAGAGAGAGCATTGAAAAAGCGCTGTCACAAAAATGGGCTGACCTTGAAAACGCACAACTTCTTGCCGATATGGAAAAGGAAAAAGTTGACATAACCTTGCCAAGCACGGGGACTAAAAAGGGAAGTCTTCATCCTTTGACACGCTTCAACAACAAATTTATGGAAATTTGCGTGGAGATGGGCTTCACAGTGATTCAAGGGCCGGAGATTGAAACGGATTATTACAATTTCGAAGCATTAAATGTGCCAAAAAACCATCCAGCACGCGATATGCAGGATTCTTTCTACATCACGGACAACATTTTGATGCGCACACAAACTTCAAATATGCAAATTCGTGCCATGGAGAAAATGAAGCCTCCTTTCAAGGTTGTTTGTCCGGGCAGGGTGTATAGAAATGACAGCGACAGTTCGCATTCGCCAATCTTTAATCAATTTGAGGCGCTTGTCATTGATGAAAACATTGGAATGAAAGATTTGATGTTTATGATAAAAGAAATTCTTAAAAAACTTTATGGGGATGACATAAAAATCAGAGTGCGTCCATCATATTTCCCATTCACAGAGCCTTCAATTGAAATTGATGCAACATGTCAGATGTGTCAGGGCAAAGGCTGCAATCTTTGCAAAGGCACAGGCTTTTCAGAATTTTTTGCAGCAGGCATTGTCAATCCAAAAGTTTTGGAAATGAGCGGAATTGACAGCAAAAAATACAGCGGCTTTGCTTTTGGGCCGGGGATTGACAGAAGCGTTATGGTGACAAACAAAATTCCAAACATCAAATATTTGTTTAGAAATGATATGCGTTTCTTAAAACAGATGAGATAACATATTTTGTGGTGGTATGCATTGCATACTACACCATATCTTGTAATTTAAAGGAGATTTGATTATGAAAGTTACGTATAATTGGCTGAATGACTTTGTGGATTTGAAAGGAATTTCACCAGAAGAAGTTGCAAAAAAATTGACTGTTTGTGGCTTTGAAGTTGAGGATGTCATCTATTTAAACAAGCATCTTCATGATGTCTATGTTGGACATATTGACAAGATTGAAAAACATCCAGAGGCGGACAGACTTGTGGTTTGCCAAGTTGATGTTGGCTTTAAAAAAGTGCAAATCATCACATCTGCCACTAACGTGTTTGAGGGTGCAAATGTTCCTGTTTCTTTGGATGGAGCCGATCTTGCAAATGGAGTGAAGATTAAGCCTACAAATTTCAGAGGCATTCAAAGTGATGGAATGTTTTGCTCGGGCGAAGAACTTGGCATCGATGAAAATTATTTTGAGGGTGCTGGGGTCAATGGAATTTTGATTTTGCCATCTTCATTTAAGGCGGGTGATAAAATTGAGGATGCTTTGATGCTCAACGATGTTGTTTTTGACATCAATGTCACGCCAAATCGTCCAGATTGCAACAGCGTTGTTGGAATTGCACATGAAATCTGCGCCATTTTCGGGCTGCCTTTTAAAGATTTTGATGTTTCTTATAAGACTGTTGGGGGAAATGTAAACAACTTTATTTCAGTTGATGTTCAAACAAAAAACTGTCCAAGATATATGGCGGCTTATGTAAAAAACATCAAACTTGAACGCAGCCCACTTTGGCTTAGAAGCAGGCTTTTTGGCGTTGATATTAAAACAATAAACACAATGGTTGACATTACAAACTACATTTTGATTGAACAAGGTCAGCCGATGCACGCTTTCGATTATCGTTATCTTGACGGCAAAAAGATTGTTGTGCGTCAGGCAAAACAGGGCGAAAAACTTGCCGTTTTAAATGGAAACACCTATGATCTTGACGAAGATGTTATGGTGATTGCTGATGAAAACAAGCCTGTTGTTATTGCGGGAACAATTGGCGGAGTGAACAGCGCTGTTGCAGATGACACAACTGAAAGTGTGTTTGAATGCGCGGTGTTTGACCTTAAAAGTGTGAGATTGACTGCCAAAAAATTTGGACTTAGAACAGACTCTTCCGCAAGATATGAAAAAGGCGTGAACATCAACTCTCCAACCTTGGCACTTAGGCGCGCGCTTCATCTTGTAAATCAACTCCATTGCGGAGAAATTGTGGACGGAATTATTGACAAGTGTTCTAAAAAACTTGGCGAAACAGAAACTTTAAACATTTCTTATTCCAAGGTTTGCAAAATTCTTGGTGTGGACATTCCAAAAGAGAAGATGCTGCAAATTTTAAATGGGCTTGGCATAGTCACAACATTTAAAGGCGAGGATGTGATGATTTGCAAGCCTCCAATTCTTCGCGAGGACATCAAAAACGCCAACGATATTGCCGAAGAAGTGATCAGAATTTATGGCTATGATGTTTACAGTGACATGAAAGGCGGGCTTTTTGAAAATTGCACAACCACAATCGGACAATTTGAGCCGCGTCTTGTTATGGAAAACAATTTTAAAAACATTCTTGTTGACGCAGGCTTTTATGAAACTTTGAACTATTCACTTTACACGGCATCTGCTTGTGATAAACTTCTTATTCCAGAGAATGACGAACGCAGAAAAGTGATTAAAATTGCAAATCCAATCAGCGAAGATATGTCAACTGTCAGAACAGTTATGGCTCACGCACTTTTGTTGGATGTGGCATACAATCTTTCAGTGGGAAACAAAGATTTGAGATTTTTTGAAACCGGGAGGGTGTATTTGCCAAAAGAATTGCCACTGAAAGAACTTCCTGTTGAAAACAACAGACTTTCATTTGCAGTTTGCGAGCAAGGTTATGACTTTTTCAAACTTAAAGGTGTGGTTGAAAATTTGCTTATTGGCACATCGCTTTCATACACGCTTAAACGCAGTGCGCAGCCATATCTTCACAGCGGAGTGAGTGCAGATATCGTTGCTGAAGATGGCGCAATAGTTGGCCATTTTGGGAAAATCCACAAGAGCGTGCTTAAAAATTATGACATAACTTCAGATGTATATTATGGCGAACTTGACACAGATTATCTTGCATCTCTTCCAGAAAAGGCGTATGCAACAAAAGAAATCTCAAAATTTCCTGCGGTTGAGAGAGATATTGCCATTGTTGTGGATGAAAATATTGACAACGCAACCTTGACGTCAGCAATAAAATCTGCTTGTGGAAAAATTTTCTATGACGTTCAACTTTTTGATGTGTATAGAAGTGAGGCGCTTGGCGAGGGCAAAAAGAGCATGGCTTACAAGATTGTGTTTATGAGTGAAGAGAAAACTTTGACGGGTGATGAAATCACCGCTCAGGTGAATAAAGTTGTTAGAACTTTGGAATACAAGTTTGGCGCAAAACTTAGAGAGATTTAGTGGTGTTATGCAATAAAACTCATTGCATACTACACAATATATTGTGTTTGGAGTGAAAATGATTTATCTTGATAATGCAGCAACTACAAAGATGTTTGACGAGTGTGTGCAAACTTTTCGCACATATTCTTGTGACAAATTTTTCAATCCATCTGCACTTTCTATTGCGTCAATGGATGTTCAAAAAGACATCGCCAAGGTGAGCAAATTTTTGCTTGAAAAAATTGGCGCGAATGTTGGAGATATCATCTACACGGGGTGTGCAACTGAAAGCAACAATCTTGCAATTAAGGGGAGCATGCGAAATGGCGCTTGGGAGTATGTTTTCTCATCCGGCGAGCATCCTTCTGTATATAATGTTGCAAAAAAGTTGGAACAAGATGGCTGTCTTGTTCACTTTGTTCCTCTTAAAAGTGACGGCACTTGTGATTTGGAAGAACTGAAAAAAGTGTTAAATGAAAAAACAAGGCTTATCAGCATCATGCATGTCAGCAATGAAACAGGTGCAATCAACGACTTGGCTGAAATTTCAAAATTGAAACAGCAATTTTGTCCAAAGGCAGTTTTGCATGTTGATGGTGTTCAGGCGTTTATGAAAATTCCTTTCAAATTGTCGCAGACTTTGGTTGATTTGTATTCGTTCAGCGCACATAAAATCCACGGGCCAAAGGGAATTGCCGGGCTTTATGTCAAAAATAAAGGGGCGCTTAAAGAGTTGTTTCAGGGTGGTGGACAGCAGTTTAATCTGCGTTCTGGCACAGAAAATGTTGCCGGAATAATGCAACTTCAAACTGCCGTTTCCTTGATTGATGTTGAGAAAAATTTTGAAAATGTGAAAAATTTGAAAAACGCCTTTAAAAAAGGCATTTCTTCGGATGGGGTTGTTGTGCATGATTTTGATGGCTCGCCTTACATATTGAATTTGATGTTCTTTGGCGTTAAGGGTGAAACTATGCTTCACGCACTTGAAGAAAAGGGTGTGATTGTTGGGCTTGGCAGCGCTTGTTCAGCGAAAAAAGCGGGAAATCGCATTTTGGAAGAGATTGGCTTTTCAAAAGATGAGATTATTTCAAGTGTTCGAATAAGTTTCAATGCTTACATGAGCGAAAATGAGGTGACGGACGCTGCAAAAATTATCAGTGATGTCTATGCGGACATAAAAAGAAGGGTGCAATGAAAAAAGTTCTTTTACTTAAGTTTGGAGAGTTGTTTTTGAAAGGCAGAAATCGCCATGATTTTATCAAACTTTTAAAGACAAACATATTGAAAAAATTGCATGGATTTGAATGTCGTCTTGAAGAAACTCAGGGGCGACTTGTTTTGTCGGGCTATCAACAGGACAAAGAAAATGAAATCATCTACAAATTGCAGCAAGTGTTTGGGCTGATTGCCGTTATGGATGCCAAAGAGATTGACACCACGCTTGAAAATATTGAAAATGAAGTTTTAAAGGTGGACTTAAGTGGTGCAAAAACCTTTAAAGTTTCAACTAAGCGCGCCGACAAAACTTTTTCCATGACTTCAATGGATATGGACAAACATTTGGGCGAGATTATCCTTGAAAAATATGAAAATTTAAAGGTTGACCTCTATGAGCCAGAGGTGACAGTGTATGTTGAGATAAGAAACAACGGCAAAACCTATATATATAATAGGTTATTTAAATGTGCCGGCGGGCTTCCACTTTCAAGTGCGGGGAGCGGGCTTTTGCTGTTGTCGGGCGGAATTGACAGCCCTGTTGCGGGCTATCTTATGGCAAAACGCGGGCTGAGTTTTGAAGCAGTGCATTTTCATTCTTATCCTTACACAAGCATTCAAGCAAAAGAAAAGGTGATTGAACTTGCCAAAGAGATTTCGGCATATTGCGGAAAAATCAAACTGCATGTTGTGTCATTCACTGAAATTCAAGAGCAAATTCACAGATGTTGCGACAGCGAATACATGATCACAATTATGCGAAGAATTATGATGCGAATTGCACAAAAAATCTGTGAGAAAAACGGGCTTGGGGCGATTGTCACAGGGGAAAGTTTAGGGCAGGTTGCAAGCCAAACAATGCAAAGTATGAATGTGACAAATTCAGTTGTGAGTTCGCCTGTGTTTAGGCCTCTTATTGCTTTTGACAAAGAGGACATAATGGATATAGCGCGAAAAATCGGCACATATGAAACATCGATTTTGCCATATGAAGATTGCTGCACAGTGTTTCTTCCAAAAAATCCTGTGATAAGGCCAACAATAAAACGGGCGCAAGAACTCGAAGAAAATTTGGACATAGACATGCTTGTCAAACAGGCGCTGAACAATGAAGAGATTATCGAATTAGACAATTATTAAAAAAACGCAAGTGAACTTGCGTTTTTTCTTATAAATTTCTTCCTTCAGGGAAGTGTTTGTGTATGTGACGTTCTTCACTAGAAAAATCTTGATTTTTGTGATGGAAGTTTGTGCTTTCATCAATTCTTTTTCTTGCAAAGTCGGTTAATGCTGCTCTTTTCCTGCTTGCTTCCAACTCTTCTCTCTTGGCAAAAACGATTGGTTGATAAATCTTATTTTCTCTGTTGATAAGATCTTCAATGTCTTGTTGAGAGCCATCTGAATCAATACATTTTTCAGTAAGGTCAGTCAAATACAGTCTGTATTTCTTTGCGATTTCGTTCATTGCATCGCTGCCTTTTTCAAAGGACTCTGCAGGAGTGTTTCTTAAATTGTCATAAAAATCATTTTGCTTTTCAGTTTCAACGTTTTCTTCGACTGCCACTTCAGGGTTTTCTTCAACAGGTTTTTCAGCCACTTCTTCTGTTTTATCATTGTAAACATAATCCAAAACAGATTCAAAAAATTTGTCATATGCATCTCTGCAGTTGTTGGAAGAATACATGAAGAAAGCGTTTTTGTGTTTTTGGTCATCACAGAAAGTCATAAAATCTGCAACAGTGTTGAGGTTTTTGTCTGACAAATATGTAAACAGTATGTTCATCTGTTTATCGTCTTGACCATCAACCAAATCTTTCAGGAGGGTGGTGTCTTGTTTGTGCTTATCTCTCAGCGATGGAGTCAAAAATCTTCTTCTTTGATGATTTTGTGTTTTTTCTTCGGTTTGAGAAACTTGTTGAGCTTGTTCTGGCTGAGTTTGAGCATTATTGAAATGGTTGTCATAAAGTTCGTGTGCGGCATTCATTAATTTTCTGATGGAATAATCATAGTTGTCGAGTTGTGTGAATGGACGACTTTTGTAATTGTATTTGTCAGTGTGTGCGGAAGTGTATTGCTCATTTATCTTGCTGATAATGTCCTCAAACAAAAACACTTCTGGATTTTTTTTGAAGAGGGTGTAGATGGCATTGAAATCTTTGCTTGTGCGATCAAAATTTCTATATGCCTCGTCAGCGCGCTGTCTTGCTTCTTCAAGTGTCTTGGCAGGCTTCCATCTTCTTGCGACTGAATTGATGAGTTCTTCTTGAGTTTTTTCATGAACTTTAACTTTTTTTCTAACAAAGTTGCCTTGTCGATTATAATGATAATTTGCCATTTTGATTTTTTTCCTTTTTTACCCCACAATTATATCACGGCGGGGGCAATAAGTCAATATGCAAAATCCAAAAAATTTACATCCTTCAAAAGCAAAATTGGATAAAATGAAAATGTATATTCATTTATAATTATAAATTTCATTTTTATAAATTTTCAAAATTTGAAATTTTTATAAAAAATTGATGAATAAATATACAAAAATCGCTTGCATATTTATAAATTTTAGTGTATAATAATCAAAAATGCATGAATAAACATAAATTTATATTTATGCATAAAAGCCTACACACCGCTAAAATACGAATGTGTAGCGATTGAAGGAGGAAAAGATGGCACGCAGTTCTAGACAGTCAAAAATTTTGGAACTTATTTCCACAAAGGAGATTGAAACGCAAGAAGAACTCGCAAAAGAACTTAAAAATGCAAACTTTGAAATCACTCAGGCGACAATTTCGCGCGATATCAAAGAACTTGGCTTGACCAAAATTTTGAGTAGCAGCGGCAAATATAAGTATGCTATTCTTGGTGGCGAACAACAAGTTGTTTCCAACAAATACATAAACATTTTTAAAGAGAGTGTCATTTCCGTTAAGCCGGCGCTTAATTTGGCGGTTGTCAAAACAATCAAAGGCATGGCGGCTGGCGTTTGTTCTTTTATCGACAAACTCAATTTAAATGAACTTCTTGGAGCAACCTGTGGTGATGACACTGTGATGCTTATTTTCCCTTCCACAACACTTGCAAATGAAGCAGTTGTAACTTTGCAAGATATTATGTTATAATCTTTTTGTAGGAGCGAGTGATGCTTTCTTCTTTAACCTTGACAAATTTTGCTTTGTTCAAAAAGCAAACTATTGATTTTAAAGATGGATTCAACTGCCTCTTGGGGCAATCGGGTGCGGGCAAGAGTATTGTCATTGACGCACTCAGTTTTTCTCTTGGCGCAAAATCTGACAAGACTTTTATTCGCTCGGGGGAAACTTCTCTTCGCGTGGATGCCGTTTTTGACAACTTGACGCCTGAGCAAATTGCAATGCTTGGTGATTGGGAAATCGATTTTGACGGCGAACTTATCTTATCACGCACTTTGTCACAAGATGGAAAATCGTCTGTGAAGATGAATGGCTTGCCTGTGACATTGAAGATGCTTCAAAATTTTGCGCTCTCTTTGGCTGACTTTTGCGGGCAGCATGACAGCGTTGGACTTTTGAATGTAAACAATCATCTTCCGCTTTTGGACAGATTTGCCGGGGCTGAAGTTTCAACTTTGCAAAGCGAGGTTGAAAAGACTTATGACCAACTTAAAACTGTTGAATCACAGATAAAAGACATGGGCGGCGATGATGCACAGCGTGCACGCGAGAAAGAACTTTTGGAATATCAGATCGATGAGATTGAAAATGCGCACTTGCAACTTGGCGAAGTGGAAGAGTTAAAAAAGCGTTTTGATTTTATCTCTTCTTCAGAAAAAATCTTTGAGCAAGTGGGAAGTGTTTTGGAAAAACTAGATTCTGGCAGAGAAAATGTGACATCGATGCTTTATGATGCGAAGAATGAACTGTCGCAGTTTTCCAATTTTGACGACATAGAAGAATGCCGCCAGAGGATTGAGAATTCTTATTATGAACTGAAAGATGTTGCCGAAACGCTTGAAACAATCAGGCAAAACACAGATTTTGACCCAAAAGAACTTGAACGAATAGACGCAAGGCTTGACCTTATCAAATCCCTTTCACGCAAATATGGAAAGACGATTGAGGACATTTTAAATTTTCAGGAAGATTGTCAGCAAAAACTTGAAAATCTTGAAAACAGCGTTGAAATTTTGGCTAAACTTCAATCTCAAAAACAACAACTTGAGAGTGTTTTGAAATCTCAATGTCAAAAACTGAGTGAATGCCGCAAAAAATATGCGCTTGTGTTTGAAAAGTCCATTTCAAAAGAACTTGAAGATTTGCAGATGCAGGGCACAGCGTTTAAGGTTTGTTTTGAAGAGGTTGCTCCATCTAAAAAGGGCTTTGACAGTGTGAAATTCATGTTCTCAGCAAACAAAGGTCAGGACATTCGCGATTTACATAAAACGGCGTCTGGAGGGGAACTTTCAAGGCTTTTGCTTGCGTTTAAAAACGTTATGCTTGAAAAAGAAAGGGTGCAGACGATTGTGTTTGACGAAATTGATGCCGGAATAAGCGGTCACACAGCGGGCAAATTGGCAGAAAAACTTGTGAACATCTCAAAATTCACACAGATTATTTGCATCACGCACACACCTGTTGTGGCATCAAAGGCAAACGAATTTTTGCTTGTTGAAAAAGAGATTGTTGACGAAAACACAGTGTCAAAAGTGTCACATTTGGATAAAAGCAGCGCCGTTGTGGAAGTTGCACGGCTTATTGATGGCGCAGCAGACGTTTCACAGACGGCAATCAATCATGCAAAACAATTGTTTGAAAACAGATAAACAGTTATGAAAACATAACTGTTTTATTTTTATAATATTTCACCATCTGCCCTCATATTTATATAGAAAGGGGGCTTGTATGGCTAATTTTTTCGCAGATAATTTTTCTGATTGCGTGGCACTTGCTGTGTTTTTGCTTGCGATGTGCCCAATGGTTGAAAGCAAAATCGCAATCCCGTTTGCATTGTCAAGCGTGCTTTGGGGCGACTGCACTCTTTCGCCGCTTTGTGCCTTTGTTGTGGCTTTTGCCGGAAGCATGTTGCCAAGCATTTTGATGATTTATCTGTCTAGATTTATCAAAAACAAGACAAGTGGCTTTGTGCATGACAGGTTCACTAGTTTTATGTCCAAGCATTTTCAAAAGAATGTTGATAAAGTTTCATCAAAGACAAACACCTTTCAAAAGTGCATGGCGATTGCAACTTTTGTGGCTGTGCCACTTCCATTGACGGGGACATACACGGGCAGTCTTGTTGCGGGCTTTACAAATCTTAAAATTTGGCAGTGCTTTTTGAGTGTGCTTGTGGGCGAACTTCTCTCGTGCGGGGTGATGCTTACACTTTGCGTGTTGTTTGAAAACTCCGCTTTCTATGTGCTTTTGGCGTCTATATGCCTTTTATTTGCGTTTTTGCTTGCAAATCTTGTCATTGCACTCATTTCAAAAATAAAAAAGAAAAGAGATGTAAATTCGTCCTTCAAAGACTAATAATCTCTTTTCGTTTTTAAGTTAAGTCATTTAACTGCGACTTAACTTATTTGTATTGTCTGCGATAATTTGAAAAATATTCAAACTTTTTAAAAATTATTTTGCATATCTTTTAAACAAGAATTTTTTGATGTAATAGTTGATTGGAAAGGCGAGTAATATCGCGAAAATAGGCACAAGCAAACTTGTCAGATAATGTGAAAATGTTTCATACTGCATGCCCGCAATCACGTTTGCAACCAGCACAACCACGCATCCAAGCACAAACACTGCCCAATTGACAACGGCGTTGTAGGTGAGTGACGCTTTTTTGCTTGGCAGAGTTTTGTGAATTATGAATGTGACAATGCAGTGAATCAAAAACAAAATTGGCACTGTGTAGAACAAGAAGTTTGAACTTACACTCAAAAGATTTGCCCCACAAATTATTCCAAATAGCACTGCGCATCCAACTCCGGAAAGCAGAAGCAAAATTGCGGAAGATATGAATGTCAAAAAGTTTGTGTTGTGAATGCGCTCTACATTTGTTTTCTTGTATTCTTTAAATTCAATTCCATGGCCGTTGTAATATGATTTTAGGCTGTTGTAGTCCACAAAACTTGCCATATCGTTGTAATTTTCGCTCTCTTCTTTGACAGGCTCTTTGACAGGGGAGGCCTTTTCTTTTTTGCGTTCAAAAAGTTTGCTCATCATGTCTTTGTAGGTTGGCTCTAAGTTTGTGTCGCGTTTTGGCGCTGGGAGTGAAGTGACATCAATATCAATGTTTGGCGGAGTGATTTTGCGCTGAACAGGAATTTCACTTTCGTTGATCTTTGGCTCGGTGATGAAGATAGCGTCATCCACAGCACTTTCTTTCACAGTTTCCTCTTGCACAGGGGCAGGAGGCTCTTCTACATGGTGATTTTCACGCGCAGATAGCAGTGAAGATTTGAGTTGTTCAATGCGCTGTCTTTGCATTTCTTGATCTTCGGCACTTTCATACACAACAGACATTTCAATCTGATTTTCAGAGAAACTTTTGCGTTTGCGATATTTGTTAAATTCATTTGCTGAGTCATACAGGCGCTTGTTTTGTTCTTGTTTTTCTTCGATGACCCTTTCATCTGCGTCCAAAAAGACGGCATCATCTTTTTGAGGTTGCTCTTGGAGTTTGTTTTCATAATATTCCATCTTTTCTTCATCTGTTTTTTCTTCAGACTGCTGTGGCATAGAAAAAATGTCCATTTGATTTTCCACGACATCTGATTGAGGCTCTTCTTCCTTTACAGGCTGAGGCTTTTCTTCTTTAACCATGTTGAAAAGACTGTCTTGTTGCAAAAATACAGGCTTTTGCTCTTCACTTTCTTGTGGTTCTTCATCATCTTGTGTGTAGGAGGCGTTTTCAAAATCTGCGGCAAGTTGTTCATATTCGCGTTTGCCGCTTGTGGTGATGGTGTAATAGTGGCGTTTGCCACCAAGTTCACTTTCTCCCCAAAAAGATGAAGAAACAAGCCCTTTCTTTTCCATACGTGTGAGGCAGGAGTAAAGGGTTGGTTTTTTCATGATGTAATTTCCGCCGGTTTTAGCAGAAATGTATTCGATGATTTCAAGCCCATATTTAGAGCCTTGCATAAGGCTGTCAAGAACTAAATATGAAACTTGCCCACTTGAATTAAATGCCATAATTTTGCCCTCTTGTATATATTTTAAAATATATAATTTAAATTTGTCAAATAAATTTAGGGGTGTTATGCAAAAATTTTTAATTTGCATAATACAACAAAATGCGTGGTATTATGCAAAATAAAAACACAATATATTGTGTAGTATGCCATAATTTTTGTAAAATTGGAAAACAACTTAATTTGTTTTGACAAAAAAATTTTAAGTTGTATAATTGACTGTATGGAAATCAAAATAATCAAAGAGAAAAGAAAGACAATTTCGCTTAAACTTTTGGACAGCGCCCATGCCGTTGTGAAAGCGCCAAACAGAATGTCAGATGCGAAGATAAATGAGTTTATTTCTGAAAAAAGAAGTTGGCTTGACAAAGCGGCAGCCAAACTTTTGGCACGCGAAACCTTTGCAGATGAATTTGACCTTATGAGATTTGTGTATTTAGACGGCAAAAAGCAGTTTAAAACCGAAGAACTCGCCCAAAACTTCAACGATTTTTCACCTAATAAGAAAAACAAAACGATTATGAATTTCTATCTTTCCAAATTTGAAGATTTAGTTTCTTTGGTGCAGGATGTTTCAAATAAAAGTGGGCTTGAATACAGAAAACTGCTTCCAACAAACTCAGTGCGTGTGTGGGGGACTTATTCCAGCGAAAGAGTGATGAAATTGAATTTCAAACTTGTGATTTTGCCAAAGGAACTTCAATATTATGTTGTTGTGCATGAACTTTGCCACAGTTTGCACTTCAATCACAAGCCAAAATTTTGGGCAAGTGTTGAAAAATTGTGTCCAAATTACAAGATGTTGAAAAAACAACTTGCGGCATATTCATTTGTTTTGAAAAGCAGGTTTATTTGAATATAAAAGCAAAAACGGAAGAAACTAAGAAATATGAAAAAAGGCAGAATTTTCTTAGTTTCTTTTTTGATTGTCTTTGCACTTGCACTTTCCCTCACAATGCCGCTTTGTGAGATTTTTTCGCTTGAAAACGGCTTTTTGGCGGGCTATGACGATGTTCAGGTGGCAAATTCGACCAACAGATTTGGGCTTTTCATAAAAACTCAACTCGAAGAAAAAGAAAGTCAGGTTTCCGGCGAAAAGGTTAAGCAAAATGAGGTTGTTTTCAAACTTTTTGGCTTTATTCCCATTCGCAAAGTGGATGTCAAACTTTGCACAGATGAGGTGTATTATGTGGGTGGCGTTCCAATCGGACTTGACATAATTTCACGCGGAGCAATCGTCATTTCAAGTGACAACACCGCCTTAAAAGAGGGGGATATCATAACAAAAATCAATGGGCAAGAAGTTGAAAACTTGCAGCAGATTGAGGGCTTTTTGGAAATTCAGCCCGAAGAGGCAGAAGTGGAGTATCTTCGCAAAAACAAGCCGACAAAGACCATTTTAAAAACCACACGAGATGAATTTGGGAAACTTAAACTTGGACTTTGGGTGAAGGACGACATTGCCGGCGTTGGAACACTCACTTTTGTCAATAAAGACAGCAAAAAATACTCCGCTCTTGGACATCCCATTGTTGAAAGCGCAAGTGGGAACATTGTGCCTGTTTCAAGCGGCGATATCTATGAATGTAATTTGATTGGCATAAACAAAGGGAAACGCAACAATCCCGGCGAACTTAAATGTATTTTCATGCCGGGCGCTCAAAGCAAGGGCACAATCGACAACAACTGCAAATTTGGTATAAACGGCGTGCTTAATGACACAAGTTTTGTGGATGAAAATGTGACTGCACACTTGGGTGGCAGGCTGGGTGTTGTTATGGGCGATGCAAAGATTGTTTCAAGCATAAGCGGCATAAGAGAAGAATATGACATTGAGATTATCAAAACAAACTATCAAAAACATGCGGATGACAAGAGCATTGTGTTTCGCGTGAAAGACAAACGGCTTTTAAATCTTACGGGTGGCATTGTGCAGGGGATGAGCGGCTCACCAATCATGCAAAACGGCAAAATAATCGGTGCAGTCACGCACGTGTTTTTGTCAGACCCGACGAAGGGATATGGAGTTTACACGGATTGGATGCTTTAATCCGCTTCAAAAATCTTAACTTTTCCGGCAACGGCCTTTCGCATATCTTCGTTGATTGCGGCGTAATGGCGTTTTGTGGTGTTGACATCTTTGTGGCCTAAAACATCGGCGACAATATAAATATCTTTTGTTTCTCTGTATAAATTTGTGCCAAAAGTGGAGCGCAGTTTGTGCGGAGAAATCTTTTTGAGCGGACTGCCTTCTCTTGCAAACTTTTTGACAAGATTTTCCACTGCGCGCACGCAAATACGCTTGTTTTGAAGGGATACAAACATGGCATGCTCATTAGGGTCTAATTTCAAAGTTTCGCGTTTTGCAAGCCATGTGTTTAAGGCATCGCGCACTTCATATGAAAAATACAAGATCGCTTGATTGCCACCTTTCCTTGTCACTTTAAAAGCGTTTTGCGAGAAATCAAAATCTTCAACATTCAGACCAACAAGTTCGGAGATACGAATGCCCGTGCCAAGAAAAAGCGTGACGATGGCGTTGTCGCGGGCGGTGGTGTTTTGATTGTAGTGTTTTTGGCGTTCTGTGAAAGTTTTTGGACTAGATACTGCGTTGAGCATTCTTGTCACTTCGTCTTTTTCCAGGCGAATAATCTCTTTATTGTGCAGTTTTGGAGTTTGTATTTTGCTTGCAACATTGCTTGAAATCATGTCATGATTGAAAAGATATTTGAAAAAACTACGAATGGAGGCAAGTTTTCTCGCTTTGCCGCGTTCGGTGTTTTTCTGATATTTGTCGCCACACTCATAATAGGAGATGTAGGACAAAAAGTTTTCAATGTTTCTTGCTTGAAGAGAGTCCAAATCCTCAAGTGTGATTTGCATTTTTGGTTTTTTCAAAACATACTTTTCAAGATAGTCGAAAAACACTGTCAAATCCATGGCATAGTTGACGCGTGTTAGCGAAGAAGTGTTGTTTTCAATTCCTGTGAAAAAATCATAGCAAAATTCTGGAAGCTGTGACAAATAACTTCCGACTTTTTGCATATTTTTAAGGTCGCGTTTTTCATAGAAAGAAAGCGTTTTCATATTTTAATTATATCAAAGTTTTTCAAAAAATCAAACTTTTTGACTAAAAAATTTCTTCCATTTTGCGATTATAGACGGGGTTAAATTGTGAGATAAGCGCAAACACCACCAAAACTGACGCCACTAAAGAGTAATAGATTGTTGCGGGCACAAAAATGCCGCATATCACAAGCACAAGTGCCGAGAAAAGATAGCCCTTTGCGCGCTGTTTGTTGAATGAGTAGGCGCAAAAATCTCTAAGCAGCCACTTCTTCTCTTGTGGCAGAGTTTTTGTGATTTTGGGAAAATAGTTGTAATATTTGTAGAGATATTTGTATGTCATAAATTCGTCCAAAATGATGATTTTCTCTTCAAAGGTTGAAAGGATTGACGGCAAAGTTTTGTCGGAAACATTTTTGCAGCAAATCACAATTTTGTTTGCATTTTCTTTTTTAAGTTTGCTGTAAATTGAAAGTAAATTTGTGCTTGAAAGCCCTTCAAAAGACGGGTGAAAATATAAAAGAGTTTTTTTGTTTTCTTCGTGCATAACGCAGATGTAACTTTTGTGTTTTATCACATCTTTGTGCTTTGTTTTGGCAAGTTTAAAGAAAAAATCCATAGGCTCTTTTTCAAACACAAGTGACAAAAACATGTTTTGCGCATCTTGTTGCTCTTTGATTTTAAGCCTTGTTTTGTTTTTCTTTTTTGTTGTGAAAAAATGCCATATGCCGCACACAAGCGCTGTCAAAACTGCCGACAGAAAAATGCTTGGCACAAGCTTTTTTAAAAGATATCTAATCCAAACAAAAATCAAAAGATAGACGCACAAAATTTTTAGGATTTCTTGTAAAATAATATTGATTTTTCGCATAGCATAATTTTTGACACAAATTTTTTAAATATACATTTGACAAAAGGGAGGTTTTTTGCTAAAATTTAAGTATGAAAAACAAAAAGATTGCAGAACTTGTCAAACTTCTGCAAGACAACAAAATTAAAAATGTTTCTGTGTATGACTTATCCACTGCGGACAGTGAGAGATACATTATCATTTCCACGTCAAACAAAGTCATCGACAGCAAAAAAGCGGCGGATGTCATTGCCGCAACTTACAACTACACCGACAAAATTGAGGGCTATTTCAAGGGTGAGTGGATAGTGTTTGATTTTGAAAATGTCACACTTCACATATTCCTTCCAAAACTTCGCGAAAAATACAATCTCGACAAACTTTACAAGCCGAAAAAAATTGTTCTTTAAAATTTTTGAAAACAAGGCGATTTTGCTTTGTTTTTTCTTTTTTTTAGGTTATAATGAATTTGTAAATTGGTTGCGGAGAGAATATGATTGAAATTTGTTTTGTTTGCACGGGCAACACCTGCCGCTCAGTTATGGCGGAGAGAATTGCAAAGAAAATGGCAAAAGAAAGAAAGATGAAAGATGTCAAATTTTCTTCGGCAGGCATTTATGCAAAGGGCGACAACATCTCACAGAACGCTGCGGCGGCGCTTAAAGAACTTGGCTATGACGGGCGCAATCGAAAAAGCGTGAAATTGAAAAAAAACAAGCCAAATGTTGTGTATGTTGCCGTGACTGAAAATCACAAACCATATATTGCAAGCAAAAAAGTGTTGAGTTTTAAAGACCTTGCAGGTGAAGTTGTTGACCCTTATGGGCAGCCACTTGAAGTTTACATAAACTCGGCAAAACAAATTGAAAAAAATGTTGAAGTTTTGCTTGAAAAATTGAAAGTTTTAAGGGGGAGAGTATGATTATAATGGCAAGCGACCATCGCGGTTATGCTTTAAAAGAAGAACTTAAAACCTTTTTTAATCAAGAAAATATCATCACCATCGATGTTGGAACTTACAGCAAAGAGCCTGTGGATTATCCTGACTTTGCCAAACTTGGCACAACCAAGATTTTGGAGGGCAAAAGCAATGTTGGAATTTTCATTTGTGGAACGGGCATTGGCATGAGCATTGCGGCAAATCGAAATCCAAAGATAAGGGCGGCGCTTTGCTTGGACAACAAAATGGCAGAACTTGCCCGCCGACACAACGATGCAAATGTTTTGTGCTTGCCCGGAAATTTGAAAAAGAAAAAAGCGCTTGCTATTGTGAAAATATTTTTGACAACAAGTTTTGAAGGCGGCAGACATTCAAGGAGATTGAAAAAAATTTCGGGGGATAGCAAATGATAAATATAATCGTTCCTATCGTGGAAAATGTCGAAGGATTTAAAAATTTCATCCAAGCGCATAAAAGCAAAGATGTGAAGTTTTTTGTTGGAATGAAAGAATCACTAAAGGCGGATTTTGACAAAGATGTTGAAGTGCATGTTTTTAAAAATTCATCCAATAAAGAAGAAATTATCAATTCGCTTCATTCCTGCAAAATGCAGAAAGGCAAAATCATGGTTGTAAGGCGTCCGCTCACAGATGAAGAATACAAAACTCTCACAATTTCCACGGCGCAAATCACAACGCTTAAAGCAAAAAGAAACAAATTTGTGAATATGTTTAAACGCATGGCAAGGGCGATTGTGAGAAAGATTTTTGCCTTCAATTTCTTTGAAGATATTTCAGCAATTTGTTACAGCGAAGAGATGTTTGAACTTCTCTCTGTTTGCAACAATTTCTCAATGGCAACACGCCTTAACAAATATGTTGGCGTTGACATTGCCGAATTTGAAACATCTCAAAAACCGGTCAGAAAACAATATAGCCGTTTTAAAAATGCGCTGCTTTTGATTTGTTGGAGTGTGATTTTGGCTTGCAGCATTGCGGGTGGGATTTTGATTTGTTTGTTCTTCCCACTGCATGCATTGAATGTCATATGTGTTATCTTTTGGATTTTCATAGCGCTTGTGCTTTGGCTTGGAGGACTTTTAAACTTTACAAGGACAATCGCTGTTGGAGATTTGAGATATGGCAGAGCAGAAGAAGTTTAATTTAAAAGGAGAGGAAATATGAAAAAAGTTAAACTTGGAATCAACGGATTTGGAAGAATTGGAAGGCTGTCACTGAGAATTGCAGCCAAAAGAGATGATGTGGAAGTTGTCGCAATCAACGACCCATTTTTGACAGTGGACTATGCAAAATATCTTTTGGAACATGACTCAATTCATGGGCACTTTGATGAAAAGGTGACTGTCAAAGACGGCAAACTTTGTGTTGGCAAAATGAAGATTGCGTTCTTTGAAGAAAAAGAGCCTGCACTCATCCCATGGAAAGAGGCTGGTGTGGATGTTGTGGTTGAATGCACAGGCAAATTCACTGCATATGAAACTGCAAAAGCGCACCTTGACGCAGGGGCAAAGAAAGTTGTTGTTTCCGCACCAGGCAAAAATATGCCTATGTTTGTTATGGGCGTGAACAACGACAAATATGAAAAGAGCATGGATATTGTTTCAAACGCATCTTGCACAACAAACTGCCTTGCACCACTTGCAAAAATCATTGATGACGCTTTTGGGATTGAAGAGGGGCTTATGAGCACTGTTCACTCCACAACTGCCACACAACTGACTGTTGACGGGCCAAGCAAAAAAGATTGGCGCGGAGGAAGAGCGGCAAGTTACAACATCATCCCATCTTCAACGGGCGCTGCAAAGGCGGTTGGAGAGGTTATTCCAACGCTTAAAGGCAAACTCACAGGAATGAGTTACAGAGTGCCAACACTCAACGTCAGTGTTGTGGATTTGACTTGCAGACTTAAAAAGCCTACAACATATGAAAAGATTGTTGAAGCAGTTAAAAAAGCAAGCAAAACAAATATGGCTGGCATTGTTGGTGTGACAGATGAACCTGTTGTTTCAAGCGACTTTATCGGCGACAGCAGAACTTGCATTTTTGACACGACTGCCGGCATTATGCTTTCACCAACATTTGTCAAACTTGTTGCATGGTATGACAATGAATGGGGCTATTCAAACAAACTTGTTGACCTTTGCGCTTATATAATGAAATAAACAAAAAGGATGAGAGATGAAAAATCAATTAAACAAAGACTTAATTGAAAATTTAGACGAAAGTTTCAACGAAGAATTTTTAAACAATATAAACGAATATGTTTATACGCTTGTTTCAAACGTTGTGGCGGACATTGAAACGCTTTCTCCATTTGTTAAGGCGGACAAGTGTTTTCTTCAGCCAGCAAACGAGATCTGCACAAATGCACTTACACAACTTTCGGAATATGACTATTTTCTTGGAATAGATAATCCACAAATCGAATTTAACAGCAAAACAAGAAAGAATTTTTGGAAGTTTGCTTGGCGGGAGTTTAAAGCATCGTGGCGTCTTGGAAGAAAAAAGTATAAAAAACATAAAAATGAAATAAAAACCGTTGAAAATATTGAAAAATACAAGATCAGCGACTTTAAAAACGATTTCATAAGCAATGTGGCAAATTATCTCAGCACAACAACTGTGATTTATGACCACATGCAGCATATCTCAATAGTTGGGAAAGATGATTTTGGCTCTGGCGTGAAAGTAAACATATATTTTGCCATCTATGACGCTAAAAATCAGGCGTTTAAGTTTTACAATGAGATTAAAAATAAATACAAAGTGTATTCCTTTGGCGACAGATTTTCCAACATGGACATAAAATATGAAGAATGTGGCGAGATGTTTAGCAGCATGATAAGAATGCTCAATTCTTTGTTTTCAAAACGTTTCAATCGCGTTCCAAATCAAATTTTGGTTGAAAGTTTGATTTTCAATTGTCCAAAAATTCTGTTTATTGAGGAAGATATCTATCAAACTTTCATAAACATCGCAAATTACATCATCCTTGCAAATCCAAAGGCGCTTTCATCAATCTGTGATATAAGCAAAAACGTCTTTGAAGAGCCACTTATCATTGAAGCGGGGCAACAGGTTGATTTTTCAAAGATAATTTCAATTTTGGAAGCATTTAAATATTAAATTCGACTTTTTGTATATTTTTTCGACAAATGCCCACACTAGAAATAGGAGGGCATTTTTCATGAAAGAAATCTGGATGGTTGTTGGCTTTGGTGCGGGGCTTGTTGCAGGGGCACTTTTATATAAACACTGTGATGATGCAAAGAAACTTGTAAACAAGGGCGAAAAGGCCGTGAAAGAAGAGGTTGAAAACCTTAAACAAGTTGTCAAAGACCCAAAAACAAAGAAACAAGCAAAAACAAAGCAGAAAACTACATAACACCATATGTTGTGTATTATGCAACAATAATATATTGCATAATACACTAAATATTGAAACAAAAAAGCAAGGAAACAACCTTGCTTTTTCATTTTCTGGGCGATTGCTTTGTTGCAGACTGACCGACTGCCTCACAGATTGCTTGCTCCACCAAAGTTTCCTCATGGCACAACGACCAATCTTTTTAGTGATGCTTCCGTCAGGATCTGACACGGTTCAAAGGAGTCGATTGCATAAGACCTTGATTTCAACGCAAGAAAAATGTGCACATATTCAACCAATTTGCACCTAGGCAACTGTTCGACCCTGCTGTAGCGGATTGCAGGTCACAGGGCACCGCTATCTCCCCGTCTAGCCCAGCAATAATATTATATAGATTTGCCACGCCTTTGTCAAGAAAAATTTGCCAACTTTTTTATGCGACAAAACCCGCCAAATTTTGACGCCAAATGCAAACTTTTCTCTCATAAGTTGTTTTAAGGGGTGAGTGTATGCTGGAAAAAATCCTGCCAGAGAAGTTTTACAATATTATCGCAAGCAAAATCAATCTAAAAGCCGTCAATGAAATAAGGCTCAGATGCGACAGGCCGGTTGTCATCAATGTCAGCGGCAAAAATTTTTTTCTTTGTGAAAACGGCGTGACAACATCGCGTGCAAACGCCTTGATTGCAAGCAAAATTATGATTGAAGATGTGATTTTCAGGGCGAGTGAGTGTTCAATTTATTCGGTGAATGAGCAGATTAAACGGGGATTTATTGTCACTGATGATGCTGTGAGAATTGGAATTGGCGGAAATCTTGTGGAGGAAAACGGCAAAATCAAAACTATGTCAAATTTCACTTCTTGCAACATTCGTGTGCCACATTTTGTGAAGAATTGTTCGCTTTGTGCATTTCCATACATCGTTTCAAATGATGGAGTCCAAAACACGCTTGTAATTTCTCCGCCCGGCTGTGGCAAGACCACTTTTTTAAAGGATTTTGTCAGTCAACTAAGTCAGCGCAATTTGGCATACAATGTGCTTTTACTTGACGAGCGTGGCGAACTTGACATTGGCATAAATTCGTCTTACACCGACAAGATTGCTTTTTCAAGCAAAAAAGTGGGCTTTGAAAACGGCATTCGTTCGCTTTCACCAGACATCATCGTCACGGACGAAGTGGGGCAAGAGGATGATGTGGATGCAATAAGATATGCCTGCACTTGCGGAGTGAAAATTTTGGCGTCTGCACACGCCGAAAGCGTTGAAACTTTCTGCAAAAAGCCACTTTTCCAAGAGGTGATTAAAGAGAAGTTGTTTAAACGCTTTGTTGTGCTTTCAAAACGCAACGGCCCAGGCACTTTTGAGGGAATTTATGATGAGAATTTTGCGCGGATTTATCACTCAACTTAAGGAGGGTGCATGAAATATATTTTTATTGTTTTATTGTTTGGAGTTTGCGTTGTTGTGGGCTATGTTATGTCACTTAAATACGCCAAACGCAAAAAGTTTTTCACAAGCCTTATCACAGTGGCGGACAAACTTTGCATGGAGATAAATTTCTCACGCGAAAGGCTTAGAGTTTTGTTTGCAAATTTGGACGAAAATTTGAAAAAACATCTTCTTGGAGTGGACGAGCAGTTTGTCAGATTTTTGGACAGAGAATGCGAACTCGTGGAGAGCGAAATCTTTAAAAAAGCGGACTGTTTAAAAGCGGATGAAAAAGAAGCAATTTTGATGTTTTTTAAGATGCTTGGCAGAAGCGATGTTGAAAATCAGACGAAAGAAATTTCTTCTTATGTGAGCAGATTTGGCGAGTTTAAAAAAACTTGTGATGAAGAACACAAAAAATATGGCTCTCTTTCAATCAAACTTGGCTTTATTTGTGGGCTTTTTGTGGCGGTCATTCTGTTTTAAAAGGAGATGCAGATGGATGTTGATATTATCTTCAAAATCGCCGCAATAGGCATCTTGACAGCCGTTGTCAGCCAAATTCTGAAAAACAGCGGCAAGGACGACATCTCCACTTTGGCAACTTTGGCGGGAGTTGTGATTGTGCTGTTTATGGTTGTTGGCATGATCGGGGAGTTGTTTACAAACATAAGAACGATATTTAGTTTTTAAAAGGCGCATATGGACACACTTTTCAAAATTATCAGTGTTGCACTTATCACTTGTGTGGCTTGCATGGTTGTCAAACCTGTGCGGGCTGATTTTGCCGTGTTGTTGTCCATTGTGGGCGGAATAATAATCATTCTTTACATGCTTTCTTATTTTTCAGATATCTTCAAAATCTTTGACAGCATCTTTCATTTTTCGGGCATAAATTCGTCTATTTACAGCGTTGTTTTGAAGATAATCGGCGTGGGCTATCTGACGGAGTTTGCTTCTAGCGTTTGCAGTGACACGGGCAATTCTTCGCTTGCGGACAAGGTTTTGCTTGGTGGCAAAATTGTGATTTTGGTCATGTCCCTTCCTATTGTGACCAGCATCCTTGATATTGTCATGCAACTTTTGCCAAAGTGACAAGAAAAATGTTGAGCCTGACAAAAAGGAAGGGGATTGTCAAGGTTTTTGTTTTAATGATTGTGCTGTGCATCTTTGTTTCTTGTTTTTTTGGGCGATTTGGCATATCGGGCTTTGAGGTGAATGTTGCATATGCGGCAACTGTCCAAGAGGATGATACACAAAAAGCGCTTGAAGAGGAAGTTGAAAAACAACTCGACAATTTGGACTTTACAGCACTTGAAGATGTCATTTCAAAACTGTCAGTTTCGGCAAAAGAGATTTTTGCGTCAAATTCGTTTATGGACAAACTCAAACTTGTCATCTCGGGCGACTATGCGGAAAATTCAAAGTCTTTTCTCGCGGCAGTCAGTTCGATTTTTTGGGACGGCATGAAAACCTTTATGCCAATCATCGCAAGCATAATTGCAATATCCATTTTGGGCGGCATGATTTCTTCATTAAAGCCGACAAGTTCTGGAAAGTCCATCGGCGGAATTGTTCACTTTGTCACTTATGGGATTGTGATTGTCTTTTTGGGAGCGACACTTGTGCAACTTATGCAAACCACAACTCAAACGCTCACAACAATCAAAAGTGTTTTTGACGGCATCTTTCCGCTTTTGTTGACATTATTGACCGCTATTGGCGGTTCTGTTTCTGTAGGGATTTATCAGCCTGCAATCGCACTTATTTCAAATGTCATAATCTCTTTTATCACGCATATTCTGTTGCCTATTTTCATCTTTTCGCTTGTGTTTTCAATCATCGGCAATCTTTCAAACAATGTCCGTCTTGACAAATTCGTGTCCTTTTTGCAGTCCACTTTCAAATGGACAATCGGCTTTTGTTTCACCATCTTTCTGGGCTTTATTTCAATTCAGGGCATCATGGCTGGCAGCGTTGACGGGCTTTCCATCCGCACAGCAAAATATGCCATAAAAAGTTATGTGCCGGTGGTGGGCGGCTATGTTGCAGACGGCATGGGCATCATCCTTGCAAGCAGCACACTCATCAAAAACGCTGTCGGTGGCGTTGGGCTTTTCCTTTTGCTTGCAAGCGTGATTTCACCTGTTTTGCAACTTGTTTTGTTTATGCTTTCGCTGAAGTTTATGGCGGGCGTGATTGAGCCTATTGGCGACAGCAAAGTTGCCTCGTTTATCAGCGATGTTTCAAAAAGCATGTCGCTTTTGATTGCGCTTATTGTAGCGGTGTCGTTTATGTATTTGGTGCTGACCGGACTTATCATGTGCAGCGCAAATCTTGTTTAGGGGAGGCAAAATGGGTGCGATTTCAAGTTGGCTTTTGTCAATTGCGGGTGTTGTGATTTTAAGCGTTCTGTCCGAACTTGTGCTGCCAGAAGGGCAGATTAACAAATACACAAAAGTGATTTTTTCCTTTGCAATTTTGCTTGTGATAATCATGCCGCTTCCAAAACTCTTTGGCAAAAACTTTGATATATCAAAATTCTTTGGGCAGCAAAGCGAACTTCAAGAAGATTATCTCTATCAACTCAATCTAGACAAAGTGACGGCACTTTCAGACGACTTTTCAAAAAAGGTTGAAAGCGAAGGAATGAAGAGAGTTAAAATCTCCATCAACGCCAACATTCTGTCAGAAAAGTTGGAGATTTTCAGTGTTTATGTCGATTTATGCGATATTGAATATACAAAAGAATTTGGCAATATGGATATAGCAAGAGCCAAGATAAAAATTCTTGACATAGCAAAAAGTTTTGAACTTTTAAAAGATGTGGAGGTTAGGTTTAATGAGTAAAGTCAAAGATTTGTTTAACAAGATAAAATCAATAAAGCACATTCATATCTATCTTGCAGTTTTTGTGGGAGTTGTGCTTTGTGTGGCATACTTTTCTTTTTTGAATAAGCCTGCCGACAAAAACGAAGATGTTTCGACATCAACGGACAACATTGCGGTGGAATATGTGAAAAATTTAGAGAATAAACTTTCTAATGTATTGTCCAAAATCTCGGGCGTGGGACAAACCAGCGTTTTAATAACCTTGGAAAGCGGCTTTTCATATGAATACGCCAAAGATATTGAAACACGGACAAGTTCATCTGGCGGAAATGACATCGTCATATCTTCGGAGAAAGTGATTCTTGACAACGGCGAGCCTGTTGTTGTGAAGGAATATTATCCGACAATAAAGGGGGTGGTGATTGTTGCAAAAGGCGCAGAAAATTTCAGCGTGAAGATGAACATTTTAACGGCTGCAACAACCGTTCTTGAAATTGACAGCAGTAATATAACAATTTTATGTTAAAGGAGTGATTATGAAAAAGAGAACAAAAATTATCATACTTTCAGCAATGGTGCTTTTACTTGGAGTGACGGGCTATTTGAATATCGTGCTTAATAATTCAATTAAACAAACCACAACCACAACAACTGAAGCGGCAAGTTATTTTTCGTCATTCAGAAATGACAGGGCGTCAACTCGCGACCAAGAACTTTTGTATTATGACGCAATTATAAACGGCGAAAGTTCAACAGAAAGCGCTGTCGCAGCGGCTCAGCAAGCAAAACTTGACCTTATAAATCTTATGGACAAAGAACTTGTCGTTGAAGGGTTGATCAAAGCGCAAGGCTTTGAAGATTGCGTTGTGGTTGTCACAGACAGCAAAGTCAACGTTGTTGTCAAAGCGGCACATCTTGAAGAGGATGAGGCAATTGGCATTTGGACAACCGTTATTGAACAACTTAAAAGACCAATTGAAGATATTATAATAAATTATGCAGAATAATTTGCAAAATTTGTTTGACTTATGATAAAATATGTTTGTAATAACATAAGGAGCATATTATGGCAGTTAAAAATCAGGAAGGAAGCGGAAAGATTACTCTCGACAGAAAAATCCTCGTTTCCATCATAAATCTTGCGGCAAAGGAAATCAACGGCGTTGAAAGTGTGACCAATTCGGCACGTCCGTGGATTAAACGTGTTTTCAAAAAATATGATGACGGCGTTGAGATTAAGTTTGAAAAGAATGGGGCGCTTACAATCGATGTGTATATAAGCATTTATGTTGGATTCAGCGTGCCAGACATTGCATATCGCGTTCAGGAAAATGTGAGAAACTCACTTGCAACAATGGTGGCATTAAAACCACAAAAAATCAACATTCATGTGATTAATGTCGAATGTGATAAAGAGGTTGAAAATGCGTAACGATGCAAGATGCAATGCGTTTAAACTTATTTTTGAGGGGCTTTTTCATGAATGTGACGAAGCGCTTTCAAAAGAAAGTTTAACCGAACTTAACAAAGAAGAAGATAAAAAGTTTTTCGAAGAAATTATGAGTGAATTTAAAGCACATAAAGACCAACTTAAAACTCAAATTGAAAAACATTTGAAAAACTATGAATATGACAGACTTTTTAAAATAGACCTTGCACTTGTCTATCTTTCACTCACAGAAATTGAGTTTTGCGGCACTCCAAAGGCTGTTGCCATAAACGAAGCGTTGAATCTTGCAAAGACTTACAGCACGGAAAAATCTCACAAATTTGTTAATGGGCTTGTATCAGCCATTTTGGAAGAAAAATGATAGGCACAATCTCTGTCACAAAATTTAATAACTATGTTAAAAATATTTTTAACGCAGAAGAACTTCTCCACAACGTCAAAATAGTTGGAGAAGTTTTTGGCGTTTCTGTTGCAAAAAGTTCATTTTATTTTAATCTCAAAGACGAAGAAAGCAGTCTGCCATGCATTTGCTTTTATCCAGACATCATGCAAAGCGTCAAAGAAGGCGACAGCGTTGTCATCACAGGCAGCCCAAATTTCTACACAAAACAGGGGCGATTTAACTTTGTCGTTTCAAAGATTGAGCCATATGGGCAGGGCGTTTTGTATCAGCGTTTTTTGGAACTTAAAGAAAAACTTTTGAAAGAGGGCATCTTTGACGAAGCGCACAAAAAACCAATTCCAAAAACCATAAAAAGAATAGGCGTTGTCACATCAAAAGATGGCGCAGTCATTCAGGACATAAAAAACGTCACTTGGCGAAGAAATCCGTCTGTGGACATTGTGCTTTACAGCACCAAAGTGCAGGGAAGCGGTGCAGAAGATGAGATTAAGGCTGGCATTGACTTTTTCAGTGAATATGACGGCGTGGATGTTGTGATTGTGGCGCGTGGAGGCGGCAGTTTGGAAGATTTGGCGGCTTACAACACAGAAGTTGTTGCACGGGCGACTTACAACTGCAAAAAGCCGATTATTTCGGCGGTCGGGCATGAAACCGACTTTACAATCATTGACTTTGCAAGCGACCTAAGAGCGCCCACACCAAGTGCTGCGGCAGAACTTCTCACAACGGACACCCATTCCAACAAAACTCTTTTAAACAAGGATTTGTCGCGACTTTCAAGGCTTTTGGAAAGTTATCTTGCTGACAAAACAGTTGAATTTCAGGGCAATAAAAACATCATTTTGGACTTGTTTGAAACCAAGATAAAAAACTACAAACAAAAACTCGACAAATTGACGCTCACACTTTCGTCAAAACTCAATGCGTTTGTGGTTGAAGCAAAATATGCTTTGGAAATCAAACTTGCAAAATTAAATAAACACAATCCGCTTGACATTTTAAGGCTTGGATATGCTAAAATAGAACAAGGCGGCATATCTGTGACGTCGGCAAATAAAATTGACGAAAAAGCGGACATTTTAATCAACTTTGCTGACGGGCAAATCATCACAAAATTTAAGGAGAGAAAATGAATTACGAAGACGCTGTTAAAGAAATGGAAGAAATCATAAACAAACTTGAAAATGAATCTTTGCCACTTGCGGAGGCACAAAAACATTTTCAGCGCGCAAGCGAACTTGCCAAATTCTGCCAAGAAGAACTTTCAAAGGCATCTGGCAAATTGTTTATTATAAAGAAAGAACTCGACCAAATTCAAGAGGAGGAAGTATGAAGTTATCAACACTTGTTGGGCAAAGACTTAAAGAAGCGCCAAATGGGGCAAGTTTAAAAAGCCACATTTTGCTTTTGCGCGCGGGCTACATAAAGCAGGTTGCAACGGGGATTTTCACACTCCTTCCACCAGCGCAACGCGTGAGTTTGAAAATTCAAAAAATCATCCGCGAAGAGATGGACGCTCTCG
>CANRDW010000005.1 GCA_947629505.1 uncultured Clostridia bacterium
GGGGCTCGAACCCCGGACACCTCGATTAAGAGTCGAGTGCTCTACCAACTGAGCTAGCAGTCCATATTTGTTATTAAGTTGTTTTTTGACCCTTCGATTAAGAGTCGAATGCTCTACCAACTGAGCTAGCAATCCATATCTTCCAACGAAAAACTATGTGTATTATACTACACAAATTTATCAATGTCAATTAAAAATCGGAAGAAAATTTTTTAATCTTCCAAATCATCCACTTGAATAGTTCCGTGCAAGTTTTCAAAATCTCTGATATATCTTTTGATTGCGGTTTCGACTTCCTTGTTTTTGCTGCGACCGTTGAAAGTTGCGGTGTATTCAAGTTTTTGATGCATGACGTTTGATATTCTGAGAGTAAACTTTGGCCTAGTCATAAAATGCCTCCATAAACAAATTTTACTAAAAAATAAAAAAAATTGCTTCAAAATGCCGTCACAATTCGACACATTTTACAAAAAACGCACAAAAAAATGTGATTTTGCATATAAAAACCGCATGAAAAACGAAAAAATAATAAACTCAAAGAATCTTTTACACAATTTAAATCATTTTGCAGGGCGAAGGGTTTGTGCAATGGTTAAGTCGAATGCATATGGCCATGGAATGCGTGAAATTGCCGAGATTTTGAATGGCAAAGTGGCGTATTTTGGAGTTGTGAGTGCGGATGAAGGAGCGATGCTTAGAAGATATACAGATGCGCCAATTTTGATTTGTGCAAAGACGGAAGATTTTGCAAAATGCCGCAGATTTGATTTGGAAGTTATGGTTGAAAATGAACGCGACATACTGCGTGCAAAAAACTTGGGGATGCATCTTAAAATTGATTGCGGAATGCATCGATTTGGCGTTTCAAGTGAAATTGAAATGAAAATGATTGACAGGCTTTTGGAAGAAAAGGGGATTGTTTTAAAATCCATCTACACACATTTTCCATGCACAGATAATTTCAAAGCAACTGAAAAACATTACAGAAAATTTTTAAATTTAAGCAGTTTGCTTTCTCAAAAAACTTCAATTTGTTTTGGTGGGAGCGGAATCTTGCAATATCCTTTTGAATATGATATGCAAAGAGTTGGCATTGGGCTTTATGGATATGGAGAGCCGTCACTTCGGCCGGTTATGCAGATTGCATCCCATGTGACAAAAATTTTTCATGCAAAACGCGGGGATTTTATTGGCTATGGACAAAAATACAAAGTTAAAAAAGACGGCGTGTTTGCCGTTGTAAATTTAGGCTATGGGGATGGACTTTTTCGTGGACTTTCATCCAATTTTAAAGTTGAAATCAACAGCAAAAATTATGACTGTGTTGGCAATATTTGCATGGACGCCTTTTTTGTTAAAGTTGACGAAAATGTGCGTGTCGGCGACAGGGTGATTGTAATGAAAGATGCGCAAGTCTTGGCAAAGCGGGTTGATACAATTTCATATGAAATATTGACAAATTTCTCAAAAATGCGTGGAAAAACCATTATTATTTAAATTTTTTTGCTATTTTTTTGCAAATATGCTAATATTTACATATGAGAATTGACAGCGGAAAACTTAAAGGAAGAAAACTTTTAGAAAATAAATACAAACATATCCGTCCAACAACGGACAAGGTTAGGCAGGCGATTTTCACTAAATTGCAATTTTTCTTGCCCGACAAAAGAGTGCTTGACCTGTTCTGTGGAACGGGCGCTATGGGAATTGAAGCCTACAGCCGTGGGGCAGGCGATGTTGTGATGGTGGATTGTGATTTTCGAAGTGTCCGCCTCACAAAAGACAACCTTAAACTTGTTGGAGTTGACCTTAAAGTTGTGAAATGTGATGCCCTTGTGTTTTTAGACAAGTGTGACAGACAATTTGACCTTATCATTGTTGACCCGCCTTACAAAAGCGGGCTTTATGAAAAAGTTTTGCAAAAAATTAAAGAAAAAAATCTTTTGGCGGAAGATGGCATTATTGTCTGCGAACATGCGCTGGAAGATAAAATCAACTGCGATTTTTTTGAAGTCATAGACGAAAAGAAATATGGAGAGATTTCTGTGACATATTACAAAGAAAAATCTGTTTAGAGATGTTTCGCTTTGCTCAGGATGACGGGAGTGGTGCTTCAAAGTTCATTTTTCCATATATATAAAATGTTCCACAGTAGTCGCGCAAAACCGCCAATGAAATGCGGTTTTCGTTTGGCGCGAGGAAGAGGCAAAATCAAATGTAAAAGCGCCGCTTTTTGCCATGCAGTGGCAAAAACAAGCCAAAATGCAGGTTTTGCCGATTATTTTTCCGTTTCAAGCAGGTCGTCAATATGGCAGCCAAGCAGTTTTGCAATTTCAACCACTGTTGAAAGTTTTGGGGTCGCGCCATTTTGCCACCTAAGGAATGTTGAACGCGAAATGCCAAGTTTCTTTGAAAGGTGAGTGCGTTTTACATTCATTTGTTCAAGCATTTTTAAAAGATTGTTGTAAAAATTTGCTTGAGAAGTTTTATATTTTTTAAAATTGTTTTCATTTGTTATTTCAAAAATATAGTCCAAAGAAACTTCGACAAAATTTGCGAAATTTATGCCATTTGCCATGGACGGACAATATTTTGAAAATTCGTAAAAGACATTTTGTTTGACAACTTTGTTTTTGTTTAAATCGTCAATTGTCAAACCCTTTTCTTTTAACACATCTGAAAATAAATCAAAATAATTTGCCAATTTTTGCTCCTATTTTAATTCTAGAAATAATATTATTTATTTACTTGACTTTAAGACTAACGCAACGCTATAATAATGTGTGTAAACGATTATTTTTTATTAGGAGAAAGTTGTGGATAGACAAGATGTGGAAAGAGTTATTTTAAATGAATTTAGGCGAATTAAGGGCAAGGCGATTATTGGCAAGATGGTTGACACTGAAAAAGAACTTGTGCAAAATATGTCGAAAAATCAACTGCTTGTTTTTGGACAATGTAAAAATGAATTTGAAGAAAGTTTTTCTTTGCGCGAAAAAGAACTCGTTTCGTTTGTTTTAGATTTTAATCATTATATGCACAGTGCATCTTCCTGCAAAAAGTCCACAAAAATTTGGTTTGATTAACATTTTTTGTTTGCTAAAAATTTATCTGATGTGTTAAAATGCTTATATGAATGGTTTTGACATTGAAAGTTTAAACGAGCAGCAAAAAGAGGCACTTTTATGCACAGAGGGTGTTGTTTTGGTTACAGCAGGGGCTGGAAGTGGCAAAACAAGACTTTTGACGCACAGAATTTGTTACCTTATTGACAAGGGTGTCAGCCCTTATAATATTTTGGCGATAACTTTCACAAACAAAGCCACAAATGAAATGAAATCACGCCTTGAAAGCATGGGGGCGCACGGCGTTTGGATTTCCACCTTTCACAGCATGTGTGTGAGAATTTTGCGTGAACATATTGACTGCATCGGCGGATACACGAAAAATTTTACAATCATAGGCGACACAGACCGCGACAAGATTTTGAAAGACCTTTTAAAAAAATCTAATCTTGAAGAGGACGAAAAAGACAAGGTTGAAATTCATCTTGACAACATCAAAAACAAGGGGCTTGACATAGACGACTATTTTGAAGCGTTGAAAGAATATCGCAAAGATAAAAGTTTGAATGTAATGCAAAGCATATGTCATGAATATGAAGAATATTTGCAAAAAAACAATGCTTTGGACTTTGACGACCTTTTGAATAAAACGCTTTTCTTGTTCAACAATTTTAAAGACATTTTAAACATCTATGCAAATCGTTTTGAATACATTTTAGTTGATGAATTTCAGGACACAAATTTGGTGCAATATAAACTTATCAAACTTTTGTGCGGTGTGCATAAAAATTTGTTTGTCGTTGGGGATGAGGACCAATGCATCTATTCTTGGCGAGGCGCAAACTATGAAAACATCTTCAATTTAAACAAGGATTTTGAAGATGTGAAAGTGTTTAAACTTGAAAGAAACTATCGCTCCACAAAAAACATCTTGACGCTTGCAAACAATGTCATAAAAAATAATAAAGAGCGTTTGGACAAAAATCTTTGGACGGAAAAAGACAGCGGCGATGGGCCGGTGGTTTACACTGCTTTTGATGAGCGTGACGAGGCAATGTTTGTTGCAAAGACGATTGAAGATTTGGCGTGCGAAGGCTATTCTTACAACGATTTTGCAGTTTTGATGCGTGTGAATGCACTTTCACGCGCACTTGAAGAAGGATTTTTATCCTATCAAATTCCATACAAATTGTATGGCGGGTTTAAGTTTTACGAACGCGCTGAAATCAAATTGATTTTGGCATACCTATCTATATTCGTCAATCCGCGCGATGACATTTCACTTTTAAAGATAATCAATTTTCCAAAACGCGGCATAGGGGATGCGGGGATTTTGAATTTGCAGAATGAAGCGGGTGAAAATTCGCTGCTAGAATATCTTTTGAGCGAAAGGTTTAATTTTTCAAAATATCACGCAAAACTTGAAAAATTCGTTGAAAATATCAAAAAAATGCAACAAAATTTAAAAATTTTGCCACTTTTTGATTTTGTGAAGAGTGTTGTTGAAACTTTTGAGATTGACAAAGCGCTTGCCGGCAAGGATGAGGACGGCGTTTCAAAACTTGCCAATGTTGACAGTTTGCTTTCGGGCGTGCAAGAATACATGAACGACAATGACGGCGCAACGCTTGAAGATTATTTGGCGGAGGTTATGCTTAAAACGGACAGCGACCAAATTCAAGAAAATGGCGTTGTCACACTCTCCACAATTCACTCGGTCAAGGGCTTGGAATTTAAGGTTGTGTTTGTGGTTGGGCTTGAAGAGGGGATGTTTCCGCTTGCACGAGCATCTTTTTCAAAGGCGGAAATGGAAGAAGAGCGCAGGCTTATGTATGTTGCAATCACACGCGCCGAAGAGAAAATTTATCTTTCTTATACGGCAAAAAGATTTTTGTATGGCAAGTCGAGTTTTCAAACTCCAAGCAGGTTTTTAAGTGAACTTGGCATTGTTGACAAAAAGCGAACAAAAATTGTTTCCAATGACTTTGTTGCGGGCGAAAAAGAAGAAGTTTTCTCGTCCGGCTTTCAAGTGGGAGACAGGGTTTTTCATGCACGCTTTGGCGAAGGTCAAATTGTGAATATTTCAGATGATGGGCTTGTCGCGGACATTCAGTTTGATGTTGGCATAAAAAGTTTGATGCTCAACATGGCAAAACTTGAAAAATTGGAGGATTAAGATGGACAAATTAAAAAGAATGAAAGAACTTGTGGATGAACTTTTAATTCACAACAGAAATTATTATGAACTTGACAATCCAACCATAAGTGACAAAGAATACGACAAATTGTATGACGAACTTGTCGATTTAGAGAAAGAAACCGGCGTTGTTTTGGACAATTCTCCAACTCAGCGCGTGGGCGGAGATGTGCTTTCAAAGTTTGTCAAGAAAAAGCATGAAGTCAGGCTTTATTCCATGGGCAAAGTGCGATCGTTTGGGGAACTTGAAGACTTTTATTTTGATATGAAAAAGTATGTGAAAAATCCAACTTTTGCCGTGGAATATAAATTCGATGGGCTGACAATTGTCACGGAATATAATGACGGCAAATTTGTCAGTGCCACTACACGTGGAAATGGTGAAATTGGCGAAGATGTGACGGCGCAGGTTAAGACAATCAGAAGCGTGCCACTTGTCATACCATTTAAAAAGCATATTTTGTTTCAGGGCGAAGGCATGATGACAAACTCTGCTTTTAAAAAATACAACAAAACCGCGGAAGAACCACTTAAAAATCCACGAAATGGAGTTGCAGGAGCAATTAGAAACCTTGACCCAAAAGAAACTGCGCGAAGAAATTTGGACTATTTTTGTTATGCAGTTTTGACGGCGGACGGCAAAAAATTTGAAACTCAAAAAGAAATGCACGATTTTATTGCACAAAATGGCTTTAAAACGGGAGATTTTTTTGAAGTTGTCAAAACAATGGAGGCGGCAGAAGATTTAATCAACCAAATCGATGTTGTCAAAAATAAACTTGATGTTATGATTGACGGCGTTGTCATCAAACTTAACGAAGTTGCCCCACGCGAAAAGATTGGCTACACAAACAAATTTCCAAAATGGGCGCGAGCATACAAGTTTGAAGCGGAAGAAATTTCAACAATACTCAAAGATGTTGTTTGGCAGGTTGGCAGAACGGGCAAAGTTTCGCCAACTGCGATTTTAGAGCCTGTTCAACTTGCCGGAGCGACAATTTCGCGTGCAACACTCAACAATATTGAAGATATCAAAAAGAAAAAAGTTTCCATCGGAAGCAGAGTTTTCATAAGGCGCAGCAACGAAGTTATCCCAGAAGTTTTGGGCTTGGCGGAAGAATATCCACATTCAAAAAAGATTGTCGAGCCAAAAGTTTGTCCATGCTGTGGCAGTGTTTTGGTGAAAAAGGGCCCGCTTGTGTATTGCAAAAATCACGATAACTGCAAAGAGCAGATTGTCAGCCGTCTTACACACTTTGTCAGCCGTGAAGCGTTTAATATTGAGGGGCTTTCAGAAAAAAGCATCTTGCAATTTTATGACGACCTTAAATTGCGACATTTTTCAGATATTTTCACTTTAAAAAAGCAAGACCTTGTCAAACTTGAAAAATTTGCGGACAAAAAGGCAGAAAATTTGCTTTCCAGCATTGAAAGAGCAAAAAAGATTGAATTTGCAAGATTTTTGTTTGCAATTGGCATAAGCGAAGTTGGCATTAAAACCGCCAAAGACTTGGCAAAACATTTTAAAACTTTGGAAAATTTGCAAAACGCCACATATGAACAGGTGGACAGCATTGAAGACATAGGCGACATTATTGCGCAAAATATTGTTGACTTTTTCAAAGATAAGGACAACCTTTTGGAAATTCAGCGTTTGTTTGATGTTGGCGTGGAAATCCAAGAGGAAGAAGAAGCAAAATCCAACAAACTTGAAGGGCTTACTTTTGTTTTGACGGGCACATTGCCACATTATGCAAGAAGCGACATGACAAAAATAATCGAAGAAAATGGCGGCAAAACGGCGTCATCCGTGTCAAAAAACACATCATATGTTTTGGCGGGCGAAGAAGCGGGCAGCAAACTCGACAAAGCAAAATCGCTTGGCATCAAAATCATAAGCGAAAGCGAATTTTTTGAAACTTTCAAAATTTAGCCAATTTATTTGGTAAATTATATAAAAAATGTTATAATAAAGTTAGAAAAAGGAGATTTTTATGCCAGGCCCTAATTGCCCTAAATGTGGGAAGCCTATGACACCAAAACAACTGCTTAATTTTAATTTTGCACTTCAATATATTATTGATGTTGTCACAAGTGCAGGAGTCAAAGCAGTTACAGATCAAGAGTTTGCTTGCAAAAGAAAAGTTAAGAATGAAAAGTATAAAGATTGGCTTCCTTTAAAGAAAGAATATGATAAAAAAATGGAAGAACGCCAAAAGGTGATCGATAGGAACAACAAAATGCCGATTGGACTGTTAAGGAAGAAAGTTCCACCACCACCGCCACCAATTCCGCCAGAACCACCAAAAATGGTCCCATGCGAGAATCATTGGACTGAAAAACCTACAGGGAGGTTCAATGAGTCCGTGGCAAAAAAGGCAAGGCCAGATTTTTATTACGCTGATGGGAGAAAAGTCCAAAAAATTTTTTAAAATGCTTGACAGGAATAGTGTGTTTGTTGTATAATGTGCATAGTTTCGTTGTCGGAAACTATGCTTTGACAAAAAGCAGAAACAAACAACAGGTGGCAAGTTTTATATTGTTTCACCGATTTAGGCAGGTTTGCTTAAAGTCGCTTTGCGATTGTGTTGTTCATGTTTATTTCAAAAAGCATTTTTCATGGCGCGAAATTTTCGCGTCATTTTTTATGACAAATTTTAATTAAAAGGAGAAAAAGATGTCTACATTTAACCAATTACTTAGAAAAGGAAGAAAAACTTTTGAAAAAAAGAAAAAAGCACCTCTTCTTGAAGAATGCCCACAAAAACGTGGCGTTTGCCTTTCTGTGAGAACTGCAACACCTAGAAAGCCTAACTCCGCTCTTCGTAAAATTGCCAGAGTTAAACTTTCAAATGGTCAAGAAGGAACTTGCTATATTCCTGGAATCGGTCACAACTTGCAAGAACACAGCGTTGTCCTTGTTCGTGGCGGACGTGTGAAAGACCTCCCTGGTGTGCGTTATCACATCATTCGCGGAACTTTGGACACTGCCGGCGTTGCAAACCGCAAACAAGGCCGTTCTAAATATGGCGCTAAAAAACCTAAATCAGGAAAATAAACTTTTCTTTTATGCGCTAAAAGAAAAGTTAACAAAAGAAAACGCCGGGGACTTTCGATTTTCCCCGGACCCCTTAAAACGACTTACTTTAAAAAAGTAAGCAAATGCGGGCAGTGTTGCAAGCAAATTTGTTGATTTTGCAAATTGTAGAAGTTTAAAGGGGATGCGTCTAGGACGCAAAAAAATTTTTAAAAGGAGTTATAATCATGCCAAGAAGAAATAGTGCGGTTAAGAAAGAAGTTTTGCCTGATCCAATCTATGGCAACAAAGTTGTGACAAAACTTATCAACCAAGTTATGATGAGCGGTAAAAAAGGCCTTGCACAAAGAATTGTTTATGGTTCTTTCGACATTATCAAAGAAAAAACAAGCCTTGAACCTCTCGATGTTTGCTTGACCGCAATTGAAAATGTAAAACCTATGCTTGAAACTAAAGGACGCCGTGTTGGTGGGGCAACTTACCAAGTTCCTATGGAAATCCGTCCAGAACGCCGTCAAACTCTTGCTATTCGTTGGATTGTCAACAACGCAAGAAAACGCACAGGCGAAAGAAATATGGATGAAAAACTTGCCGGCGAACTTATCGATGCATACAACAACACAGGCGCTTCAATCAAAAAGCGTGACGAAATGCACAGAATGGCTGAGGCAAATAAGGCGTTTGCACACTACAAGTGGTAAGACTGCGCTGTTGGCTCGTTTTCGTGCTTGCACGAAAAGCATCGCTTTGACGCTTGTCTTACCACTTAGCGACCAAACGCAAGTCGCAGCAATGCTTGGCGACTTGGTCGCTACTCTCTTGCGAAGTGGGGCGCTGGGAGATCCTTCGTTTCACTCAGGATGACACAGGCGGTGCGTTGCTGTGATCATATAAAATGATCCGCAGTAGTCGCGCAAAATCGCCAATGAAACGCGATTTTCGTTTGGCGCGAAAAGAGGCAAAACCAAATGTAAAAGTGCCGCTTTTTGCCATGCAGTGGCAAAAACAAGCAAAAATGCAGGTTTTGCCGAAGACAAATTTATAAAGGAGAAAAATTATGGCTACAAACCTTGAACTTACCAGAAACGTGGGAATCATGGCACACATTGATGCCGGAAAAACCACTACAACAGAGCGTATTTTGTTCTACACCGGTAAAAATCACAAGATTGGCGAAGTGCATGACGGACAGGCCACTATGGACTGGATGGCACAGGAGCAAGAACGTGGCATCACAATCACTTCTGCCTGCACAACTTGTCATTGGAAGGGTCACAAAATCAACATCATCGACACTCCGGGACACGTTGACTTCACTGTTGAAGTTGAACGTTCTTTGAAGGTGCTTGATGGGGCGGTTTTGATTCTTTCTGCTCGTGACAAGGTGCAACCACAAACAGAAACTGTTTGGCGTCAATCAACCAAATACAAAGTTCCAACAATCATCTATGTCAACAAGATGGACAGAGATGCTGCTGACTTTTATGGTTGTGTAAATTCAATCAGAGATAGATTGAAAACAAATCCTATTGCAATTCAAATGCCAATAGGTGAGGCTGAAACTTTCAGCGGAATTATCGACCTTCTCACAATGAAGGCTGAAGTCTATGAAGATGACCTTGGAACAAAAATTGACATCGTTGACATTCCTGCAGAATACAAAGACAAGGCTCAAAAACTTCATGACGAAATGATTGAAAAAATCGTTGAAACTGACGATGCACTTTTGGAAAGATATTTCGAAGGAGAAGAAATTTCTCTTGACGAACTTAAAAAAGCGCTTCGTAAAGCAACTATTTCAAGAACGTTAGTGCCTGTTCTTTGCGGCTCTTCTTACAAAAACAAGGGTGTTCAGATGCTTTTGGACGCTATGGTGGAATATTTGCCATCTCCACTTGACATCGACCATATTGAAGGGCTTAACCCAGAAACAGAACAAACTGAAACTCGCGCTCCAAGCGAAGATGCACCTTTTGCAGGGCTTGCATTTAAGATTATGACAGACCCATTTGTTGGTCGTCTTGCATTCTTCCGCGTTTACTCAGGTAAACTTGAAGCCGGCTCTTATGTTTACAACTCAAACAAAGGCGAAAAAGAAAGAGTTGGGCGTCTTATCCGTATGCACGCAAATCAAAGAGAAGAAATCAAAGAAGTTGGCGCGGGCGACATTGCCGCTATCGTTGGGCTTAAAGACACAATCACAGGTGAAACACTTTGCGATGAAAAACATCCAATCGTTTTGGAGAGCATGGACTTCCCAGAGCCTGTTATTCGTGTTGCTATTGAGCCTAAAACAAAACTTATGCAAGAAAAAATGGTGCTTGCACTTGTAAAACTTGCTGAAGAAGACCCTACATTTAAAACTTACACCGACCAAGAAACAGGTCAAACAATCATCGCCGGAATGGGCGAACTTCACCTTGAAATCATCGTTGACAGACTTTTGAGAGAATTTAAAGTTGAAGCAAATGTCGGCAAACCACAGGTTGCTTACAAAGAAACAATCCGCAAAGCCGCACGTGCTGAAGGCAAATTCATCCGTCAGAGTGGTGGTAAAGGTCAGTATGGACATTGTATCATCGACATCGAACCACTTGAACCAGGCTCTGGATATGTATTTGAGGACAAGACCGTTGGTGGCTCTATTCCAAAAGAATACATCCAACCAATCAACAACGGAATTCAAGAAGCAAGCAAAACCGGTGTTGTTGCCGGATATGAAACAGTTGACTTTAAAGTCACAGTCATTGACGGAAGTTATCACGAAGTTGACTCTTCCGAAATGGCATTTAAGATTGCCGGCTCTATGGCATTCAAAGATGGCGCAACAAAGGCAAACCCTGTTCTTCTTGAACCTATTATGAAAGTTCAAGTTGAAGCGCCAGATGAATATCTTGGAACAGTTATGGGCAACCTTACTTCTCGCCGCGGAATTTTGACAGGAAACGAAACAAAACCAGGCGTTCAGGTTGTCAATGCTGAAGTTCCACTTGGAGAAATGTTCGGCTACGCCACAGACCTTCGTTCTCAAACACAGGGGCGCGGCACATTCACAATGGAATTCTTAAAATACAACGAAGTTCCAAAAAATATTGCTGAAACTATCGTTGGCGCAAGAAAGAAAGCGTAATTTCTTTCAAAAATTTTAAAATTTTTTAAAAAACTTATTAAAATCATTTGGTTTTTTAGAAAAAGTATGCTAAAATTACAAAGTAAACATTAAAAAGGAGATTTTTTAAAATGGCTACAGAGAAATTTGATAGATCTAAACCACACGTTAACGTCGGAACCATCGGCCACGTTGACCACGGCAAAACAACTTTGACCGCTGCTATCACAATGTACAGCGCTGCAAAGGGCTTTGCACAAAAAATGAGATATGATGAAATTGATAAGGCTCCAGAAGAAAAGGCTCGTGGAATCACCATCAACACAGCTCACGTTGAATACCAGACAGACAAACGTCACTATGCACACGTTGACTGCCCGGGACACGCTGACTATGTTAAAAACATGATCACAGGTGCTGCTCAGATGGACGGCGCTATCCTTGTTGTTGCTGCAACAGACGGCCCAATGCCTCAGACACGTGAACACATCCTTCTTGCAAGACAGGTTGGCGTTCCTTATATCGTTGTCTTCATGAACAAAACTGATCAAGTTGACGATCCTGAACTTCTTGACCTCGTTGAAATGGAAATCAGAGATTTGTTGACTGAATATGGCTTCCCAGGAGATAAAACTCCAATCATTAAGGGCTCTGCTCTTAAGGCTTTGGAAGCAGGACAAGCCGGCAATATCAATGATCCAGCTTGCAAACCTATCCAAGAACTTCTTGACGCTTTGGATTCTTACATCCCAGAGCCAAAGAGAGATGTTGACAAACCTTTCCTTATGCCTGTTGAAGACGTTTTCACAATCACAGGTCGTGGAACTGTTGCAACCGGTAGAGTTGAACGTGGTGTTGTTAGAATCAACGATGTTGTTGAAATCGTTGGTATGGGTTCTAAGAAACAAACCGTTGTAACCGGCGTTGAAATGTTCAGAAAACTTCTTGACGAAGGAAGAGCAGGGGATAACATCGGTGTTCTTCTTCGTGGTATCCAAAGAAACGAAATCGAAAGAGGACAAGTTCTTTGCAAACCAGGCTCAATTCATCCACACACAAAGTTTGCTGCTGAAGTGTATGTTTTGAAGAAAGAAGAAGGCGGACGTCACACTCCATTCTTCAATGGTTACAGACCACAATTCTATTTCAGAACAACTGATGTTACAGGAACAATCGAACTTCCTGCAGGCGTTGAAATGGTTATGCCAGGCGATAACGTTAAGATGACAATCACTCTTAGCAAAGAAATCGCAATCGAACAAGGACTCCGTTTCGCTATTCGTGAAGGCGGAAGAACAGTTGGATCTGGTGTTGTTTCTCAAATTATAGAGTAATAATGTAAAAAAAGACCGAAAGGTCTTTTTTTATTGCTCAATTTCATTTCGCAATTGTTCGCTCACTCTCACACATTATCACTCTTTGACTTCGTCAAACATATCCAAATGCTGTCGCGCTTGGCTCTGTTTTCCTTGTCATAGAATAATAAAACAAAAAAGATTGCATTTGCAATCTTTTTTTATTGCCATGGCAATATTGCTGGCGCAAGTTTTGTTATAGATGACTGCGTCGTGCTCGTCCTTGCAAGCAAACTCACACTCCTTGTCATTGAATAATAAAACAAAAAATCTTGCAATTTGCAAGATTTTTTATTGTCAATATCACTATTTCAACAATTCTTTCAGGGCAATTTTCTTTTGCTCTGGAAGATTTTTTATTAAATTGAGATTTTCTTTGTCGATTTTGTATGTGTTTAAATCTTCATAAAAAAATTCTTCTGGGGTTGTGTTACAAACCTCTATAATATCTAATATAACTTTGATTGAAGGCTCATATTCTCCCGCTTCTAGTTTTGTGATATAAGCTGGATTTTTGTCTATTTCAAGACTTAATGCTCTTGCGCTTAGATTGGCTTTATTGCGGAAATAACCTATTCTGTAAATTACATCTTTAATATCCATTTAACTCACTCCAATTTTATAAGATTATTATAAATCTTGTTGGAGTTTTGTGCGTTTCCTATATAGTATTAAATTACAACAAAAAGCAACACTATATTTCTATATAGGAAATATTTTCATTTATATTGACATTTTTGGCAATATTTGATAAAATAAAACGGAAGGAGTTTTTTATGAAGAAAAAATCTTTTATTATGATAATTATGTGTTGCATGTTTATATTTGCAGGGGGTGTTGGGCTTACTGCTTGTTGTTCAAGCGCTCCTACAAAATGGACTGTATCTTTTGATAGTTGCGGTGGAAGTTTGGTTGAAAGCATTGAAGCGGAAGACAACACGCTGATCAGCCAACCACAAGATCCAACCAAGACAGGTTATGATTTTGTTGCATGGTTTAAAGAACAGTCTTATGAAAATGAATTTGATTTTGAAGTGGAAAAAATTACTTCAAATATTACACTCTACGCAAAATGGGAAGATAAAAAAATTACCGTAAGCATAGATGATGGAATCAAAGATGTTTATACACAAGAGATTGTTTATGGTGGAAAAATTTCTAAACCCACAGACCCTGTAAGGACAGGCTATGATTTTGTGGATTGGTATGCGGACAATTCTTATTCTCAGGTTTTTGATTTTAACAAACCAATAAACGAAGATGTGACAATATATGCTAAATGGGAAGCATATTTCACCTTAAATCCAAAAGGCAATGGAATAACTAGTGTGACAGAACATGCTTCAAATTTCCAAGAAATTGAAATTCCTGATGAGATTGATGGAAAGGCAATTACTTTGGTTTGTGCAAATGCCTTTAAAGATATAGATGTTGACAAATTTACTTTTGGCAAAAATATTCAGCAGTTTGAAAAAAATGCATTTACAGGCGCGCAGATAGATGATGTTTATTTTAAAGGCTATTTGCGTGATTGGGTAAAAATTAGTTTTGGTTTTTATGCGGGAAGCCCTTTGTATAAAAACTCAAAAAATAATGTTGTGACAAACTTATATATTCAGCATAGGTTGGCCTCTGGTGAAGATGAGTATGGAATGGTGTCAGGGACTTTGGAAATTTATTCAGATATTACGGAATTTAATGACTATTGTTTTGCTGGCTTCTATTTCATCAATAAAGTTGAATATAAAAACATTACACTTAAAAAATATTTAGAAATAAAATTTGCAGGTTATTACTCCAATCCTATGGCTTGTGCAACAACCATTCTTATTGGAAATGATTCATTATGGGGTGAAGTGAATATTCCAATAGGCATTAAAAAAATCCCAGATTATGCTTTCCTTCACTGTGCAAGCATGACAAATGTGGTGTTGCCGGTTACAGTAACAGAGATTGGAATAGGAGCATTTGATGGATGTTCGAAACTTTCAAGTATCAATCTTGAAAATGTAACAACAATAGGTGACAGTGCGTTTTGGGATTGTCAAGTTCTACAAAATGTTGATTTTAGTTCTTGTAAAACAGTTGGAGCACAGGCATTTCGTTCATGTGAGAAGCTTACTGATTTAACATTTGGAAATAATCTTGTGTCAATAGGGGATCAAGCTTTTCTAGATTGTCTAAATGTGGTCACATTAAACTTAGGGACGTCAGTTGAAAGCATTGGAGAGTTCGCTTTTGCACGTTCATCAAAGATAAATGCAGTCAACATTCCTGATAGTGTAAAAACTCTTGGCGAGCGTGCATTTGAAGTATGTAAAGGGATTAAAAGTGTGAATATTGGCTCTCAATTGAAAGAAATTCCAAATAACTGTTTTGATGGTGCTAGTGGCATTAAAACAGTGAATTTGGGCAACGTGGAAAAAATTGGAGAAAGTGCTTTTAGTGGGGCGCAAATGGAAAGTATAGTTTTGCCTAACACTTTGAAAGAAATAGGGGATGAAGCTTTTTATGGCTGCTACCTTTTGGCAACAGTTGATGACAGCCATGTCAACCATATTGATCATATTGGCGAGCATGCCTTTAAAGACACAGCGTTGTTAAACCAAAACGGAACAGTGTATATAAAGGATTGGCTTGTGCAGTATGACAAATCGCTTGACACAGTTTCATTAAAAGCAGGGACAAAATATATAGCGGCATATGCATTTAATGCTTGCATTAACTTGACTTCTATTGTTATTGGCAGCGAAATTGAATATGTTGATTATTATGCTTTTCGTGGCTGCAGTTCTTTGAGTGATGTTACAATTGAAAGTGTCGCTGCTTACAAAACAGTTAGGTTAAATCGTGATTTCTTGGACAATGTGGAAACTTTGAAAGTGCTAAAAAGTATTGTTGACGAAGTTGGATTTACGGCTGAGATTGCAGATTTTACAAGAACAGAAGATGGAAATTACTATATATTTATAAGAGAATAAAAAACTTGCAGAAATGCAAGTTTTTTTAATGGAGCTGTTCAGTGAGTGAAGCGAACGCTGATAAGCTCCAAAGCGAAACAAAGTTTCGCGCGGATTTTTTTAAAATCCGCAAAAATTTTATTTCATAAAATTTTTTTGGCTGTTACCGCCAAAAAGTCGACTTTTGATTTCTCGTTTTGATATTGCGATTATAACATATTTTGATTAAAAATCAAAATAAATCAAAAATAATCAAATTTTGATTTTGCGACAACCGTTTGATTTTGCGAAAATCAAAAGTTTTAATTGTATTGAATAATTTCTTTTATAATTCCTTTTTCATCTTTAAAACAATACGTGAACATTGTTCCCTGTTTATTTTGAGACAAAAAATGGAGGGGCTTGCTAGAAACCGGCCATTCTGGCTCTTGGACCCACTTAGGCTTTTTGCTCGTTTCACAAACAAACGATTCCTTTATTTGCTGTTTTATTATTTTCTTCCTTTGTGAATCACTGGCGTTTGATGGTAAAGACTCTATCATTTTGTCAATATAAGCTTCGGCCTCATCCCCACCAATGTATTCAGGTAAAATATCCTGCAAAAATAAAAATCTTTTGTGATAAAAATCATTGTAACTTACATTAAAGCCGTTGGCTAGCATTAATTTATAAACAAACTCATAAAATCCACTCTTTCCAGAAGGCGTTTTCCCATTTGAATATCTGAGTTTTATAATCTCTTTCAAATCATATTTGTGTGTGCGCAATGTTAAGGCATACGGAAAGTTTTTCCATTTCTCATCGAATAAGGTTTCTTCGGTCGGCAACAAATTTTGCAACTCGTCATACAAGTCTTTATCTTGCTCGATTTTATCTAAAAACTCTTTCACACTGATTTTTAAGTTTAAAAAATCTAAAATAAGTTGACTCATTTTTCCTCCTCAAATTAAGACAAAAAATAGTTTTATCTGGAGCTGATGGCGGGAATCGGACCCGCGACCACCACCTTACCAAGGTGGTGCTCTACCCCTGAGCCACATCAGCATATTGTTGGGGGATTGGACAACTGCAAGCATGTTTAATATAACATATTTTGGCTTTAAAGTCAACTTTAATAGAATTTTTTTTGCACATATTTGCAATTATTTGACATTTTGGCATATATTTTGATATCATTATTATGAAAAAGGGTGACCACTGCCTTACCAAGGTGGTGCTCCACCATAGGAGGCTTTTATGGATGTTATGTTTTGGGTTTGGCTTGGGGTGATTATTGTCACAGCCATCGTTGAATTCGCCACAATGGAAGTGGTGTCCATATGGTTCACCTTTGGCGCAGTGATTCCGTTTATTTTGGCGGCAACAGGGGCTTTGAATTGGATTTGGCAGGTTGTAATTTTTGTTGTGCTGTCGGCGATTATGATTGTTGCTTTAAGAAGTGTGACAAAAAAGTTTTTGCTTAGAAATTCAAATGAAAAGACGAATGTTGACTCACTTATTGGGCAGAAAGTTAGAATGCTCTCCCGCACAGATTTTGAAACGGTTGGAAGTGTTAAAATCAACGATGTTGTTTGGAGTGCGATTGGCTTTTCGCAGCAAGTGATTGAAAAAGATGAAATTGTCACTATTTTGAGTGTTCAGGGCAACAAACTTGTTGTGAAAAAAGACAAAGTTGAGCCTGAAAAAGTGGAAGAAACAAAGCCAAAGCGCAAGAAAAATGAAAAAGTTGCAGAAAAGCCGAAGCAAAAGACCAAGGCTGAAAGCGATGCTGAAAAAGTTGAAAAGAAAGAAGTTTCTGCGAAAAAAACAACAAAAAGTGTAAAAAAAGTGGCAGAAACAAAGAAAACAACAAAACAAAACGCTTCCACTAAGAAAACATCTACAAAAGCGGGGGCTAAAACAAAAACGACATCTAAATCGGCAAAAAACACTACAAAAGTGACCAAAAGTGGCGCTAATAAAAGGAGTTAGTTATGATTGCAGGAATTGTTTTAGGGGTTTTAGGAGTTTTAATTTTAGTTACACTTGTTGCCTCACTGAGAATTGTAAGGCAAGCGACAGCAGTGGTTGTTGAAAGGCTTGGAAAATATCACAAGACGCTTGACACGGGCGTGCATATGGTGATTCCATTTTTTGACAGATGTTCAAGGCCAATTTCACTGAAAGAGATTGTTGCAGACTTTAAGCCACAGCCTGTTATCACAAAAGATAATGTCACCATGCAGATCGACACAGTTGTGTATTTTCAAGTGACAGATCCAAAACTTTTTTCATATGGAGTTGACAGCCCAATTCGCGCGATTGAAAATTTAACAGCAACCACGCTTAGAAACATTGTCGGCGAACTTGAACTTGATGAAACGCTCACTTCTCGCGACACAGTCAACACAAAAATGCGTCAAATTTTGGATGATGCCACAGACCCATGGGGGATTAAAATCAACCGTGTGGAACTTAAAAACATTTTGCCACCACGCGACATTCAAGAAGCCATGGAAAAACAGATGCGTGCAGAACGTGAACGTCGTGAACAAATTTTGAAAGCCGAAGGTGAAAAGAAGTCCAGCATTCTTGTTGCGGAAGGTGAAAAACAAGCGCAAATTCTTCGTGCAGAGGCTGACAAACAGACAAAGATTTTGCAGGCAGAGGCAGAAAAAGCGGCAACCATTGCAAAGGCAGAGGGTGAAAGCAAGGCGATCAACCTTATCAACACAGCAAATCCAAATGCGGCTTACATCACTTTGCAGGGCTTTGAAGCGCTTAAATCTTTGGCAGATGGTCAATCCACAAAGATTATTGTGCCAAGTGAAATTCAAGATGTTGCGGGGCTTTTGACAAGCATGACAGAGGTTGTCAAAGGTGACAAAAACGTCAAGAAAATTGGAAAGAAAGAATAAAAAAAGAAGGGAAACCCCTTCTTTTTTTGTTTACAATTTTTTGATGACAAGTGAATTTGTGCCGCTTTTTCCAGCTTTTGGGCCACTTACAAGCACAACTTTTTGCCCATTTTCAACAAGTTTTGTTTCAATCGCCTTTTGAAGTGCGCTTTGATTGAGTTCTTCTATGCTGTCATAGTTTTTATCTAATATTGGAAGAACATCATACAAAATACTCATTTTGTGGAACACTTTTTCACTTGGAGTGCAGGCAATGATTGGCACGCGTGGGCGGAATCGGCTTATGTTTTCTGTTGTTGTGCCCGTTTTTGTGACGGCAACAATTGCTTCAACTCCGCGCGTTTGACTTAATGCATACACGGCATAGCCCAAACCTTTTGAGGTGTTTTTTGTTTCGAAAAGATAGTTTGTGTTTTGAGCATAATTTTCACTTTCAAGAGCAATTCTGTTCATGGTTTGAACGCTTTCAACGGGGTGTTTGCCAGAGGCAGTTTCGCCAGAAAGCATAATTGCAGTTGTACCGTCAAACACTGCGTTTGCCACATCCGAAATTTCTGCACGGGTTGGGCGAGGGTTTGTGATCATGCTTTCAAGCATCTGTGTGGCTGTGACAACAATCTTGCCATAGCGATTGCACTCGCTGATGAAATATTTTTGCAGGATTGGAATGCGCTCAAAGTCGATTTCAACGCCCAAATCACCGCGTGCAACCATGATGCCGTCACTTACACGCAAAATGGCGTCAAAGTTGTTTACGCCCTCTTCACTTTCAATTTTTGAGATGATTCTAACATCCTTAAAATTGATTGATTTTAAATAGTTTTTCACTTGCAAAACGTCATCCACGCAATTTACAAAAGAAATTGCAAGAAAGTCTGCATTCATCTGTTTTGCAAACAAAAGGTCGCTTTTGTCTTGTTCGCTTAGATATGGCATCTCTGTTTTAACGCCTGGAATGTTTATGCTTTTGTTGTTTGAAAGTTCGCCGCCATTTACAACTTCGCAAAGAATGTCTTTTCCGCTGACTTTTTTCACTTTTAGTTCAATATTTCCGTCATTTAACAGAATTTTTGTGTCTTTTTTCAATATTTTTGGCAGTTTTGCATATGTGACACTCACTCTGTCAATATCTCCAACACAATCCTGTGTTGTCAATGTAAATGTTTTTCCATTTTCCAAGAAAACTTTGCCTTTTTCAAATTGTTTAATTCTAATTTCAGGCCCTTTTGTGTCAATCAAAATGCCAACTGATGCTTTTTTGTTTTGACGCGCAAGTTTGACAAGTTCAATCATTTTTTGATGTGATTCATGTGTGCCGTGGCTCATGTTAAAGCGCGCAACATTCATTCCAGCATCAATCATCTTTTCAAGAGTTTTCAAGTTGCTGCTTGCGGGGCCAATCGAACATACAATTTTTGTCTTGTTCATTTTTCCACCTTCCTTAGTTAAATTTTAACAAAATTACATAGAGAAATCAAATTATTTGACATTATATTTAAAAAATTATTATAAAAGAGTTGTTTTTGTTTTAAAAGTATGTTAGAATATAGGAGAAATGAGGAGTATTCAAAATGTTATCAACAATGTGTAATATTTGGGATGATTTTTCAAATTGGGTCACTCTTGAATGGCACCCTGTAGTTTTTATACTTGTTGTAAGCGTGCTTGCACTTTTTGGAAGTTTTGCATTCGTGTCATTTATAAAAGGGCCAAAATACAACAAAGATAAAAAACCTTTCAAATGGGGGACACTTATTTTCGGTTTTTTGCTGTTTGGGATAATGGCCATTATAGTATGTGCTAAATATGCTTAAAAAGGAGTTTTATATAAATGTTCAATATGTTACTTGATGATAAACTTGTTCCGGTTTGGGTTTCACAATCCTTTCCAATTATAAGAATTGTTTTGTTCTGTTTGGTTGTCGCTTGTGCAATTATTTTGGTTGTCACAACACTTTTTCAACACTCTGATAGTGAAGGCGGCGATGTAATAACAGGTCAACAAGAAAGTTATTTTTCTAAAAACAAGGGCGGTTCAAGAGATGCAAAACTGAAACTTATCACAATCATAACATCTGTTGTTGCTGTGGTTTGCGTTATACTTTATTTTGTAAGTTTGTTGATTTACTCTGGAACTGCCATTTAAAAGGCAAAAACATGGGTGAAAAGAAGAAAATTTTAGAAATTTTAGATAAAAATAGTTTGACTTATTCAAATACTGACAAACTATTTTTATTTCTGTCCAACGCCCTGTCCATGCCACTTGACAAGGTGAAAAGTGTTTTTTATTTTCTTCTTTCAAATGGTGATATTTTTGAAATCAGAAAGGGCAAATTTATCACAATTCCATCTCACGGATATGTAAAAGGCGAGTTTTTTGGCACTGCAAAGGGCTTTGGCTTTGTGAAAGTTGACGGCTTTTCAGACGATGTGTTTATCCCTGCAAACAAGACGATGGGCGCTCTTGACGGGGAATGGGTTGTTGTCAAAATTTTAAGTCAATCTGCAGACGGGGTGGATGGTGAGGTTGCCAGCATTTACAAAGAACTTGAAAATATTGTTGGCATGGTGACAATGTCTTGTGGCAACTATTTTTTAAGCCCTGACAACGCCAAAATCGCTTTTGACATTCCTATTATCAAAACGGGGCTGAAAATCAAAGAAAAAATGAAAGTTTTGGCAAAGATTGTCCGCACAGACAAAGGCAAAGTCAAATGCAACGTCATTGAAATGCTTGGCATGCAAGACGATGTTAAGGCGCTTGAACTTTCAATTATTCGCGACCATAATCTTTTTGAAACTTTCCCATCTCAAGTTGTGGATGCAGAGAAAAAAGTGCCAAAAACTGTGTCAGAAAAGCAGAAAAAAGGCAGATTAGACCTTACAAAAGAAACAATTTTCACAATTGACGGCGCTGACGCAAAGGACCTTGACGATGCCGTCAGCATCAAAAAATTCGATAAATTTTATGAACTTGGCGTGCATATCGCCGATGTTGGCGAATATGTCCCTCAGGACAGCGTGATAGACCAAGAGGCGTTTAAGCGTGGCACAAGCGTTTATTTCCCGACTTCTGTTTTGCCAATGCTTCCAAAATCACTTTCAAACGGCATCTGTTCACTCAATGAAGGCGTTGAAAGATTGACACTTTCTTGCATTATGAAAGTAGATTTTTCTGGCAAAGTAATCGACTACAATATTTGCGAAAGCGTGATAAAAAGCGTTGCAAGGCTGACCTACACTGAAGTTTTTGATGCACTCAACAATCGAAATTTGAATGAAAAAACCTCAAAACTTCAAAAAGATTTCCTTCTTATGCGTGAACTTTGCGATATTTTGGAAGAAAACACAAAAAAACGCGGGGCGCTTGATTTGGACTTGCCAGAAGTTCAATTTGTGTTTGACGAAAACGGCATGGCTGTAGATCTGACAAGAAGAGAAAGAAATGAGGCGCACAGGCTTATTGAGGACTTTATGGTGCTTGCAAACGAAACTGTGGCAAGACATTTTCATAAACATCAAATTCCTTTTGTGTATCGTGTGCATGAGCCGCCATCAAATGAAAAAGTGATGGCTGTTTGCGATTTTTTGAAAGGAATTGGCGTGAAATATCCTGCAATTCCGGACGAAATAAAGCCGGATTATTTCCAAACAATTTTGGACTCTGTTGAAAATCTTTCAACAAAAGATGTTGTCAACAAAATTGTGCTTCGCTCTATGCAAAAGGCAGTTTATTCAAACAAGGATTTGGGGCACTTTGGCTTGGCACTTGTGGACTATTGTCATTTCACTTCACCAATTCGCCGTTATCCAGATCTCTCTATTCACAGAATTATCAAAGAATGGCTGCACAAAAATGGCAAAATTTCTGAAAGCAGAAAGGCAGAACTTGATGAATTTGCTTTTGAATCTTCTCAACAATCTTCGGCGTGCGAGAGAAATGCGGACTATGCAGAGCGTGATGTTGACGACCTTTGGAAAGCCTATCTCATGCGCGACAGGGTTGGGCAGGAGTTTGATGCAACCATTTCATCCGTGACAAATTTTGGCATTTTTGTGGCACTTGATAACACTGTTGAGGGGCTTGTGAAAGTGGAAGATTTGCCGGATGACGCATATCTATTTTTGGAAAAGCAACTTAAACTTAAAGGCTCATCACACACATTCTCAATCGGGGACAAGGTGAAAGTTGTGCTTACAAATGTAAATTTGCACACCAGAAACCTTGATTTTAAAATTGCCTAAAAATCCAATTTTTGAGCAAAAATGCCTATTTTTGGCAAAAAAATCAAAAAAATCTTAAAATTTTGCCCTTTTTTTGAAAAAAGGTATTGAAATATTGAAAACATAGTGTTATAATAGGAGAGGAAATGAAGGTTATCTCAAACAATAAAAAAGTATTCTTTGACTACTTCGTTTCAGACTTAGTTGAGGCTGGAATTGTTTTGGAGGGTTGTGAAGTTAAATCTATCCGAAACGGCGGCGCAAGTTTGATTGACAGTTTTGTTGTTATTAAAAACGGTGAGGCTGTCTTGAAAAATGCTTACATCGCCACTTATGACAAGACCACTTCCTTCAAGCCAGACGAAAGACGCGACAGAAAATTGCTTTTAAACAAAAGTGAAATTCTAAAACTTCAAAGGATGGCAAAGGAAAAAGGTTTCACACTTGTCGCCACAAAACTCTATATAAATGATAGGGGAAAGGTGAAAGTGGAAATCGGGCTTGCAAAAGGAAAGAAACTTTACGACAAGCGAGCAACGCTTAAGGAAAAACAAATAAAGCGCGACATGCAACGACTTTCTTAAGTTTTGGGGACGATTTTGGTTTCGACGGAAATTTGGGCAAGATATACAAAGCATGTGGTGGAGCCCTGACACCTTAAACAAGAGCACTGCAAATAAACGCAGACAGAAATGAAAATGTTGTTTCTTCTTATGCATATGCTGCCTAAGAAAGCAACGACCTGATTGAACTTTTCAATCTGTTCACCTTCTGCTTTTGCCAGGCGAAGTGTTGAGCATCAAATTTGGCAAAACTTTGCATTAAGTTGTCCTTGTAGATGCAAAAAATTTAAGGAATAGTTTTTAAAACTTGTTTATGGGTTAATTAAAAACGAATTTAAGCATAAACTAAACATGTAGAAAAATATCTTGAAAGGTTTTCGGACGAGGGTTCAATTCCCTCCGCCTCCACCAATCTAAATCTGAAACTTGCTTGACTTAATTTTCACAAAACCAATAAAAGGAAGGTAATTGCTATGTTTAATTCTCTTTTAAATGCAAGCAGCGTTAGTATCGACACTTTGATCTTGGATATCTTTATCATACTTGGCGTTGTGATTGCTGGCGCTTTGATTGTCTACTTTGTTTGGGAAGTTGTTTCTTCAGTAGTCAACAAAGATAAAAAAGAATCTTCTGTTAAAGAGCCAAACTTTGGGCCTAAACAAGAAGAAAAGAAAGAAGATGTGGTTGTTGTAGAAAACTATTCTCTCGACCAAGAAGAAACAAAAGAAGAAGAACAGAAAAATTTGCTTGATGAAAGCAAAATGACTGAAGTTGACGAAGAGAAGGCTGAAGAAGAAAAAACTGAAGCCGAAGATGAAATGTCTGAAGAAGAACGCGCTAATGCTGAAAGACGCGCTTATTTGGAAGCAAGACGTCAAGAACTTATTGCAAGAATGCAAGAAGAAATGGATGACGAAGAAGAAACTGAAGAACAACACGAAGAATCTGAAGAAGAATCAGAGGTTGAAGAAGAACCTGAAGTTGAGGAAGTTGAAGAAACTGAAGAAGTCCAAGAAGAATCTAAAGACGACCTTGACGATGAAAGAGCCGCACTTCAAGCTGAAAAAGAAAGATATGAAGCAATGGTTCAAGAACTTGAAGCTGCAAAGAAAGCGCTTTCAGAAGAAAAAGTTGTTACTACAACCGTAGTTACAAATGGCGTGCTTTCTTTGGATGAACTTAAAGCAAGACTTGCTGACGCTGAAGAACGTTTGAAAACAACTGAAAAAGAATTTAAACAATGCAAAAAAGAATATACTCCACTTCATAGAATTTGGAAAACTCATGAAAGAGATGAGAAGAAACTTAGAAGAAAAGAAGCACTTGTTGCTAAACAAAAGGTTATTCTTTATGGCGTAAACAATTATGCTGATATCGATGAAGACAAAGCTAAGAAATTGGCTGAAGACCTTGACCTTCTTGATGGACTTAAACTTTCTGTTCAACATTGCGAAGAAGTTATGAAAGAAAATCAAGAAAGATATCCTCTTCTTCAAAGAATGTATGGTGTGCTTTCTCAAAGAAACGAAGAACTCAAAGCAGATATTGAATACTACAAGAGTGAAATCGCTAAACTTGAAGAAGAAAAACCAGACCAAGAATAATTTAAAAAATCCGCTGAAAAAGCGGATTTTTTATTGTCTAGAACAAAATTTTAATAAAAAAACCGTGTTTTTATACACGGTTTTTATAATCATGAAAGCCAATTTTGACTTTGCCATTATTCATTTGTTTGAGTGTTTTTTGTGTGTTTTTTGATAAATACACAAAATTGTCAGGTGCAGGCGATGGATTATTTTTTAACACTCTTGAAACAAAAGTTTTGATTTTAATCGGAAATGCTTGATGTTGATATGTGCCAAGGATGCTTTCATTTACCTCTCTAATTTTGCCTATTTTGTCATTTTCCTTGCCAACGATGTGATTATCTCTTGAAATCACAGGAATGTTGAAAATTGATGCTTCAGCGACAAGTTTTGCATCCATTGTTTGATTTGGAGAGAAAAGTCCGCGATCTCTGTATGCTTTTACAAGTGTGTTTTCAAGTTGTTGAAACTGTGAGTGATAATGTTCGTCAATCTCAGCAATAAGCACGTGTTTGTTGAGGATTTTTTCTATCACTTCGTGATATTTGCCGTGATAATTTGACAGTTCTTCTTGTGTTGCAGGCATAAGCATCATCACAACAGAGCCATTTGCAAATCTATCTCCAATGCGCGCTTTTGACAATCTTAAAAGCAGATTTAGACTGTGCATATACTCTGGGACCGCTTTGCTGATTCTGCTTGTTTTCATCTTTTCAATATCAATCAAAATGCAGGCGTCTGGGGCAACATACACGAGTTCGCGCTGTTCGTTGTGGCGTTGAGATTGAAAGTTTTGTTTTTGGTTTGCCCTCAGATAATTTTTTGTATCTGAATTTGGAGTTATGTGTGAATTTTTTTTCATTTGTTTATTCCTTTAATATGTAAATTTTTGACAACAATGTTTTCTTAACTTCTAAAAGTTGTTCATATATGTCCAAATCTATGTTTTTATTGTCCATCAAAACGTCCAAATCGTTTATGCTTTTCTGGTAAAATTCTATTTGATTTTCTTTCGACATGTTTTGCAAATCTTGGTCAATCAAGTCTTTAAATTGGGAAATAAGTTCTTCCATATCCACTCCTTTTCTTTATAGTGCTATAATACAATAAATTGCAGCAAAAATCAATACCAAAATTTAAAATTTTTTGTTTTTTTCTTTGTTTTTATTTATATCTTTGTTATAATAATATCATGAAAAGTTATGCAAATGATATTGAGTCAAATTTAAAGCAGTTTGATACCAACGCCAATGGGCTTTCTCATGCAGAGGCTAAAAGCCGATTAGAGCGCGATGGGAAAAATGTTTTATTGCAAAAAAAGAAAACTCCTGCCATTTTGAAATTTTTGGCACAGTTTAAAGATGTTTTGATTGCCGTTTTGATTGTAAGTGCAATTATCAGCATTATTTTGGGTGTGGTTGAAAAATCTACTGAAGAATTTGTTGATGCTGGCATTATTTTTTTGGTTGTCCTTATCAACGCCATCATAGGCTACATTCAAGAGCGAAAAAGTGAAAAGGCGATGGAAGCGCTTAAAAACATGACAAAACCTTATTGCAAAGTTGTGCGAAATGGGCGTTCCATCAAAATTAAAACAGAAGAACTTGTCGTTGGAGATATCGTGCTGCTGGAAGCGGGAGATATTGTTCCGGCGGACTTGCGTCTTATTGAAGCAAACTCGCTTAAAATTGAAGAGAGCGCCTTGACGGGTGAAAGTGTTGCTGTGGAAAAAGATGCTAATGTTGTTTTGGAAGAAAATTGTGTGCTTGGCGACAGAATAAACATGGCGTTTATGAGCAGCGTTGTCACTTATGGGCGTGGAAGCGGCGTTGTTGTTGCGACAGGCATGAACACTGAAATGGGCAAGATTGCATCTGCTCTCAATGAAATGGACAACACAGTGACACCTTTGACAAAGCGACTTAAAGCCACAAGTTTAATCATCACACTTGTGGTTGTTTGCGTGTGCATCGCTGTTTTTGTGGCACAAGTGATTGCAAGAGGAAACATCTTTGGGGCGTTTTCTATGGCAATTGCCATTGCAGTGTGTGCAATTCCGGAGGGCTTGCCAGCCTGCAACACAGTCACACTTTCAATGGGTGTGAAACGCATGAGTGACCAGCGTGCTATTGTGAAAACACTGCCGTCTGTGGAAACTCTTGGCAGCACTGAAGTTATTTGCAGTGATAAAACCGGAACACTTACTCTTAACAAGATGACCGTGAAAAAGATTTTCTTTATTGGAGATAATTGTGAGGCGATAAACAACATACAATTTGAAGAGAAAGTTGACGGAAATGTTGTTGACAGTTTTATGACGCTTGACGAACTCAGACAAGAGGCGTTTAAAGGCGACAGAAATTTCTCAGAACTGTTGCACTGCATGCTTTTGTGCAATGACACAAAAGTTAGGGTGGAAGATGACAAATTGGAGTCCATCGGAGATCCAACTGAGATTGCGCTTGTGCATTATGGCTATAAAATGGGGCGCAATAAAGAATTCCTTGACGGAAAATGCAAAAGATTGAATGAAATTCCTTTTGACAGCGACCGCAAGATGATGAGCGTCTTTAACAACGTAGATGACAAAATTGTGGTTTACACAAAGGGGGCAATTGACAGTGTTCTTTCCCGTTGCACCAAAATTTTGGACAATGGCAAGGTGAGAAGATTGACCGCAAAAGACAAAGAAACAATCATTGCTAAAAACAAAGAATTTGCCTCTGGGGCGCTGAGAAATTTGGCATTTGCATTTAAAACTGTGGATAAAATTGGCAGACCAACAAGCGAAAACACTGAAAACGGGCTTTGTTTTTTGGGGCTTGTGGGCATGATTGACCCACCAAGAGAAGAAGTTAAGGACTCAATCAAAACTTGCAAACAAGCGGGAATTACAACGATTATGATTACAGGCGACCACAAAGACACCGCTTTTGCAATTGCGAAAGAACTTGGCATCTGCACAAGTGAAGAGCAGGTTATTACGGGCAGCGAACTTGACCAACTTGACGACATCGCATTTGAAAAAGTTGTTGAAAAATATCGCGTCTATGCGCGTGTAAGTCCAGAGCATAAGGTGAAGATTGTCAATGCAATCAAATCTAAAGACAAGATTGTTGCCATGACGGGTGACGGCGTGAATGATGCTCCAAGCATCAAGGCGGCGGACATTGGCGTTGGCATGGGCATAACGGGCACAGACGTCACAAAGGAAGCGGCAGATTTGATTTTAACTGACGACAACTTTGCAACGATTGTTGGTGCTGTCAAAGAGGGCAGGCGAATCTATGACACAATTTTGCGCATTCTCATCTTCCAACTTGGCACATCAATTGCAGAATTATTCTTGCTGACAATGATAAATCTCATCTTCTTAGACCAAAACTTCTTTACTCCGGCGCTTTTACTTTGGATCAACTTTGTTTCAGACACATTTATGGGGCTTTCACTTGGCTTTGAAAAAGAAGAGCCAGATATTATGAAGAAAAAGCCCGTCAAAAACAAGGGGAATCTGTTTAAGGGGAACGTTGGTGTTCAAATTTTGATTTGTTCAATCTTTGTTTCTATTGTGTCAGTTGTTTTATATTGTGTTTTGACCTTTGTTTTGAAACTTCAATCAGCGGAAGTTACAACAGTTTGCTTCTTGTTTATATGTCTAACAGAACAACTCCACACTTTCAACTTGAAAAGCATCAACAAATCGCTTTTCAGCAAAAACCCATTCGACAACAAAATTATGGATTTGGCTTTTGTAGTTTCCTTTGTGTTGACAGCGCTTTTGGTGGCTGTTCCACTTGGACCTGTGCACAGCGTCATGGGAATCACAACAATTTCGTGGCAACTTTGGTTGATTGCGATTGGGGCGGCATTTTTGATTATTCCTTTCTTTGAAATTGTAAAAGTCATCACTCGTGCAGTGCTTAAAAGGAAGGAAAAATGAAAAATAAAATCTTCAATCTAAGTGCAATATCAATCATAGCCTGTGACTGTTTGCAAGCAATAATCTGCATTTTCATGGACTCGTTTTTCATTTCGCAACTGCTGACAAAAAGTGACGGCTCAGCATCCATGAACATCATTTTCATCGGGCTTTTCTATGTTGTTTATTATATAGTTTTGGTTTCACAATATTGGATTTGGGGAAATTTAATGAAAAAAATCAACAAATCCATTTTTGTGACAATAGGCTCTGTGTTTTTGACACTTGTGATATTTTTGGTGTATTTTTTAAATACAATCCCATATTATACAGTGCCACTTATCGCAATTTGCTACGGAATTGGCTTTGGATTTTTCTCATCTGGCTACAGCAACCTCACTGCGGAAACTATAAGCAGCAAACATCAGGTGCGTTTCTTTGCAGTAAAGAGAATCATGTTTCAGGTCACATACATTGTCGCTCCAATTTCAATAGGCTACATAATCAGCGCAATGCAGTTTAAAGGCATGGCACTTATCATGCTTATCGTCTGCGTTGCACTCATCATTTTTTCATTTCTTATCCGTCCAAAAACATCTTACAAACAAACCTTTCAGCCTGTCAAATTTATCTCATATCTCAAAGAGCATAAAAGCGAAGTTAAGCCGATTTTGTGGGTTATGGTGGCGGATTTCTTCCGCGGGGCATCCTATGATAGTTTCACAACTCTCATCACAATTTTGGTTATGTTTGCTTTCAATTCCACAACAAAACTTGGCACTTTTCAGTCAATTTTCACCGCTTGTTCGCTTGTGACAATGTTCTTCTATTTGAAATTCTATCGAAAAAAGCGTGCAAAAGCCTTTATTGTGCCAACAATAACGCTTGTTTCTATGTCAGTGATTGCCATTCTTGGCACAATCATTGCTGGGCAAATTTTTGGCACTGCGGGGCAGGTTGTTATCATAGTTTTCTATGCAATTTACGCCATTTTAAACGTCATTTTGATGTCAGTTTCTGACTCGCGCCGTGCGGGAGTTGTGAGAATGTTGTCACTTCACTCGCATATCTTGGAATACAGCGCTGTGCGAGAAGTTGCGCTTGCTGTGGGCAGAATTACATCGTCTTTTGCAATTCTTTTTGCCGGGCTTTTTGATATGCTTGTGGGCAACAACTCCATCATCTTTTTAAGCATCGGAATTGGCTTTGTTTGCATCATGTATGTGTTCTATGGGCTGAGCCTTATGAAACTTGAAAAAGTTTTAGTTAAACAAGACGAAGAATTTAAACAAGTTCATATTGCAGAGCAAATTGAAAAGACAGAGGATTAAAAAAAACGACTTATTTCAAGCCGTTTTTTATTTTATTCTTCAAAAAGTTTTGCTCCAACAAACACAGGCTCGCAGGTGACATTTATGCCAAGTTTTTTAAGCGTCTGCTCTTCTGAAACAGGCAAAATGTATGTTGCGTGGGCTTCACAGCCGACAAGATTTGTGATTTGCTCCATTGCCTTTTTGGCTTTGTCATTTTTGCTTGTGCTGATTGAAAGTGCGACGAGCACATCGTCAAGGGTGAGCACGCTGCAATTCGATTTCAGAATCTTTGTGCGATAGTCCACTATTGGCAACAGAACATCGTCTGTGATTACATCAAAATCATCTCCAAGTCCGGCAAGGGTGCGCAGTGCGTTTAAAACAACCGCTGCACTTGCAGAAACAATCTTCTTTGTTTTTCCTGTGACGATTTTGCCATTTGGAAGTTCAAGCGCAACACAAGGATAGCCGCTTTCTTTTGCTGTGTCTTTTGCAACATCCACAACTTTCAAAAGGTCGTCAGTTGCACCGGCTTCACTTGCAAGTGATTTATTGCGTTCGAGGGTTTCAAAGGTGCATTGTCCGCGCTTGTAGTCGCATTCCGCACGATAATATCTTCTTAAAATCTCTTTCTTAGCCGCTTTTTTGGCTGCTTTATCATCAACAATGGCGGACGCAATCATGTTCACGCCCATGTCGGTTGGAGATTTGTAAATTTCTTTGCCCGTGATTTTTGTTAAAATGTTTTGCAAGATTGGGAAAACTGCAATGTCGCGATTGTAGTTGATGGCAAGTGTGCCATATGCGTTGAAATGGAACGGGTCAATTTGATTGACATCATAAAGGTCGGCGGTTGCCGCTTCATATGCGATGTTTACAGGGTGTTTAAGTGGCAAATTCCAAACAGGGAAGGTTTCAAACTTGGCATAGCCTGCTTTAACGCCGCGTTTGTATTCGTGATAGAGTTGTGAAAGGCAGGTTGCAAGTTTGCCGCTGGATGGGCCCGGAGCGGTGACTACAACAAGTGGGCGAGTGGTTTCAACAAACGGATTTGCGCCATAGCCATCGTCCGACACGATTGTGTTAACTTCGTTTGGATAGCCCTTTGTGTATTTGTGAAAATAAACTCTCTCTCCGCGCTGTTCAAGTTTTTTGCCAAACTTTGTTGCACTTGGCTGACCTTTATACAGCGTGATGACAAAGGCTGAAACATACAGCCCAAGTTCACGCATGTTGTCCACAAGGCGCAAAACCTCATTGTCATAACTAAGCCCCAAATCAGCACGAATTTTGTTCTTTTCAATGTCGTTTGAACTTATGCAGAAGATAATTTCCGCTTTATCTTTCATTTTTTGGAGCAATTTGATTTTGATGTTTGGATCAAAGCCAGGCAGAACACGTGCGGCGTGAAGATCATCAAAAATCTTCCCGCCAAATTCCAAATAGAGTTTGTTGTTGAACTTTTTAATCCTTTTGCTGATGTTTTCGCTTTGTAATTTCAAATACAAATCATTGTCAAAGCATTTTTTTTCTTTCATTTTTTCTCTCCTAAATAATTCTTTTTATTAATTCAAGTGCGCTTTCTATAGTTTTATCCATATCAAAATACTTATATTGTCCCAAACGCCCACCAAAATAAACATTGTCCAATTTTTTTGCTTCGTTTTGATATTTTATATATAGTTGTGAATTTTTATCATCGTTGATTGGATAATAAGGTTCCAATCCAGGTTTCCATTCAGTTGGATATTCTTTTGAAATTACAGTTTTAGGCTGCAAGCCAAATTCAAAATGCTTGTGTTCAATTATGCGCGTGAAAGGAATTTTTCTTTCAGTGTAATTTACAACTGCGCATCCTTGATAATTATCTGTGTCTAAAATTTCTGTTTCAAATGACACGGTTCTGTATTCTAAGTGGCCAAATTTATATTCGAAGAATTCATCAATTGCGCCTGTGTAAATAATTTTTTCATATTTAAGGTCGCTAAATTTTTTTGCAAATTCTTTAAAATCGGTTTCAAGTTTAACAACGCTTTTGTCTAACAGTTTTTCAATTATTTGATTATATCCGCCAATTGGAATCCCTTGATAAGTGTCGTTGAAATAATTGTTGTTGTAAGTGAAACGCAGGGGCAATCTTTTTATTATAAAACTTGGCAAATCTTTACAATCTCTTCCCCATTGTTTTTCTGTGTAGCCTTTAACAAGTTTTTCATAGACATCTGTTCCAACCAAATTTATTGCTTGTTCTTCTAGATTATTTGGATTTTCACAGAAATGAGATTTTTTTTGTTGTTCAATGATTTGTTTGGCTTCCTGTGGAGTCTTGATTCCCCATAATCTACTGAAAGTGTTCATGTTGAAAGGAAGATTGTAAATTTCATCTTTATATCTTGCCATAGGGGAGTTGATGAAATTGTTAAATTCTGCAAATTGATTGACATATTGCCAAACTTCTTTGTTGCTTGTGTGAAAGATATGTGCACCATATTTATGTACATTTATTCCCTCAATATTGTCACAATAAATGTTTCCGCCTATATGATTGCGTTTATCAATTACAATGCATTTTTTTTCTTTTTTTGAAAGTTCATGTGCACAAACTGCTCCAAACAGCCCAGCGCCGACAATTAGATAATCATATTTTTCCATTTTTCACCTTTTATCAATTAAATTTGATGATTTTTCTTGCAATTTTATAAATTGCTTTGCAAAAGCCCATGCCGAGTTTTGAATTTGTCGAAACAAGCCCTTCGGCGTGATGTTTGCAATCAGAGTAAAGTTTTTTGTCTTTTGATTTCAAATATGTCCAAAGTTCTTTCTTTTTGTTTAAAGCGTCCTTATCACCTATTTTGATAAGATATATTGATGTGATTGCCATCAAAATTGAAATAAAATCAGTCATATACTTTGCCAATTTTTTATCTTTACTTGCAATCTCTTGAATATTGTGTGAATCAATGCAAATTTTCGTGATTTTGATGTGTTGGTCAATTCGCTTCATAATCACATCTTCGTTTATAGATTGATCGGCACGTCCAACAAAATATCTATACAAATCAGCGTCGATATAATAAAAACTTTTGACATATGGAAGGGGAGTGTAAACAAAAATGTTGTCAACATAAAATGTGTGTTTTGGCAAGGTTAGGTTGATGTCTTGCAAGATTTTTGTTTTATAAATTGCCGAATGCATGGTGATGAATTGCGATTTTTTAAATTTTTTGGTTTCTGAAAAAGTGAATTCTTTTTCAACTGGAAAAACATTTTTATAGTCGATCACTCTGCACTTTGTTCCATCGGTGTATTCATACACATAATTGCAAATTAGCATGTCGATGAGATGGTTTTCTTCATGCAATTTTTTGATTGTTTCAAGCAGTTTTAAAAGTGATTCTTTGTCAGCCCAATCATCTGCGTCCACAATTTTAAAATAAAGCCCTGTGGCATTTTTTATGCCTTGATTTACACCTTCGCCATGTCCACCATTTTCTTGATGGACAACTTTGACAATGTTTGGATATTTTTTGCCATATTCATCGGCAATTTCTGGGGTGTTGTCTTTTGTTGATCCGTCATCAACGATGATAATTTCGGCATCATCTCCACATACAAGTAAAGAATCGATGCATTTTCTCATATAATTTGCCATGTTATAACAAGGCACACAAAAAGAAATGTATTTCATAAATTTCTCCTTGATTAAAGTTTATCATATAACAACTTTTTTTCAAAATGATTTTAAAAATTTATCAACTTTTTTAGAAATGTTTTGTGTATGAATTTAAATTTTAAAAACATCATATTAATATGATTTCTTTGTATTATCTTATCCCGGCCTTTGTGATTTTGCTTTTAGTCTGTCCAATTTTCACAGAGATTAGGGTGAGTGTAAATCCAAGTTATAATCGTGGGGTGGTGGCGCTTTTCGTGTTTGGAAAGAAGATTTTTTATTACATAATTTCGCTGAAAGGGAACGCAGTTGAACTTGAAAATGAAAAGCAGACCAAGATGCAAAAGATTGAATTTTCAAGTCCGCAGTTTTTGTTTATGGAAGAATTTACTCGGCAGATAAAAGACAAAGTGAGGCTTAAAAAGATGTATGTTTTTTACAACATAGGAAGTGGCGATGCGTTTTCAAGTGCGCTTGTTTGCGGGCTTATAAATCAAATTTTGACTTACATTTTTTTGTATTTGAAAAGCAAAAAGCCGACCGCATCTTTTTGCATTTATGACACAGTTTCATACAATCGGGCGGTGTGTGAAATTGCGGGCAGAGTGAGTGCAAGCATAACGCTTTTTGATGTTTTATATGCTTTTGTTTATTCTTTTATCGTGCAAAAGCGACAAAGAAAATGATTTTTGCATACATAATTTTTTGCGCTTTTTTACACAATATATGGTGTATTATGTTGCAGACTACACCTTGTTTTGTGTAGTATGCATAAAGGGGGATTTATGAAAACTTACGCAAACGAAACAAAATTATCTGACCTTATCACAAACGCTATGGACAAACTTAAAAGCATTATGGACAGTTCCACAATCGTTGGTGAAAGTTTGAAAACGCCGGACGGAGTGACGATTATTCCAATAAGCAAAGTGACTGTTGGATTTGTTGTTGGCGGCGGAGAATATGCCGACCTTTCTGCAAGGCGCGTTGCAAATCACTTTCCTATGAGTGGTGGCAGCAGTGGAGGAATGAGCGTTTCGCCGGTTGGATTTTTGATTATTCAAACTGACGGCGAAGTGGACTTTGTGAATGTTGAAAACAAGACACTTTATCAAACTGTTTTGAATATGTTTAACTCGCTTTTGCAGAAGATTGAAAAGGACAAAGAAAATGACAATTAAAAAAGTTTCCGCCTCAATTGTGCTTGTTTTGTTTGCGGTTGTTTTTGCCGTGATTGGCGTTTTTGCGCAGCCAAAAGTTTCATATGCGTTTTACTCAACGGCAAGGGGTGCGTGCGTGATTGAAACCACCACAAAAAGAAAACTTTTTGCACAAAACGAAAACAAAAAAATGCCTATGGCAAGCACAACCAAAATCATGACGGCAATCACTGCGATTGAAAACTGCAAGGATTTGGACGAAAAATTTGAAGTTTCGCCAAAGGCGGTGGGTGTGCCGGGGACTTCGCTTTATCTAAGAAAAGGCGACACTTACAGCACGCGTGATTTGTTGTATGCACTTATGCTTATCTCTGGCAATGACGCCTCTGTTGCCATTGCAGAGCATGTTGCAGGCTCGACAAGTGAATTTGTGACTATGATGAATGACCTTTCTCGAAAAATTGGTGCGACAAACTCTCACTTTGCAAACACTCACGGGCTGGATGCAGACGGACATTACACAACGGCATATGACCTTGCACTTATCACTTCATATGCGCTTGAAAATGACACTTTCAGAGAGATTGTTTCCACAAAAAACACGCGCATTACAAAGGCGGACGGCGAGCATAGATATTTGAAAAACAAAAACAAACTTCTTTTCACTTTGGACGGGTGCATCGGCGTTAAAACGGGCTACACAGACGATGCGGGCAGATGCCTTGTTTCAGCGGCTGAAAAGGACGGCATGAGAGTTGTTTGTGTGGTGTTAAACTGTGGGCCAATGTTCCCAGAGAGTGCCGACCTTTTGACAGAATGTTTAAACACCTACAAACTTGTAAATTTGACTGATTTATACGATTTTAAACGGGAAATTGAGATTGTTGACGGCAGAAAAAACACCGCTAAAATTGGAGTGAGTGGAGATTTTGTCTATCCGCTTTCACAAGCAGAACTTGAAAGAGTGAAAATTGCTTACACTCTTCCACAAAACCTGCAAGCCCCACTTGAAAAAGGCGCTGAGATAGGAAAAACTGAAATATTTTTAGATAATAACTTGCTATTTTCACAAAAAATCTTTACAATAGAAGATATAAAGCCAAAGTCTGTTCTTCAAAGGGTGAAAGAATTTTTTGCGAATTGGTGAAGAAAATCCCCTTGAAAGAAAAAGGGGATTTTTTATGAGAATTAACAAATTTTTAAGCGCCTCGGGTGTGGCATCAAGAAGAAAATGCGAAGAGATTGTCCTTGCAAAAAGAGTGACGATAAATGGCGCTGTTGTTGACGCACTTTCAACCGATGTTAACGAGAAAAAAGATGTTGTGTGTGTGGACGGCGTTCAGGTGAAACTGCCGGGTGAATTTGTGTATTTAAAACTCAACAAGCCAAAGGGTTATGCTTGCACAGCAAGTGACGAAAGGGGCAGAAAAACCATTTTTGATTTAGTTGACAGCGATGTTCGACTTTTCAGTGTTGGCAGGCTTGACTATGACACAGAGGGGCTTATTTTTCTCACCAATGACGGCGAATTTGCAAATTTAGTTACGCATCCAAAGTTTCACTTTGAAAAAGAATATCATGTGTCGGTTGAAGGCGCTGTGAAAGAAAGCGAACTTGCTGTTTTAAGAAAAGGCGCTGTTGTGGACGGAAAACGCATGCCGCAGGCAAAGGTCAAAGCCCTTTCTTTTGACGGCAAAATCACAAAACTGTCCGTTGTGATAAACGAAGGTCAAAATCATCAAGTTAGGCGTATGTTTGAGGCCATCGGCAGAGAAATCCACCTTTTAAAGCGCGTGAGAATTGGCTCTGTCACGCTCGGCGGACTGTCGCGCGGCAAAACAAAGCCTATGACTGCCGAAGAAATCTCTTCGTTTGGGAGTGAAAAATGAGAGTGGCGGTTGTTGGAGCGGGTGCTGCTGGGCTTATGGTGTCTGGATTTTTGGCAAATTCGGGGCATGATGTGTTTGTTTTTGACAAAAATGAAAAAGTTGGCAAAAAGTTGTATATTTCGGGCAAAGGGCGTTGTAATTTGACCAATCTCTGCCCGCCAGATGAGTTTTTGAAAAATGTTGTGCGTGGAGAGAAATTTGTCAAAAGCGCAATTTACAATTTTACAAGTCAGGACGCAGTTGATTTTTTTGAAAATTTGGGACTTGAAACAAAGGTTGAGCGCGGCAACCGAGTCTTTCCAAAAAGTGACAAATCAAGCGATGTTATCAAAGTTTTAAAAGAAAAACACTGCAAAAATGTGAAATTTTGTTTTAACACAAAGATTGACAGCATATCAAAAACAGAAGAGAGCTTTATTTTGCACTTTGACGGCAAAAGTGAACTGTTTGACAGAGTGATTGTTGCAACGGGCGGCAAAAGTTATCGTTCAACAGGCAGTGACGGAGATGGCTTCAAATTTGCTAAAATGTTTGGGCACAAGATTGTGGAGTGTGTGCCGGCGTTGTGTCCGATTAAACTTAAAGACAAGTTTGTGAAGGCTCTTCAAGGGGTGTCGCTTAAAAATGTCACCTTAAAATGTAAATATGGGGACAAGAAAAAAGAGCTTTTTGGCGAAATGCTTTTCACAGATGAGGGGATTTCGGGCCCGATTGTGCTGTCGCTTTCAAGTTTTATCAACCGTGAGAAAGATGTGGCGCTTGCCCTTGATTTTAAGCCCGCACTAGATGAAAAGCAACTTGATTTAAGGTTATTGCGAGATTTTGAAGAAAACAAAAACAGCGAAATAAAAACCGTTTTTCGAGGGCTTTTGCCAAAGGCTGTTGCAGAGGTTTTTGAAAAGGTTGTAGGGCTTGACGGTGCGCAAAAAGTGAACACAATCACAAAAACGCAGCGAAATGACATAATCAAATTCTTGAAAAACTTTCCGCTTGAATATGGCGGGCTGTATGACTTGGATGCGGGCATTGTCACAAGCGGCGGAGTTGACTTAAAAGAGATTGACCCAAAGACCTTTGAAAGCAAACTTCAAAAGGGGCTTTACTTTGTTGGTGAAGTTTTGGACGTGGACGCTTTGACGGGCGGATTTAATCTTCAACTTGCGTGGGCAGAGAGTTTTATGTGTGCAAAAAATTTCAGTTAGGGAGAGATATATGTTTTATCAGATTTGCAAAATACTTTTGTGGGTGCCGCTGAACATCATGCATCCAACATCGATTAAGGGGCGCAAAAATTTGCCGAAGAAAAGGGTGATTATTGCGTGCAATCACAGAAGCAATTGGGACTATGTGCTTTTTGGCTTAAACACCGCAAAAAAGAACAAGATTTTGGCGAAGAAAGAACTTTTTAAAAACAAATTCTTTGGGGCAATTCTTCGCAATTTTGGCGGAATTGAAATTGACCGTGACGGAAATGACATAAACGCAATCAAACTTTGCATGAAAGCGCTTAAAGATGAAAAAAGGTTGTTTATTTTCCCTGAGGGCACGCGTCATCACGGCGAGGGCATGGGCGAAACAAAAAGCGGCCTTGCCATGATTGCAATCAAAACAAAAACACCAATCGTTCCGCTTTGGATTGACAGAGCGCCAAAACTTTTCAGAAGAAGTGTATATTATATAGGAAAGCCGTTTGAACTTTCACAATTCTACGGGCAGAAGATGGACGAAGATGCTTTAAACGAGGCAAACGAGTTTGTTCGCCAAAAAATGCTGTCTGTGAAAGAGGAATTTCTTAGAGAAAAGGCAGAAAAGAAGCGCAAAAAGAAAGATTGACCATTTTTGTTTGACAAGACTTGTGTTTTTTGCTAAAATATGTCCTATAATGTGTGTTTAAAGGACTTTTATTATGAGCGAAAAATTTAGTTTAGATTTGATTGACAAAACTTTTACATCTTACAAAAAAGGGCAGGCGTTTGACGGAGTTGTGGTTTTAAAGCGCGATGACGGAGTTATTTTCAACATCGGCGGCAAAAATGATGCGTTTATTCCTGCCAGCGATTTTGCGGACTTTGACGGAATTAAAATTGGCGACAGATTTTCTGTGGTTATCACAAATTCTAAAAACGAAGAGGGCTTGATTGAGGCGTCCAAATCCCTTGCGGACGCGCTTAAAATGGCAAATCAAAATGCACAAACGCTTAGGCTTGGCAGCAAGTTTTCTTTTGTTGTTTCGGGCGTGGGCGATGGGCTTGTTTCAAAGATGGGCGACTTTAAAATTGTCATTCCATTTGCCGAAGTTTCTGAAAACTATGTCAAAAACTTTCACAACTTTGTTGGCAAACAGATGGAAGCGGTTGTCACAGAAATTGACAAGGAAAACAAACTTATTGTCGGCAGCGTGAAGATGCTTCAAGAACAAACGCGAATTGCCATTGAAAAAAACTTTTGGAACAGCATTTTCATCAATAAAATTGTCACGGGCAAAGTTGAACGCATCATGCCATATGGCGCTTTTGTCAGCGTTGACGGATTTGATTGCTTTGTGCATATCTCACAACTTGCATATGAAAGATTGGACAAGGTGGAAGATGCGCTTAATGTTGGAGATGTGAAACAATTTAAGGTTTTGAAAGTTGACCGCGAAAATAAAAAGGTTGAACTTTCGCTGAAAGCACTTTTGACAGACCCTAAAACGCAGCGAGTTGCAAGCCTTTCTGTCGGCGAAATCTATGACGGCGAAGTTGTCAAACTTTTGGCGTTTGGGGCAATTGTTAAACTTGAAAATGGCGCAACGGGGCTTTTGCACATCTCAAACGCAACTGACAATCAAACAAAGAAAATCTACGAAATTGTCAAAGTTGGCGACAAGATAAAAGTTGAACTTTTGGACAAAGACGAAGAAAACGCAAAAATATCTTTCAAACTCACAAAATAAGGTGCAATTTGCACCAATTATGCTAACGTGGCTCAGTCGGTAGAGCAGCTGATTCGTAAACAAAAATCAAACAAAAACAAATCACAAAAACTTGGGTGTTAAAAACACCTTATGCTGATGTGGCTCAGTTGGTAGAGCAGTCGATTCGTAAACAAAAATCAAACAAAAACAAATCACAAAAACTTGGGTGTGAAAA
>CANRDW010000006.1 GCA_947629505.1 uncultured Clostridia bacterium
CCTATACAATCACTTAAAAAGAAAAGTTCACACCCATTTTTAAGTTTAGGGTGCGAACAGTTCCCTTTTGGCGGAGAAGGAGGGATTTGGACCCTCGCGCCGGTTTCCCGACCTACTCCCTTAGCAGGGGAGCCTCTTCGACCTCTTGAGTACTTCTCCATATTGCTTTTTTATCATATCATACAAACGGCCAAAAAGTCAACAATTTGCGAAAAAATACTTAAAATTTGATTAAAAAACGAAAAAAAAGATGCTTTTAACGCATCTTTTCATTTATTTTGATATTTAAATCGTTAATGTCAAAAAGTCTATAACGCTTGTCACTAAAATTATCTAAACGACACATTCTCATCTTGTTTCTCATGGATTGTTCAATAAAATTTGAAAGTTCACTGTCTTGTTCGTTTGGATCTTTACAAAATTGATAAAGCATTTCTGGATTATTTAAAGTGTATCTAAGATATTCAACTACATTATCAAAACCGAGAGTAATACTTGTTGCTTCTGCTCTTATGAGAAAATCTTTAAGTTTATCTCTTATTTCATAAAGTTTATGAAAAGTCATTGTTTTTCCCTCCTTTTAATAAATTTGGAAAGAAATAACAACCTCTAAACCATTTTAAGGCCTCAGTAAAATTGTTAAGAAAATGCCTTATCTTTCCGTGTCACTTTTCACATGACTATTATAGTTTAGCACATTTTCAACAAATTTCCAAACGATTTTGCAAAATTTACAAAATTTTTTAATTCGACATAAATTATAAATCTTTTTGTAATTTATGTCGAATTTTGTTCGTAAAAATATTCACTGACGTTAACAAAAAAATAGTTATGTTTAAATAATCAACAAATCAAAAAAAACGCCGTTTTGGCGTTTTTTTATAAGATTAAAATTCTTCGTTGTAAACTTGGAAATATGATTTTGGATGGTCGCATACAGGGCACTTTTCTGGCGCTTTATCTCCAACAAAGATATGTCCACAGTTTCTGCAAATCCACATTTTCTTTTCACTCTTCTTAAACACCTTGCCCTCTCTAACAAGTTGCGCAAGTTGATTATATCTTTCTTCGTGTCTTTTTTCAATTGCTGCCACAGCCTCAAACTTAAAGGCAATATCATTAAAGCCTTCTTTCTTTGCATCCGCTGCCATCTTCTTGTACATCTTTGTCCATTCACCATGTTCACCTGCTGCAGCATCTAAAAGATTGGCTTCTGTTTCTGGAACTTCTCCACCATGCAGCAATTTAAACCACATTTTTGCGTGTTCCTTTTCATTGTCAGCAGTTTCTGCAAACACAGCAGCAATCTGCTCATAGCCGTCTTTCTTTGCCTTTGAAGAATAGTATGTATATTTATTCCTTGCTTGGCTTTCTCCAGCAAATGCCTCCATAAGATTTTTTTCTGTTTTTGTTCCTTGTAAACTTTTTTTCATATTATACCTCCATTAAAGTTCATTATTATTATATAATATACAAAAAATATAGTCAAATATATGATAAAAGTTGTTTTTTTATTTTATTTTTGCACTTTTGCACTGTTTTTAATTAAAATTGTTTCACGTGAAACAATTTTGAAGTTTGTATTAGTTAAGAAAAGAATGTTTCACGTGAAACATTCTTTATAATCTCTTATTTCTATTTCTTTCTTTTATTGTAGTTTTGTAAGTCTTGCAGTGTCATTTCCTTTTTATTAACCAATTCTAGTATCTCTGCAATCCTATCAAGGTCATCTCGGCTGAAGTAATCGATATATATTCTGCCTTTAGTGTCATTTCCCACTGCTGTGACCTTTGTTGCAAAGGTTTTTTGCATTTGATTTAACAATTCTTTCAATTCAAGGGATTGCTCTTCCTTGATTACAATCTTTTTAGTAGGATTTGTTATGTTTTTAACTGCTTTTTCAAGTTCACGAACGCTTAAGTTCTTTAGAACAGTTGTTTGAGCAAGTTTAATTTGAAGTTTAGGGTCTTCAAGCACAACCAAACATCTTGCATGTCCTGCAGAGAGTTGTCCGCTTTCAACCATCTTCAAAACCTCTGGATAGAGCGTCAAAAGACGAAGCGTGTTTGCAATGTTGGAACGGCTTTTACCAATTCTCTCTGAAACAACTTCTTGGGTGAGTCCATATTCATCCATAAGTTGCTTAATTGCTCTTGCGGCTTCAATAGGATTCAAATCTTCACGCTGCAAGTTTTCAATGATGCTGATTTCCTTTATTTGCTTTTCAGTGTAATTCTTGATAACTGCAGGGACTGTTGCAAGCCCACAGATTTTTGCGGCACGCCATCTTCTTTCACCAGCGATGATGAGATACTTGCCATCAGGCTGCTTATTTAAAACAATTGGCTGCACAATGCCATGAACTTTGATTGATGTAGCAAGTTCGTTTAAAGCATCTTGGTCGAAGTTCTTTCTCGGCTGATTTGGATTTGGCATAATCTTGTTTATGTCAACTTCCAAAACCCCATTTGAAGCGTTTTCAGTTTTTTGCTTAGTTATGTTTTTATAACTATCATCTTCATCATATGCACTAAATAAGGCATTTAATCCTTTTCCTAATCCTTTATTTATCATCATTTCCTCCCTTAAACTTTATGTTCCTGACCTTTGAAATTTTGTTGAAAGATGTGCCATTTCTCTTCATGATTTCCTCTGCCAAACTGAGGTAGGCTTCTGCCCCTTTGGATGTTGCATCATAAAGTGCAACCGGCAATCCGTGGCTTGGCGCTTCTGCAAGACGAATGTTTCTTGGAATGGTTGTCACATACACTTTTGTGTTGAAAAATTTCATGATTTCGTTGCTGACTTGATTTGTAAGGTTGTAGCGCTTATCTTTCATGGTCATAACAACACCTTCAATATCCAAAGTTGGATTTAGATGATATTTTACAAGCCGAATTGTGTTCATAAGTTGCGTCAACCCTTCCAAAGCGAAAAATTCGCACTGAATAGGCACAATTATGCTGTCAGATGCCGTCAATGCATTGACTGTGATCAGCCCAAGTGACGGCGGACAGTCAATCAAAATGAAATCATAACCATCTTTTATGTCGTCCAGAATGCGTTTAATCACCTTTTCGCGCTGTGGAATTTGAATAAGTTCCACTTCCGCACCTGCCAAATCAACAGTAGATGGAATGATATAGAGATTTTCAATTATTGTTGGCTTAATAACATCTTCAAAAGCGCTTTCCCCATCAATAAGATCATAAATCGTTTTGAGGTCTTTTGTCTTGTTGATGCCAACGGCACTTGTAGCATTTCCCTGTGGGTCAACGTCCAAAATAAGCACTTTTTTGCCCATAAGCGCCATATATGTTGCAACATTTATGCAAGTTGTTGTTTTTCCAACTCCACCTTTTTGATTTGCAAAAGCAATAATCTTTCCCATAACAAATTCCTTTTAGATTTTTCAAATAAATTATACAATAAATAAGTTAAAAAATAAAGAAAATACGCAAATTTGCAATAAAAAAATAGAATTTTTGATAAATTCTATTTTATAGGATTGGTTTTTGGTTTGTTTTGTGGGCGGGGATATTTTGCCGGTGTCGGCGCAATTTTTTCAAAAATAACGATTTTTCTATCAAAATCTTGCTCTTTTACATGAAAAATTTCGATTTTTTCGATTTTTCCGCCTAAAACTTTGATTGCTTTTTCACTTTCAGAAAGTTCTTCGTCCACTTTTGCAGCCTTGTAAACAATTGCCTTTCCGCCAACTTTTACAAGTGGCAAAAGATATTCCAAAAGTGTGTTGAGCGGAGCAACCGCTCTTGCAACTGCAACATCAAAACTTTCGCGGTTGTCTTTTGCAAAATCTTCGACACGGCTGTGAATGGCATTCGCGTTTTCAAGTTGAAGTTTTTGTGTGACCTCGTTTAGAAAATCCACACGTTTGTTTAGACTGTCCACCATGCAAATCTCTAAATCTGGGCGCACAATCTTCAAAGGAATTGCCGGAAAGCCTGCGCCACTGCCTACATCAACCAATTTTGAATTTTTCGGAATAAATTTTTCTGGCAAAACACTGTCCAAAAAATGTTTAAACAAAACATCTTCCTCTTCCGTAATTGCTGTTAAATTTACAACTTTATTTTTCTCAACAAGCATATGAAAATATAAATCAAATTGATTTTCTTGATTTTTGTCCGTTTTTATGCCATATTTTTCGAAAATTTCGCGTAAATTTTTCATTTTTTCCCTTTTTTAACCAAAATTGATAAAATTGAAATGTCTGCAGGGGACACTCCTGAAATTCGAGAAGCTTGTCCCAAATTTAGCGGCTTTATCTGTGTCAACTTTTCTCTTGCCTCAACGCGAAGCCCTTTGCATGAATTGTAATCAAAATCTTCTGGAATTGATATGTTTTCATTTGCAAGCATCTTGTCCACTTCTTCTTGCTGCTGTTTCAAATAGCCCTCATATTTAATTTTTGTGTTCACAACTTCCAAAAGGCGTTTGTCGAAGTCTTTGAAAAGATTGAAAGTTTCGTCAATTTTGAAAATATCAATGTTTGTTCTGCGCATCATATCGTAAAAACGCATATTTTCTTTTGGCAGACTTTCACCATTTTCCTCAAAAAGTTTTTTAACTTTTTCGTCAGTTTTAACTTTTTCTTTTAAAATCTCCTCAATTTCTGCGATTTTTTTCTTCTTATCAAGAAATTTTTGATATCTCTCGTCTGTGACAAGCCCAACTTTTCTGCCAATTTCAGTCAGACGCATATCTGCGTTGTCTTGTCTTAAAAGAAGTCTGTATTCCGCACGGCTTGTCATCATGCGATAAGGTTCATTTGTGCCTTTTGTGACAATGTCATCAATCAAAACTCCAATATAGGCATCACTTCTTTTCAAAACAAGTTGTGGCTTGTTTTTGTTGTAAAGGTTTGCGTTTATGCCGGCGATTATGCCTTGTGCCGCTGCCTCTTCATAGCCACTTGTCCCGTTGATTTGCCCAGCAAAGAAAAGTCCGTCAATCGTTTTAAGTTCGAGGGTTGGTTTAAGTTGTGTTGGCTCAATGCAGTCATATTCAATCGCATATGCATCACGCATAATCTCTGCATTTTCCAGCCCAATCACTGATTTGACCATATCTTTTTGAATTTCCGCCGGCATGGATGTTGAAAAGCCTTGCAAATACATTTCTTGCGTGTCAAGCGCCTCTGGCTCTAAGAAAAGTTGATGTCTTTCCTTGTCAGCAAAACGCACAATTTTTGTTTCAATTGACGGGCAATATCTTGGCCCAACGCCTTTGATTTCGCCAGAAATTGCAGGGGCTTTGTCAAGATTTTTTCGAATAATCTCGTGCGTGAGCGGGGTGGTGTAGGTCAAATAACAAACTGCTTTGTTCTCAACTTTACCCTCTGTCATATATGAAAAGGACATGATGTCCTCGTCGCCCGGCTGCAACTCCATTTTGCTGTAATCCACACTGCGGGCGTGCAGGCGAACGGGAGTTCCCGTTTTGAAACGTAAAAGTTTTATGCCAAGTTTTTGCAAACTGTTTGAAAGTTGGCTGGCGTTTTTAAAGCCATTTGGCCCAACAGCCTCACGCGATTTTCCAACAATAATTTCACTTTTAAGATAAACTCCTGTGGCAAAAACAACGCTTTTCGCCTTGTATTTAAGGCCAAGATTTGTAGTTATGATTTTATAACCTTTTTCAATCTCCACCGACACAACTTCGCCTTGACGCACAAACAAATTCTTTTCTTTTTCCAGAACTTTTTTCATCTGTTTGTGATATTCATTTTTGTCGGCTTGAACTCTCAAACTTTGAACGGCAGGCCCTTTGCCGCGATTTAACATCCTAATTTGAATGGCGGTTTTGTCTGCGTTTATTCCCATTTCGCCGCCAAGCGCATCAACTTCTGCAACAAGTTGACCCTTTGCCGTTCCGCCGATTGACGGATTGCACGCCAAAAAGGCGATTGCGTCCAAACTTATTGTCAAAAGCAGTGTTTTGTTGTCTGTGCGCGCCAAAGCAAGGGCTGCCTCGCAACCCGCATGTCCCGCACCAATAACCACACTGTCAAATTCTTCCATCTTCTCCATTTTATTTCCCTAAACAGAATTTACTGAAAATAAGGTCGATTATATTTTCATTTTCTGTGTTTCCTGTAATTTTTCCAAGCGTGTTCCACACTTTTTTGATAAGCATTGAAAGAACATCCAAAGATTTGACTTTTTCTTTCAAAATTTCTTCGATTTGTTTTGCCGCATCCTGCAAAATTTCAAACTGTCTTTCGTTTGTGACAATAAGCGCATTGAAATCAATCTCTTCTTCAATAACATGTTTGACAATTTTCTTCTTCAATTCTTCGATATTTTTGTTTTCTAGGGCAGAGATTTGAATTTCTCCGTCTTTTTTTGCAAGTTTTCGTTGTTTGTCCGTTTTGTTGATGACATACAAAAAGTTTTTGCCTTTCAAAAGGTTTTCAATCTCTCTGTCCTCAGCGCTTTCAGTTTCGCTGCCGTCCAACACAAAAAGCACAACATCTGCACTGTTTAAACTTGATTTGCTTCTTTCAATTCCCATGTTTTCCACGACATCTTTGGTCTTGCGAATCCCGGCGGTGTCGATAAGGTTGATTTTTATGCCGTCATACACAAAACTCTCTTTGATGCTGTCACGCGTTGTGCCTTGAATGTCTGTGACTATCGAACGATTCTCGCCAAGAAGCGCATTCATAACGCTGCTTTTGCCAACATTCGTTTTTCCAACAAGCGCTACATTTATGCCGTCTTTTAAATATCTTGCACTGTTTGAAATGGTCAAAATTTTGTTTAATTCTTCTTTAATTTCGCTCAGTTTGTCCGTGATATTTGTTTTAAGTTGAGTTTCTTCAGTTTCGTCTGGATAATCCATCCCAACTTCAATCTCTGCCAAAAGAGTTGTAAGTTTTTCTTGCGTGTTTTCAATCTTTTCCGCCAAAACGCCGTTTGTGATTTTAAGAGATGTTTTAAGTTCACCGTCACTTTCTGCGTTTATTTCACCGATGATTGCTTCGGCTTTGTCGAGTGTAATTTTTCCATTTAAAAATGCGCGCTTTGAAAATTCTCCCGCTTCTGCAAGCCTTGCGCCAACATTTACGCACGCACGCATAATCTTTTCAGCAAGCAAAACTCCGCCGTGCACCTGAAATTCCACAATATCCTCGCCGGTGTAGGAGTAAGGGGCTTGAAAATATGCCATGAGACACTCTTCAAACACACTTTTTTCAATCTCGAACTTTCCAAGATAGAGATAACGCGGCAAAATCTCACCGTTTTCAAGTTTTTTGCAATGAAAAAGTTTTTTGGCAAATTTCAGTGAATTTTTGCCGCTCATTCTCACTATTGCCACCGCACCTTTTCCTAGTGGGGTGGAGATTGAAACGATTGTGTTCTCTTTCATGTGGCTATTATAACACTTTTTTCTTTCAAAAATCAATATTTTTGCTATTGACAACTTTTTGTTTTTAATTTATAATGCTTATATGAAAAACGCAATCACAAAAAAGATGAGAGAGATTGTCAAAAATGGACATATTCCATGCCGCTATAAACAGGCATATTCTTTCTATCATGCCAATCTTGTAAACTGCTTTGAACATGCATGTTACAATCTCAATGAAAAAGAACTTGCTCAAATTGACGATGTCGATTTTGAATATCGTCCCTTTGCTTTTTTATCTGCGGACTCACCTTATAAAACTTGTGAAAATTACTTTGATTTTCTTGTGGATACAGGCCTTGACATTTCAAATCGCCTTCATTCAACTTTAAAAAACAATCAGTGGCTTGTTTCACTTTATTTTGCAAACGATATGAGCGATTTTCATTTTCTGATTAAAGAAAAAACGGGCGTGTGGACTGCAAAAAGAGGCTTTTCTTCACAGGTGGATGTTTTTAAAAAAGATGACTATGTTTTGGATCTTGGAGAAACTTATCCTCCTTATTATAAAGAGGACACCTATGTTTTAACAAACAAATATGCTGAAAAATAAAAAACACCATTTCGGTGTTTTTTTATTCTTTGTATTCTTTTGGAAAAACAATCAAATAGCGTTTTGGCTCTTCGCCCTTAGAGAGTGTTGTCACACGGTCGTCATCTTGAAGTGCGGTGTGAATGATTTTGCGTTCGCTTGCGTCCATAGGCTCAAACTTGAAATATCTTCCTGTTTTTGCAACTTTGTTTGCAGTGCGTTTTGCAAGTTCAATCAAACTTTCTTTTCTTTTGTCACGATAACCGCCGATGTCCAAAACAAGTCTTTTACCATTCTCTTCACAAGCAACTCCCAAAATATATGAAAGCGCAAACAGACATTCGCCGTGATGCCCGATAAGGTCTTTCGCTTGTTCACTTGCAATGTTGTAGTGAATGAATTTTTCGTCCTCTTCTTTTTCAATTGAAAAATCGGTTATGTTTAAAACTTTAAGCATATCTTCCAAAAATTTTTCAGGCGCAAGTTTTTGTTTTTGGACCTTTTCTTTCTTTGGAGTTTCTTTTTCTTCTTCCTCTTCTTTGACTTTGTCGCTTATCTCTTCGTCCGCAATGATTTTAACTTTTTTTTCTTTTGCTTTTTCTATTTTTTTGTTTAAAAATTCTTCTGCAAAATCCTCGTCATTTTTTTCTTCAACAAGTTCTTTTTTCAAACTTTCTTTCTTTTCATATTTTTCTCTTGCGTCCTCTGAGATTGTCACCAAAACTTTTGCTTTTTTCAAAAATCCGCCTTCGTTTAAAATTTTGATGTCAACATCTTCGCGCGACGCTTTAAGTTCTAAAAGTGCGTTTTGAATGGCTTGTTCGATGTTTTTCCCTGTTCCTTCTGCTGAATGCATAACTTTTTCCTCCAATATATACTTTATCACATTTTGTCAAAAACAGCAAGTTTTTTTATCATTTGTTTTGAAAAAATAGGTTTTTATGCTAAAATTTAAAAAAATGGAGTGAAAAATGATAATCACAATCACAGGAAAACCTTGCAGTGGCAAAAGCACCATTGCAAACATAATAATTGAAAAACACCACTTCAAAAGAATTGGAGTGGGGGATATGTTTAAGGCGGAGGCAGAAAGGCGAGGTATGAGCAGTGAAGAATTCAACGCTTTCTGCATAAAAGATCCATCATATGATTTTTTCATCGACAAAGAAACGGCAAGGCTTGGCAAAGAACTTGAAAATGAAAACATAATTTTCGACAGCCGTCTTGCATGGCACTTTGTTCCAAAATCATTCAAAGTTTTTGTGGACGTTTCCGAAGATGAAATGGCAAAAAGACTTGCGCTGTCTGACAGAACGGGCAAAGAAAAAATCACAGATGTTAAAAAAGCAAAAAAATCACTTATTCACCGCTTCAATTTGGAAAACGAAAGATACAGACAAATCTATGGCACTGACAATCTGAATTTTTCAAACTATGATTTGGTGGTTGACACAACGAATATCTCTGCAGAAAAAGCAGCTGAAATTTTGTGGAGTGAATATCAAAAATATTGCAAGAAAAAAGACTGAAAACTCAGTCTTTTTTTAATCCTATTAATCTATAACCGGACGATATCCTCCAATGATGCTGTTCATACTGTTGTAAATTCCAAAGTATGCCACCAAGGCAATGACGATGAACACAATTGGCACAATAATCGCACCGACTGCCTGTTTTTGATCACCACTTTTCTTGACAAGTGCAATGATTCCCATAACAATTCCGACAATCATAAGCACAGGGAAAAAGATTCCAAATGTTGAGAAAAGCATACCTGTTCTTGCGTAGTCAATTTCTTTGACAGGCGCTTCTTCACCTTCTGCAAGTGCATGAGTGTGGTGAATAACCCACTTTTTCATCTTTACTTTAAACCAGAAAGAGTAAATTCCAAAAGTGATTAATGTCAACAAAAGCCAAACAATCTTTTTGCCCAAAAGTTGAAGTCCGTTTCCGTCAAAGGTGAGTCTAACACCGTCAATCACTTTGTGTCTTGCAAACCAGCCTTCCATCATGCATTCTGCAAAAGGAATTCCGATGATGAGAATTTTCAACAACATAGAAAGCAATCTGTGTCCAAAAAATCCAAGTGCTGTTCCGGTGAAGTAAGAAGAGTTGTCATCTTCGGCAGTTTCAAATTTTCCTGCCCTTGTATCAGCAAAATGTGTGTGTTTTGTTTCCCATTTTTCCATTGAAACTGACATACAAAAGATGTAATAAATTCCAAATGTAATCACTGACAGGAACAGCCATAACAAGTATTTTCCAAAAAGTTGTAATGCTTTTCCGTCAAACATCAACTGTCTTCCGTTGATATATGTGTGACTTACCTCCCATTCTTTGTGCCAACAAAGCATAAAAGGATATAAAAGCCCAAGAGTGAAGATTGAAACAAAATTTGTCAAAAGTTCAATAAAGAAATTTGCAAACGCTCCACCTGTAAACTTGCTTTCAGCTTGAGGAGTTTTTGTGGCAGTTTTTACAGTGGTGGTTGCGGAAGTTGTTTTTTCTTCTTTCTTCTCTTCCGTTTTCTCTTCTGCCTTTTCTTCTACCACTTCAGTTTTTTCTTTTTTCTTTCTTGTCTTTTTTTCTTCAGTCTTTTCTTCTTCTAGCTTTTCATTTTCTTCTTCCATGTTTTCCTCCATACATTTTATTTGTAGCATAACGGGGGGGGGAGTTGTCAAGTAATTTAAAGCAATTTACAAATTTTTGTCTTTTTTTATATGAATTTTGTCGAATTTTTGTGAACTATCAAACAAAAAACCACCTTAATAGGTGGTCTTTTTTAAAATCCTTTTCTTCGATAGTCAACTTCAACGATGCTTTTATCTTTCTTTTTGTCCTCAGAAACTTTGTTCCACTTTTTCACAATAAGAGTTGTCAGTGGGGTGAGAAGTAACATCATAAGTTGGCCAACAATGATGTAAATCGCAAACAAACTTGTATACATGAATGTGAAGATTCCCATGATAAGTGGCATAATCACATACATAAGCCAAGGTTGTTTTTGTGCTGGCGCATTTTTGTTTCTCATCAAAAAGTTTGAAAGCCAAAGTGAAAGCACAGATGAGATGACTGCAATTATTGTGAGAATGTAATATCCGTTGTGAACATTTGATTGATCTATCTTTGCAACAATCGCTGGGAAAATTTTTCCCTCATAGTCGTTTGTTTTTTCTTCTTCTGCTTCTTCAGCGGAGTAGTATTTTGAAAGATAACTTTTCACTTCACTTTCTGTGAACATTGGACTTGTTGGGCTTTCTGCTTTGTAGATATTTTTAATCCACAAAAATCCCTCTTGTGTGTCCATATAATAATCTTTCACCATCTCTTCGGCAAGATTTTTTATAACAGTTTGAAATTCTGTCAACTCAACTTCTTTTGCAGTGACTTCTGGCTCTTCTTCAGTTTCTTCTTCAAGTCCGCCATATAAAAGTGCAAGGTCATAGATTTCTTTGTTTGAAAGTTTTTTATATTCTGCTGTTCTTGTTTCGATTGCACCCGTTTCTTCGTTTGTGCAAGTTATTTTAAGAGATTTTTCTTCTCCATTTTCAATTTCTATTGAAATTTTTGTGTAGCCGTCATTGTAAAGTTTTTCGATGTTGTTTAAATCTTCTAAATCTTTGTTGTCGTTGATTGAAATAACACTTGCGTATATATTTTTCATCTCTTGATATTGATTTGCAATATTATAGTTTGAAACAGCTTGAAGTGAATTCCACAAGGTCAAAAACACAGTGAATTGCAAAATCATAACGATCAGCATCGGAAGGCATGAGCCCATCATATTAAATTGATATTTCTTGTAAATTTCAGATTGTTTTTGTTGAAGAATCTTTGGGTCATTGGCATATTTTTTCTTGACCGCTTCAAGTTCGGGATTCATTTTTGTTTGAATAGCAGTGTTTTTTGCCGTCAAACGCTTGTTTATAATATCCACAAGTGAAAACAACAATCGCACAATCACGGCAAGCAAAATTACGGCAAGAATATAAGTGCCGGTTGCACCTTTAAAGGCATTTAAAATGCTTTCCCAAAAACCTGTTGGTTGATTTAAAATTACAAGTGTGTTTACAAAAGCCATAGGTTGTCTCCTTTGATATTGATAGGAACGGGGTCATAGCCGCGTTTTTTTTGCCAAGGATTGCACCTGAAAAGCCTTTTCATTCCAAGTGCAAAACCTTTGAAAATTCCAAATTTTTTGACAGATTCAATCATATAGTTTGAACAACTTGGATAGAAAATGCAGCAATGTGGCAAAAGTGGTGAGATGCAATATTTGAAAAAGTAAACGGGAATCAAAAATATCTTTTTAAACATTCAATTTTTTCTCAACTTTTTCAAAAATTTTTTCTATCTCTTTTTTTAAGTCACAAAATTCAAGATTAGTTGCGTTTTCTTTTGCCAACAAAACATAATTACAAAAAGAAGGAACTTGAAGATTTCTTACAATTTCTCTCATCCTTCTTTTTAATTTGTTTCTTTTGTTTGCTTTTCCAAGTTTTTTACTGATTGAAAATCCTATTTTATAGCATGAAAATTTGCTTCTAACCACAAAAAGTGTAAAGTTCTCTGTGTGAACTTTTTCACCTTTTTTGTAGATATAATTAAACTGACTGTTTTTCTTTAATCTGTGATCCATAGTCTTCACGCTGCGATTTGTTTTCTGCCTCTGTTTCTGCGTCTTTTCAAAACATTTCTTCCGCCCTTAGTTCTCATTCTTTCACGAAAACCGTGAACTTTTTGTCTTTGGCGTTTTTTAGGTTGATATGTTCTTTTCATGGTGTCTCCTTTTAAGTAAAATTGCATCTAAATTGGTTTACTTGCCTATTATAAAGGATTTTAAGCAAAAAGTCAACCACAAATGCACTCATTTTTTGTCTTTTTTGCATGTAAAATAAAAAGACAATCTTTTAAAATTGCCTTTTTAAAAATTTTATAAAATTTAACCAATCATTCTTACAGGCAAAATCAAATACAAAAATTCATCGCCCTCAACAGGCACAATAACACATGGATTTGCAGGCGCATTGAAGCAAATCTTAACAAATTCGTCTGAATTTGCTCTCAAATTTTCAATAAAATATCTTGCGTTGAAAGCAATCAAAAGTTCTTTACCTGTTGTGTTTACAGGCACATTTTCTTTGACATTTCCAAGTTCTGAATTTGAAGTTATGCAAAGATTTTTCTCTTTCACTTCAAACTTCACACAGTTGCCTTGTCCAACTTTAGAAAGAAGTGATGCGCGCTCCAACGCATCTTCAAACTGAGCCTTGTTTATAACACAAACTGTTTCATAGTTTGCAGCGATGATTTGTTTGTAATTTACAAAATCACCCTCCAAAAGACGAGTTGTGAGTTTTGTGTCACCAAAGTCAACCATAAGCATATTTTTGTCAACATACACGTTGATGATATCATCACTGTCGTCCAAAAGTCGAGAAATTTCACTTAAACTTTTGGCTGGGATAACAATGCTTGTGACAAGATTTGAAGTGATGTTTTTCTTAACCTTTGCAAGACGATATCCATCAAGTGCAATGGCATTTAAAACATTTTTGTCGATGTCAAACAAAACACCCTTAAGTATTGGTCTGCTGTCATCAATTGCAACAGAAAATATTGTTTTGTTTATGATTGTTTTCAAATCTTTCTTTGAAATTCCAAAAAATTCTGAACTTTCAAGTTTTTTAAAAGATGGATATTCCAAAACATTATAGCAGGCGATTATTGTTTGGCTGTCGTCATATTTGATTATCATTTGATTTTTTTCGTTGAGTTCAAGTTCCACCATTTCATTTGTGAGTTTTTTAATAAACTCTGTGATAAACTTGCCTGGAACAACCGCTTCTCCCTCAACTTTGATGTTGGCTTTGATTTTCTTTTCAATTGAAAGTTCTGTATCTGTGGCACTGAGTGTCAAAGTGTCATCTTCTGCAACGATTTTAATTCCTTCCAAAATAGGATTTGTGATTTTGTTTGAGATTGCCTTACTGACACTTAAAAAGGCATCTGAAAGTTCTATACCATGACAACTAACAAACATATTTATTTCTCCTTTACATTTCTATTTTAGCACAAAACAAAAATGTTTCAAACTAAAATCAAAAGATTTATTTTTTTATTTTTCACGCGCGCTTATCGTTTTATATTATTTATATTTATTGTGTAATAATAATTCTAATAATGACTGTGGAAATGTGTATAACTTTTGAAGTTTTCTTTTAAAAATCCATATATTGTGTTTTGTGAGTGGATTTTAAAACTAAATATGTCGATTTTTAAATTTTTAATTTTGTGGATAAGTTGGTGGAATAATAATTTAAGTTATACACTTTTCAACATATTTTTGATTTCATTTACAAGAGTCTGAGTTTTTTTGTTTACTTTCAGTTCTTCAGAAATTTTGTCGCGCGAGTGCATGATTGTTGTGTGATCTCTTCCGCCAAAAAGTTTTCCGATGCTTACAAGTGGCAAATCCAAAATTTCACTGATAAGATAGATTGCAATCATTCTTGGCTCGACAATCTCTTTGTTTTTCTTTTTACCTGTTATGTCTTGATAAGAAGTGTTGAAATAGTCGCACACAACAGTTATGATCTTGTCTGGGGTGAGTTCGTTTTTCATCTCTTCCATATTGTTTGAAAAGACATCTTCAACTTCTTCCATGGTTGCAATTTTCTTTCCAGAAAGTGTTGCCAAAAAGTAAACTTCAGAAAGTTTGCCCTCAAGTTCTCTAACGCTTGTGTCAACATGTTCGGCAATGTAATTTATCACTTCATCTTCAGCATAATATTTTTCCAATTGACTTTTCTTGTGCAAAATTGCAATTCTCGTTTCAATGTCAGGCTTTTGAATGTCGTGTATAAGGCCACTTGCAAATCTGCTTCTGAGTCTGTCCTCCAAAGTGGAAATTTCTTTTGGTGGTCTGTCCGAGCAGATGATAACTTGTTTGTTTGCAAGGATAAGTTCATTGAAAGTGTGGAAGAACTCTTCTTGAGTTTCTTTTTTGTTTGAGATAAGTTGAATATCGTCCACCATCAAAACATCCAAATTTCTGTATTTTCCGCGAAATTCCATGATTGACTTTGTTTTTGTTGGAGAGTAAAGCGAAGAAATATAGTCATTTGTGAAGTTCTCAAAAGGCACATACTGAATTTTAAGTTCTGGCGAGTGTTCACGAATATAATTGCCTATTGCGTGCAAAAGGTGAGTTTTTCCAAGCCCAACGCCGCCATAAATGAAAAGCGGATTGTATCTCTTTCCTGGATGCTCGGCAACAGTTCTTGCAGCGGCATAGACAAACTGATTGCTTTTGCCGACAACAAAATTGTCGAAAGTGAATTTATCAACAAACGGATTTTTTTCCGGCTTTGCCGCAACAGTGTTTTCTTCAACCTGATTGTTTTTAAGATATTCAATCTCTTCATTCGGGTCTAAAACAACAATTTTAAGTGGCTTGTTTGTGATTTCAAAACAGCATTCACTTATCTTGTCGATAAAGTTTCTTAAGATTTGATTTTTTGCTGAAACTGATGACGCGGCAATAATAAAATTGTCCTTATCGTCAATTTCAATAGGTTTTATGGTTTTAATCCACAGCATGTATGAAACTGACGACACGCGAAGTTCCAACTTTTCCAAAACTTGTTGCCAAATTGATGTTATATCTTGCATTTTTATCTCCTGTTTTTAAGATTTTGACAAAAAAATTTTAAAAGATAAAAAATAAATTGTCAAGCAATTTTGAAATATTTAAAATATGTGTTAAACTATAGAATATGAAGATAGACACGCTCAAAATCAAAAATTTCAGAAACTACAAAAATCTTTCACTTGCCTTTGATGACAAGGTGAATGTCTTTATCGGCAAAAACGCACAAGGAAAGACAAATCTCTTGGAAAGCATCTTCTATTGCTGCCTTGGAAAGAGTTTTAAATCTTGCAAAGATAAAGAACTCATCAGGTGGGGTGAAGAAGATTTGTCCGCATCCATTTTGGTGAACAGAAAATTTCGCGATGTGAAAGTTGACATAAAAATTTCTTCACAAAGAAAAAAGAGTGTTCAAATAAACGGATTGCCTATAAGAAAGATAGGTGATTTGATTGGTGAAGTGAACATAGTTTTCTTTTCGCCGCAAGAGTTGAAACTTGTCCGCGAAAGCCCGGATGAGCGAAGAAAGTTTATGGACATTGACATCTGTCAAAACAACAAAAGATATTTCTATCAACTTTCGCGCTATGAAAAAATTCTTCAAAACAGAAACAAACTTTTGAAAAACTCCAAAACAATCGAAACTGTCAAAGAAACGATTGACATTTGGGACAGGGCGCTTGTGACGGCGGCAAAGTTTATTGCGTTGGAGCGTGCAAAGTTTATCGATCAGATTTTGCCATATGCACAAAAGGCTCACAAATTCATAAGCGGCGGAAAGGAAGAACTTTCGCTTGTGTATAAATGCGGCTGCAATGTCAACTTGGATGAAAAGTTTGAAGAAAACATGGACAAACTTTTAAAGAAAAATTTGGAAAAGGACTATAAACTTGGCTTTACAAGTGTTGGCGTGCATCGTGACGACATCGACATCTTTTTAAACGGAGTTGAAGTGAAAAACTTTGGCTCACAGGGGCAGCAGCGCACAGTTGGGCTTTCACTTAAACTTGCCGAACTTGAAAATATGAATGAAATAAACGGTGAATATCCAATCTTGCTTTTGGACGATGTTTTCAGCGAACTTGACAGCGAGCGTCAAAAACGGCTTTTGAAATTTGTTGGCAGAACTCAAACTTTCATCACTTGCACAGATGAGCGAAAAATTGACGGCAAACTGTTTAAAATTGTGGATGGACGGGTTGAAAATATGTAAAAAAGGCTTTTAATTTGCAAATATTATTTGCATTTGCAAGTTAAAATATATTAAAATGACAAAAAGAGGTGTGTTATGGAAGTTTATATCACTTGGGGCGCCGTTGGCATTATGGTTTTGTTTTTGCTTATCGGCTTTTTGGCAGGATTTATCAGGGGGCTTAAAAGAGCGTCACTGCATGTTCTGTTTTGGCTTGTCAGCATTGTTGTGGCTTTCTTTATCACAAAGCCAATCGCCGAACAACTTTTAAAAATAAATGTTCCAAGTGACGGTGGCACCGTTGCACTTTCTGTGTTTATTGCAAACATGGTTGCCAAAATGGCAAACATTGACCTTTCAACCTATCCAACCGCAAAAGAATTTATCCAAAAACTTCCGGTTGCACTTGTCAGCCCAATTTTATTCATAATTTTGGCACTAGTTGTTTACTTCTTGTTTGACATAGTGTATCTTATTGTTGCACGCTGCTGCTTTGGGAAGAAAAATGTTGAATTTAAAACAAAAAAGCCACGCCGTTGGCTTGGCAGTTTGATTGGAACAATTGAGGCATTTTTGTTTATGATCATCTTGTCCGCACCAATCACCTCACTGACAAAAATGTATCAAAGCATCGCCACAAGTGAAGTTTCAACTGCCACTGAGGAAGAGCAAACAGACAGTGGGCTTAAAACAACAGGCGAAATGATTTCACAGTTTATTCCAAAAGAAGTAAACAGCGCAATCATTTCTTACAACAATTCTGTGATTGGAGTTCTTGCCGGGGCGGGCAACTTAGATCAAGCACTTTTTGACGGACTTGCAAATTTCAAATTTAAGGGCGAAAACATCAAAACAAGAAAAGAAATTTTAAATCTTGTTGACATTTACAATGACGCAGTTGTGGTTGTGAATGCCGCACAAAGCCAAGACTTTTCAAATGTTCAACTCTCTGGCCTTAAAGAAACAGTTACAAACTTTGTAAACAACGGCCTTTTCAAAGGGGTTGTTACAAATGTTTTGGAAGAAGTTATCAATAATTTTGATGTTGAAAATTCAAAATTAGACGGCACAATCAAAAGCATTATAAGTGACATTAAAACGGCAAAAGATAATGGAGAAATCGAAAGTTTCTACACATTCTTGAAAGACGACATCACCAATGTTTTTGACGCAGTTGACAATCTTTTGAAATCAAACCTTATTCAAACAGTCACAAGTCTGCCAGAAGATGCGGGCTTAAAAGACATTTTGGAAATCTTCACAGATGAAGAAACCGTTGAAAATACAAAGAAAGTTATTGAAGATGTTTTAAAACTCCACACTGTAAACTATGCATTTAAAACTGTTGTTGACCTTGCATCAGAGCAAGTTGAGTCAATGTTTACAGATGTTGAAATCAAACTCAATTCTACTGTTTCAGACAAACAAACTGCCCTCAACGACCTTGTTGATTCAATCACTTCGCTTTTGTCACTTAAAATAGATTTTGCTGCAGTTTTCGAAAATGGTGACATTATGGCGGCGCTTGACAACATCTCAGACGAAGATTTTGCCGACACAATTGACACACTTGGCGAAACTTTTGACAAAATAAACAATCTTGAAATTTTGGTTGTAGATGACAGCCACACATTTACAAACATTTTGAAATCCCTTGACATTGATTTGCTTGTGGACGAATGCATCGATGCAAATAAAGACGAAGAAAAAACCTACACAGAATTCTTTGCTTACATCAAAACCCCTGTTGTAGAAGCAAAGAGCCTTGGACTTTTAAGCCTTCTTGGACAAGACGAATTTAATATCGACCCAATTTTAGATAAACTGCTTGACAAAATTTCAGAAGCACAAGACAACAGTTATATTGCAAGTTTGGTTATGCCGTTTAAGGATTTGACAGCAATGAATCTCAATGAACTTGTGTTTGGAAACATTAAAAATGCACTTGGCTCACTTGGCGGAGAAACTGCATTCATCGACCTTTCAGGAGTTGGTGACGATGCTTGGCAGGCAACATTTGAAGATCTGGAAGGCTTGCTTAAAACTTTGAATGACAAAGACCATTTGATTGAAGGACAGACTTACATCAAATATCTTCTCACAGAAAAAGAAGATCCAGATGAAGAAGCATCAAAAATTGAAACTCTTGTTTCAGACATGGACAAAACAGTCAGAGAAAGCCTTGTCACACAAGTTTTTGAAAGCGACATCTTCCAGCCACTTGTAAAACAAGTTTTCTCAACCATGGACACAATGATTGGAGGTATGACGGGCGTTACACCAACAACAGACATTGAAAGCACTGACAGAAAAGAAGTGTATGAAGCACAAAAAGCACAACTTGCAACGCAAATCAATCAAATTTTGGAAATTGCACTCACTGAGGGCGACCTTTCTTTAGAGAAAATCGGTTCGCTTTTGGATATCTTAAAGGAAAATGCAAACAATGGCGGAAAGAAAGATGGCGTGTTCAATGAAATTTTTGCAAACATCATCTGGTATTTGACAGGCGAAAATCTCACGGAAAATGAAAGTTACAATGCCACTCCAAACAATGAATTTTATGACAAAGCGAATGCTTACATCAGTGGCAAAGCCGGCTTCACAAGTTATTATGAAGTTTCAAGTTATGCAGACCTTATGAAAGAGATTGAAAACGCACTTGCTCTTGCACAAGAAATGTCAGACAAACTTGGCGCAATAGAACATCCTGGAGATATCTCTCCTGACAACGCAGGAGAATATGCCGGAGCAATTAAAGACGCTGTTGATTCATTCATACAAGACAAGACCGTTGAAGAAGTGACGGAAACAGTGAAAGAACTTCAAGAAATGGTGGGCGACAGTGACATCGTTGACACAAGCAAGTTGTCTCCTGAACAAAAAGATGAGGTTGCCAATGCAATTGAAGATGCGTTTAAAGAAAACGGTGCTGTTCCAGAAGACAAACAAGACCTTGTTGATGCGATTAAAGATTTGCTTGGATTAAAAACACAGGCAGAAGAGAGAGAAGATGGAGTTTAAACACATTCCTGTTATGCTGAAAGAGGTGATAGACACCCTTTGCATAAAGCCAAACGGAATATATGTTGATTGCACTGTCGGCGGAGGCGGACACTCCTTTGAAATTGCAAAAAAACTCAAAGGTGGCCATTTGTATGCCTTTGACCGTGACAGTGATGCCATTAAAAAAAGTGGGGAAACACTTTCAAAGTTTAAAAATAATGTCACACTTATCAAAGCCAACTACAAAGATGCGCCAAACATTTTAAAAGAAATGGGAGTCACACAAATAGACGGCTTTTTGATTGATTTGGGAGTGAGCAGTTATCAAATTGACGAAGGGGAGCGCGGCTTCTCTTTTGTCAACAACGGCACTCTAGACATGCGCATGGACAGAGAAGAAAAAACACTCACCGCCAAAGAGATTGTCAACACTTTTTCTCAAAGTGAACTACAAAGAATTTTCAAAGAGTTTGGCGAAGAAGAGTTTGCAAGCAGCATTGCAAAAAACATAGTCAAAGCAAGGCAAGACAAAGAAATTCAAACAACATTTGAGCTTAAAGAGATAATTGAGGCAAGCATGCCAAAAAAAGTGGTGTTCTCACGCGGTGGGGCATCGAAAAAGGTGTTTCAGGCGCTGAGAATTTACATAAATGGCGAACTTGACGGGCTGGACAAAGTTTTAGAAGAACTTGTGGATATGCTAAAAGCGGGCGGACGCGGTTGCGTTCTCACTTTTCACAGCCTTGAAGATAGGATTGTGAAAAATGTTTTTAAACTTGATGCGACCGACTGCATTTGTCCGCCAAAGACTCCAATTTGCATCTGCGGACACAAAGCAAAAGTGAAACTTGTTTTCAAAAAGCCGCTTGTGGCAACTGATGAAGAGCAAAAGATTAACAGCCGCAGCACTTGTGCAAAACTGCGCGCTGTTGAAAAACTTTAACATATTAAAAAAAGGAGGACAGTATAATATATGGACAGACTTATCGCAGAAAAAGAAACAAAAGAAGTTCAAACTGAAAAAGTTGAAGAAATTTCACAAGAAGTTGTGCAAGAAACTGTTTCTGTTGCTCCTCCAAAAAATGAATATGTGAGTTCTTTTGAGGGGCAGACGATTGCGGACATCAAGCGAGAAGAAGAGAAGAAAAGCGCACAAGAATTTGAAAAAGAGAAAGAAGTTTTAATAGAAAAGCAGTTTGAGAAAGTTGAAAAAACAGAAAAAATCGAAGAAAAAGAAAGCGAAAAGCCTGTCAATATCATTGAAAAACCCAACTATGATTTGATTGAACAGCCAAAAAAAGTTTTAAAACTCAAAAAATCAAAACCGGAAAAAAGTCAGCACAAAAAAAGCAAACTTGCCGGCATACTTTTGGCTTGCACACTTGGGGCAAGTGCGATTGTTTGCATTGTCAACTGCAATCTAATTGAAAACATGAATTCCAACCTTTTTCAAATTGAAGAGGGCTACAGGCTCAATCTTGGCAAGTATATGCGCAACATAGCAAAACTTGACGGCACAAAAAAGAGTATGGAATTTTTGGACACCTATCCTGACAAGCAACTTTCTGCCGGCGAACAGGGCGAAAAAAGCAATTGGTTTGACAGACTTTGTAATTTCATAGCGGGGTTGTTTGGAGGCTGATTTGCAAAAGGCTTACACCTTACACTCCTTGCAAAAGCGAATTAAAGCAGTATTTTTGATTTTAATATTTCTTGTTTGCAGCCTTCTTGTAAGGCTATTTGTCGTTCAGGTGATAAACGGAAAAACTTTGCAAAATCGCGCAACAGATCAATGGACACGCGACCTAACACTTTCAGCACCACGCGGAACTTTTTTTGATGCAACAGGCGACAGTTTGGCGGTTTCTTACACCACATACAATGTTTTTGTGCGCGGAAGAGAAGTGAAAGACGTCACTCGCACCGCCACAATCCTTTCAAATATTTTGGGGCTTGAACTTAACTCCACAATCGACAAAGTTTCAAGAAAAAATGTCAGCGAAGTGCTTTTGAAAATGCAGGTTGAAGCGGACATTGCAGAGCAAATCTACAAAGAAAAACTAGACGGAGTTTATCTTGCAGAGAATGTCGGAAGATATTATGTTTATGGCGACCTTATGACTCAACTTCTTGGCTTTTCGTCTGTGGACAATGTTGGGCAGGCGGGCTTGGAGGCATATTTAAATGACTATCTTGTCGGGGATGACGGTTTTTCATATGTGCAAAGTGACCTTCAGGGCAAAGAGATTGGCGGGAGTATAAGATATTATGTCAGCGGAGTTGCCGGCGACAATGTGACGCTCACTGTAAACAGCAAAATACAAATTCTTTTGGAGCAAGTGCTGACGGCGGCATTTTCAGAGCAAAAAGCCAAAGCCGTCACGGGAATTGTCATGAATGCAAAGACAAGCGAAGTTTTGGCGATTTCGTCAAAGCCAAGTTTTGACCTCAACACTCCGCCGCGCGACAACTTGAGCGAACTTTTTGAAAACTCCAAAATGAAAGCGATCACCGACACCTATGAGCCGGGCTCAACTTTCAAAATTCTCACTCTTGCCGCAGCGCTTGAAGAGGGAGTCGTTTCACCTTCGGACAGATTTTATTGCCCCGGCTTTCGCATAATTGACGGCCAGCGCATCAAGTGTTGGAAAAGCATAGGTCATGGCAGTCAAACTTTGACGGAGGCGTTTGCAAACTCTTGCAACTGCTGTTTTATGGATTTGGCACTGCGGCTTGGCGTGGACAGATTTTATGCCTATATGCAAAAATTTGGGCTGGGGCAAAAGACGGGCATCACGCTTCGCGGGGAAAGCAGCGGCATTTTAATGGACAAAAAACTTGTCAAAACTGTGGATTTGGCAAGAATGGGCTTTGGGCACGCGATTGCTGTCACTCCGCTTCAACTTTTGTCGATTGTTGCGGGCATAACAAACGGCGGAGTTTGGAAAACTCCAACACTTATTAAAAACATAACTTCAATTTCTGGAAAAGTGACTTTCACGCCAAAAGTTGAGTCGCGGCAGATTGTTTCCGCTTCCACAAGTCAAACAGTCAACGCACTTTTACAGAAGGCGGAAAATAAACAGGCGGATTTCACTTTTGTGGAAGGTTACAATGTGGGCGGAAAGACAGGCACGGCGCAGAAATACAGTGAAACGGGAGGGATTGCAAGCGGAAAATATATTTCAAGTTTCATCGGCACATATCCCGCCGACAATCCGGACTATCTTTTTATGATTATGGTGGACGAGGCAAGCGCCGGGGCATATTATGGCTCAATCGTTGCCGCCCCATATGGCAAACAATTTTTCAGCGAGTTTTTCAAATTTTATGACATGCCAAAAGATGATGAGAGTGTTGTTTTGGATGACGTCATTATGCCGTCACTTTTGGGACACAGTTTGACAGATGCGATTTTGACACTCAATTCACTTGGGCTTTTGTATGAAATTGACGGAAGCGGCGGAATAATAAAACAACAACTTCCACCGGCGGGCACAATCTTGAAAAAAGGCAGCACGGTGCTTTTGGTGACATAAAAGGCATAATTTTGTTTCACTTTTTGAATTTTTTGTGATAATATATATGTATAAAAGGAAAAACTATGTGGACATATGTCATTATTGGAGTTGTTGTTGTGCTTGCAGTGCTGCTTTGTGTGGCGCTTGCAATCGCTTCATCCCCGTTTGAAAACTACAAACAAAAATTTGACAAAGTGAATCAAATGCCAAACTCAATGAGATTAAACACACTTGAATATGTTGATGAAATCAACAAAGCATACTTTGGCGGCAAACTGCGTGTTGCTCAAACAAGTGAATATGACGACCATTACTCTGGCGGAGTTGTTGCACTTTCATCTCAGACGATGTATTCAAATTCGCTTGCAAGCCTTGCAATCGTTTCGCACGAACTTGGCCACGCAAGACAAGATGCCACGGGTGACACCTTAAAAAAGCATTTTCGCATGAGAAGAGCGGGCAGAGTTTGCGGACTTTTCTTTATGCCGCTTCTCATTATTGGCGCAGTTTTAAGCATTTTGGGAGTGTTTAACATTCTGCCAAGTGTGATAACTCTCACAATCGGGCTTGTGTGTATGGGACTCAGCCTTTTGATATTTCTCTTTGCAATCGTGCTCAAATACAAAGAAATCAAAATTGAAAGGCAGGCATCAGACTACGCTATGGACTTTTTGAAAGATGTTTTAAACACAAAAGAACTCAAAGCGTGCAAAGAACTTTTAAACAGCGCCAGACTCACCTATTGGGCAAGTTTAATCCGCACAATGCTTTCTTGGACAAGGCTGACTCCAAAAGACACAATGTTTAAATGAAAGGGGCATATTGCCAAAAGACGGGTTTTCCGTCTTTTATTTTTTGCCCTTGGCATAAAATCAGAAAAAATGTAAAAAAAAAGACGGGATGGCCTGTAAATGTTCAAGAACAAAACAGTTCTGTATCCCTATCTTCAATATTATTATATCTACAAAACATAAAAAAGTCAATAGGCAAAAAGCCCGTTTAAAAAATTTTAATTTTTTTTGAAAATCATTTGACAAGGCGGGGGGGGGGATTTATAATGTTGATATACATAAAAAATGAAATTATGTATAAGATAAAAGGAGAGGAGAATAAAAATGAAAAAATTATCAAAATTTTTAACGTGCTTGGCAGTTGGGGCTTTTGCGATTGCTGGTGCAGTCACACTTGGTGCGTGCTGCGGAGAAACACCTAAGGCAGAACTTACAATCAATGATGATGTAAAAACTGCAACAGAAGAGGTTGTCACATATGTAAAAGACACGCTTTACACAGCTTCTAAATCAGCACTTACAGAAAAAAGTGGATATACAGTTAAGGAATTGGAAGAAAAAGGCTTTGATGGAGTTAAATATTACACAGAAGTTGCCACACTTAAAAACTTTAATAAAGTTGAAAAATTGAGACTTGGAAACGAAAATTTCACAAAAAATCAAACAGTTGCATTTTCAATTGGAAACAGCAAGTTTATAGAAGACAAAGTTTGGTATGTTGATGAGGACGACAAACTTTATGTTGCTGCTCCAATTCTTCAAATAGAACTTACTTTTAATGGCGAAATTGAAGTTGAGGGCGTTAAGGCTGAAGTTACACTTTTTGACGATGAAATTGCAACAGACGGAACAATGACTGTTAAAGTTCCAACAGCTTTTGCAGAGTCAGAGAACACTGCCACACAAGTTGAAGAGAAAAATGAATATGATGTTACAGTAAATGACACAACAAAATGGTTTGGTTATGATTTTGGTGCAACAGCACAAAAAACTGTTTTGACAAAGAAGAAATCAGCAGAAGACCTTCAGTATGGCGTTTCAAACCTTGACCAAGATGGAGAAGGTTATGTTCTTGGACAATATATTGGAATTTATAATGACGCTGAAGCAACATTCGAAAGATTTAACAACAAAACATATGAAGTTTCTGTGTTTGATGGAGAAAAAGTTTCTTCAACAACAATCCATATCACAGCAAAAAATCCAACCCCAGAAGACTAAAAATAAAAAAATCCTTGATTTCAAGGATTTTTTATTTTGTCTTGTCAATAAAACTTTTGCAAAAGTGCGCTTTTTCGCCGTTTGGCATAGGCTGACCATCGCCCTGTGACACATCAATCACATCTTTGTTGCAGTTGCAGCCACTTTCGTTGTAAACGCAAGTTTTCACATTGCAGCGCACTCCGCTGTTTAATCCTTCTTGCATAAAAGCCCTCCTTTCATGCATAGGATGTTGCACATTTAAGGTTTTAAACATTTTGCATAGAAAAATTTTTAAAATCATATATATATTTTGTTAAAAATTGTTGACATTTTATTTTTTTAGGACTAAAATTAAAGTGTAACAAAATTACAAATTTAATTAAAAGGAGAGGGTTCAAAATGAAGGGTATTGTTAAAGCATTTGATAATTTGCCATTGCTTGTAAAAATCATTCTTGCATTGCCAGTTCTTGACATCGCATGGGCTATTTATCGTCTTTGCAGATCTCTTGACAAGGGAAGTGTTTTAGGAATCGTTCTTGCAATTTTGATGTTGTTCTTCTGCCCAGCAATTTTCTGGCTTGTTGACATCATCACACTTCTTGTTATGGGCAAAGTTATCTGGGTTGACTAATCCAAATCAAAAAAAATCGCTTAGGAAATTTCCTAAGCTTTTTTTTATTATTTTTCGTGAAAGTTGTTTAATTGTTTGCTAAGAATTTTTTATTGTGATAAAATAAAACAAACGGAGGGCATTATGAGTGGAGTTATGAAAAAACTTATCACATGCTTAGGAATCTGCTGTTTGACACTTTTTGCGGGTGTTTTTTTGGTGTCTTGTAAAGAACCTGATACATACAGAATTTCACTTGGACAAGTGGATGAAAACATTATTGTGCAACTTGAAAACATGCCAGACGAAGAAATTTTGCCTGCGGATGCCTCAAATGGCTGGACAGTTGGCAAAGATGCGCAAATTAGGGTTAAAATTATTGCCACAAAACAGGGTGTTGTCATGGACAACGCTGTTATAAAAATAAACGGCACAGAAAAAGAAGTGGACGACAGAAATTACAACATGTTTGACAATGAAAAACTCACATATTGCTGGTTTAATCTTCCAATGGTGCAACTTAAAAGCAACATTCAAATCAGTGTCACAGGCACAGAGATGAAAAAATCGACATTTACATTCAATATTGATGAAAATTTTGCACAGGACGAAGAACTCGTTGAAAAACTGCAAAACACTTACATCTGCACAGATGATTCAGACAACTACACTTCATTCTATCAATTTTTGCAAGGGAGCAAAAAAAGTTACACCAAAGACTTTGACAGCGCAGACACAAACGCAAACACTTACAGATCTTTCAAAATGCAGTTTAAAGTTCAGGACACAGTGATAAACGATTTGTATGACTTTTCTGCCACAAACATCTTCCAAATTTCCACACAATCTTTCAGCGCTCCTGCAAGAAGCATCTTTGTGGATGGCGACCATCTTGTTGTCAATCTTGGAGATCTCGGTGGAGAGGATGAATACACAATCAATGTGAATTTCAATGAACTTGAACTTGCACAATTCACTTTTGATTATCCTACAGAGCAAGATGAATATGACATTACAATTGACCAAGAAAGTGTATCCTATGGCACAGGCGCAACTCTTATATTCACAAAAAAAGACAAAGAAAATTATGACTATTCTAATCTTGTTATAAAAATTGGAGATGTTGAACTTGAAATCAAAACGGGAAGTCTTGATGCTGATGAAATCACATACACAATTCCTGAAAATTTAACGCCAATGCTCGCCGGACTTGGAATGAACGCAAACGGCGTTTACACAATCACGGTTGAGGGCATTGAGCCGATTGAGGCAGAATAAAAATTTTGACGAAAAATGTTGAAATCGTTTGCTTTTAGACGAAATTTGTTCTATTATATACGTAGGAGATGAAAAGATGAATAAAGTTAAACAATTTTTTAAAGATTTTAAAGCATTCATAACCCGTGGCAATATCTTGGATCTTGCTGTCGGCGTTATCATAGGCGGGGCGTTCAGCGCAATTGTCACAGCCTTTACAAACAAGATTATAATGCCACTTGTAAATTGGGCAATCGCCGCAATCACAGGCGGAAAGGGAGTTGAAGGTGCTTACACATTTTTAAGAAAATTTATTGACCCAGAAACAAGCGAGCTTATCTTAGAAAAAAGTATTTATATCGACTGGGGCGCATTCATAACTGCAATTTTAGACTTTTTGATTATTGCATTTGTTTTGTTTGTGATTATCAAAGCGGTTATGGCAGCACAAGGCTTTACAAACAAAGTTAAAGAAGGCATGCCAACAAGAGCCGAAAGAAAACAACTTAAAGCCCAAGGCATCAACATGAAAGACTATGAAGAAGTGCGTCATGCAACAGAAGAACTTCGAAAAGCCAACGCTCCAGCACCTGTTCCACCAAAGCCAACTCAAGAAGAACTTTTGACAGGCATTTTGGAAGAACTCAAAAAACAAAATCAACCTGCAAAAGATGAAAAGCCAAAGAAGACAAAGAAAAACGAACAGTAATTGTTCGTTTTTTTGTTTAAAGGTGTTTGGCAAGCAAAAGATAATCTCAGTTGAGTGTCTTTTTTGTTTCCTGTTTAGAATAATTTTGCTTTGCTTTGTTATATAATTCGTTTTGTAAAAATTCCTTTGCTGTTCGACTGCTTTCAAAGATTTCAAGAACAAAATTTTTATTATAATTTTCTACAAAATATTTTGTCAACATAAAATAAGCATAATAAAGATTTTTATTTTGGTCTAAAACATCATCAATTGAAAAATCAAAATTAAGAGTCTTTTCATCGTGCTGTTTGCTTAAATATGCAGCAATGCCTTCAGTTAGATATTTTTCAGAATAGCCACAATTGTGTTTATTTCTAAACAACCCATTTGCATAATGGACAAATTCATGAAAAATAGTTTTTTTGTAATAATCCAAGGCCTCATTAAAAGGAACGTCTTTTAATTTGTGTGAAGTGTTTTTAAAATCATGTAGTGAAAGATAGGTTATTTGATTTGTGTTATGATTATAATTTCCAATCAACCATCCATATAAAGGTTGATTTGAAGGAAGATTGTGTAATTTTCTATAATATTCATCATATTCTTTTTTTGTTGGGATGATTTTAATTAAAACCTTGGTTTTGGGCTTTTCAACCTCAAAAAAGTCCAATGCGATCTGAGCGTTCTGTTTAATATAATTTGACAATTCGTCAATTAAATCTTCATCGCATTTTTCATATTCGAAAATCGCATAATCATTATCTTTAATCATTTTAACACTTCCTAAAAAGTTTGGCGGAGACGGTGGGATTCGGACCCACGTGCCGATTTCTCGACAACCGCATTTCGAGTGCGGCTCGGTGCGACCACTTCGATACGTCTCCATGCAAGTTATTTTATCACATCCGCCGTCACTTTGTAAACATAAAAATTGCCAATTTTTTGAAAAATTTTTCTATCAAAAAAAGCAAACCTAAAAAGGTCTGCCTTTTTTATAATTTTTTAAACACATAACAGCAATTTATGTCGCCATTGAAAGTGTAATCACCAGATTTCCAATCCAAAATCATATAGGTTTGCCCGCCGATAGCTTTGATTTTGTAATCCATAACTTGTTTTTGATATTGATTGACAACCTTTCCTTTTGTCCATTTCAATTTGGATAAAGTTTGCCTAGTGTCAAAATACACAATGCCGTTTGGATTGAATGTCATTGATTTCATAAACAAATCAGTTTTGGCATCGTCTTTAGGCGAATAATTTTTCTTATCTTGCACGTCAATAAGGTCAACCGCTTCCCAAAAGCCAAGAGCCTTTTTGTCCAAAATGAATGGAATTTCCACATCGTCCACAATGGATATTTCGTCCACCGTATACTCTTTGCTGTCAACTTTTTCAAAAACAAGCGTGCATCTTTTTCTTCCACCCAAAATCAAATCAAGAAAAAGTTTATTACCTTCAATCGAATAAGGCATAACATCCCCTTCGAAATGCAAAATTTCGCCCTTTGTCCAGCGGTCGAAAATCCAATAACCCTGTCCGTTTGGAAGAAAATAAAGGTTTTTGTAATCTGGCTTTTTGTCAACAGAGAACTTTCCTTTCAAAAAATCCTCCTTTGAATTTGTGGTTGCTGCATATTTCCATTTGCCAAGCGCGTCTTTGTCATTAACAAAACTTTTCATAAATTTCTCTCCTTTTTGTTTGTTTAAGAAAGAAAGCATTGCACGATTATCTCTTAAATGGCGTATTTGTGACTCAATTTCCAATAATTTGTCATTGATTGAATTTTCATTAAACTCGCGAATTTCTTTAATTGAAAACCCGATTTCGCGAAGAAATTTGACGCGAAAAATTTGAATCAAACTTTCGTCATCATAAAACCTATAACCCGTGTAAATGTCGACCTTTACCGGCTTTATAAGTTTTTCTTCTTCATAAAATCTGAGTGTTTTGATTGAAATTTCACAAAGTTTAGCCACTTGTCCAATCTTGTATAATTCGTTCATTTCCTTCCTCCTTGGCCACATTATAACACTACAGTAAAATGGAGAGTCAATAGTTTTTTTAAAAAATTTTTAAAAGTTTTTGTTTTTCCCTATTTTAAAGGCGTGTGGCGATTTGCAAAGACTCAAAAAGCTTGTTTAACAAAAATATTTTAGCAAAATTTTATTAAAAATTCAATAGTTTTAACATTTTTCAAAAAAATGCAGGTTTGGTTTGCCAAGTTTTTGAAAAATATAAACACCTAAAACAAAAATTTTGCTTGCTTTTGGGCGGGTGTAATAGTATAATAAAAACATAACATAATTAAACTATATTTTGGGGAGAAGAGAAATGGTAAACGAAGAAGATATAAAAATGTTTAGCGAAATGATGAAAAACATTTTTGCACAGGTAAAACATGATATTGTTGGACAACATGAAGTTATTGAAGGCACGATTATTGCTATGGTTGCTGGTGGGAATGTGCTTTTAGAGGGTGTTCCGGGTGTAGGGAAAACAAGGCTTGTTCGCTCACTTGCAAGAGTTTTTGACTTGCCTTTTTCACGCATTCAATTCACACCTGATTTAATGCCAGCAGACGTGACAGGCACAAACATAATCTCCCCAGATGAAAATGGAAATTCGGTTTTTAAATTCAAGCGCGGCCCAATTTTTTCAAATATCATTTTGGCGGATGAAATCAATCGTGCAACGCCAAAAACCCAATCTGCACTTTTGGAGGCAATGCAAGAGCATAAAGTGACAGTGATGGGAGTGTCAAGGCAACTTTCTGAGCCGTTTTTTGTGCTTGCAACACAAAATCCAATTGAGCAGGATGGAACTTATCCATTGCCTGAGGCACAACTTGACAGATTTATGTTTAAACTTATCGTCACAAATCCCGAGCCAGAAGAATTGAAATCAATCATAACTATGACGCAAAAAACGATGGAGGAGACCGCTGAAAAGGCTTGTTCTGGCGAGAAGCTGTTGCAAATGCGCAAAACAGCAAATGAAATTCTTGTGGCAGATTCAGTGCTTGACTACACAATCAAACTTTGTGCAGCAACTCAGCCAGACAGCAAATATGCATCTGAAACTGCAAAAAAATATCTTCGTTTTGGCGTTAGTCCGCGTGCAGGTCAGGCACTTATCTCTTCGGCAAAAGTGTTGGCACTGTTAAACGGCAGATTCAATGTGGCTTACAGCGATATAAACAAGCTTGCATATCCTGTGCTTCGTCACAGAATCAAACTTAATTTTGAAGCCATCTCTTCTCGCATAACACCTGATGAAATTATCACAATGATATTAAACGAACTTGCTGGCAAAAAGGGTGAAAAGATTGAGCAGGAAGATGTTGCAAAAGTTTCCGCAAATGTGCAAAATAAAAAGAGGGGAATATTTAAGAAAAATAAATGAAAGGGATTTATTTCACAGACGACTTTTTTGATCGTTTAGAACGCCTCGCGCTAAATTTCCCTACCACACTTACGGGATATTTTGGAGGCAAACACAGAATAAATAAATATGGGCAGACTGTTGAGTTCGCAGATTTTCGTCAATATCAACCCGGCGATGATATTCGCCGAATAGATTGGAATCTTTATGCGCGACTTGGCAAATATTTTTTAAAACTTTACACAGATGAAAGACAAATGCACATCCGAATTTACATAGATTGTTCTGCATCGGTTGGTTTTTATTCAGACAAGTCACAGTATGCTTTAGCACTTGCCGTGGCTTTTGGATATATGGCGGTGCGCAACAACGACAAAGTGTCTTTCCATTTTCTTAAAGATGGCAAACAGTCCGACCCGTTTGGACTTATTGTTGGCAAAAATTCTTTCTTTAGCGCGGTTGGAAAAATGGAAGATATCGTCTTTTCAGGGGCGACAGACTTTAGTGCAATATCAAAAATTGCTGATATGGGTTCTAATGATGGGCTTTCAGTTTTGATTTCAGATTTTCTTACAGACAACAGTTGGCAAAAAGCGGTTGATTACTTTCTTTTCAAAAAGCAACAGGTGTTGGTGTGTCAAGTGCTTGGAAAAGAAGAACTTTCACCTTCATACAGCGGCAAGTTTGACCTTGTGGACTGTGAGGGAATTGGAAAAGGTGACACGCGAAATGTTCAACTTTCAATCACGCGTGCTATGATTGAGGAATATAAAAAAGAACTTAAAAAATATAAAGAAGAAATCAAAAAATTTTGCATAGCATGCAATGCTGCGTTCTTGTCAGTTGGAACAGATGTCCCGGTTGATAAAATAATCTATCGTGAACTTATGAATCTTGAATTAGTTAGATAAAAGGAGGGAAATGTGGAAAAGTTGTTTGAAAAATATCGCAAACGATTGAATGTTTTTGCAATTTTTAAGTCTATCTTGCTTGCTCTTGCCATTGCATTCATCGTTATGGGCATAACATCAAGCGCAACTTGGATTGCCAAAGCATCAATTACAACAACTTTATCGTTGGTGTGTGGGTTTGGTGGCTTGACCTTTTTTGTCGCAATTTTTCCACTATATTTTAAACAATTTCGTCCAACAACTGAAGAGGTGGCAAAGAAACTTGATGCACTTGGATTTGATGAACGTTACATAACCATGTATGAATGCCAAGACAAAACTTCTTATATGGCAAAACTTCAAAGGGAGGATGCAAAGAAAAGCCTCTCAAATGTGTCAGCAAAACGTTTGAAGTTTTCCGTTGCGATTCCGTTGATAATTATGCTTGCATTGAGCGTTGTTTTTGCGGCTGGAACAACAACAGGGACAATTCTGTCTGCCTCAAATTTTTCAGCATCAATCGAAGATGACGACAAACCTCCCGAGGACAAAAAAGAATATTTCACCGTGACTTACAAAGTTTTTGAAGAGGGAACGGGTACAATAGAGGGTGATCTTGTCCAAACAGTTGAAAAAGGGCATTATACAACTTCGGTGACGGCTGTTTCTGCGTCAGGTTACAGATTTTCAGGTTGGGTTGATGAAGAAAAAAACTTTTTAGCCAATCAAAACAACCCACGTGCTGAAGTCAACGTGCAAGAAAACATGACTATTTTTGCGCTGTTTGAAGAAAAAAGTAATTCTGATGATGACGATAACGAAATCGGAGATGGAGAAGGAAGCGGCGACAAAGATCCAGAACTTGGTGGTGGCGGAGAAGAAAAGCCTGAACCCGGAGAAAGTCAAGGTGGCGGCGGGGAAGGAACTCCTGGCGGCGGAGAGGGTCAAGGTCGTGAAAACAATAAGGTCATTGACGGGACAGTTGATTACAAAGACAACTTTGATCGTGAGAAATTTGAAAAAGAACTTTTGGACAAAGATTTTCCAGATGACCTGAAAGATCTTTTGGGTGATTATTATGGCACTTTAAAACCATAAAAATTTACAAGGGAGGCAATTTTGATATTACGCTGGCTTTTACCTATTGGGTTTGTTGGGCTTTTAGCAATAGCAGTACTTTTGGCAATCTATTTGTTAAGGCCTCAATATAGGGAAAAACGCATTTCCGCAACTGTTGTTTGGAAACGCGTTGTTTCACGCACAAAAAAACAGCGTCTTATGCTTACAAATGTGTTTATTTTTTTGGTTCAAGCATTGGTTTTGGTAATCATCGCAGTTGGCTTTGCCGAGCCAAGACTTTATTCAAAAACGCAAATTTCTCCTGACAGCGAATATGTTGTAATTTTAGATTCTTCTGCAAGCATGCGTGCAAAATCATCTGCAAGTGGGGACACTCGCTTTGAACGGGCAGTTGGCATGGCGACAGACAAAATTAAAGAATATTTTTCAGAAACTGAAAGTGGCGCAGTTTCAGTGATAATTGCAGACAGCAATCCGTCATATCTCTTTTCAAATTTAAAAAAGGATGATGAAAGTGAAATTTACTCTCGACTTGATAAGGCGGAGTGTTCTTTGGAAGAAGGCAACCTTGAAGATGCCATAACGCTTGCTGGCAAACATTTAGAAGAAAATCCATATGCAAAAATTTTCTTTTACACTGACACCCAATTTGACAATCTTGGCACGGCTGTTGAAGTGATAAATATATGCGACAAAGAGTCCGAACAAAATATTGCAATTCTAGGTTGCACAGTGGGAATAATCGACAATCAATATGCTTTTGAAATTGTGCTTGGTGCTTATGGAAATGTAACGCGCAGATGTGATGTTGCTGTTGACATCACCGGCGCAGACAATGGGAATGGCAAACAAGATTTTCATCTTGAAGTTCCTGTAAATTTTGCGGTGAATGAAAACAATCAATCTCTTGAGCAAATTCAGCGTGTGACAGTGATGGCAACAAATGAAAATTATGGCGGACAGCCTGATTGGTTTTTTGATGTTTATGAAGAAACAAAGATTTCAATTTCAAACCTTAATGACTCCATTCCAGACGATGACCAATTTTATGTATATGGAGGAATGCGAGATACAATCAAAGTTGAATATTGGAGCACCGATGCCAACAGTTTTTGGCAGTTGGGGTTCAACAATCTTGCTGTTAACATGAACAAATCGCGAGATATAGCATTTAAAGAGATTTATCAAGATCAGGGTATGGTTGCGGAAAATCATGGATTTGATTTTTATATATTTGAACACTCCGTGCCAGATGAAGTGTTGCAAGAGGGGCTGCCAACTGACGGGATTATATTGCTTGCAGACCCAGACAGCACGATAAATGATGCAAATATTGGACTTTCTTTTAATCAAACAGTGAAGATTCCTTCCACCGCTTGTGTCAGTGGTGAATATCATCAACTTATTCAATATATGGAGCCGAGCAAAATACATTTAACTCAATACTCTAAGATAACAGTGGAAGATGACTCCTTCAAGCCTTTGATTTTTATCGATGACAATCCGGTGTTACTTGTGAAAAACACGCCTTCATCTAAGATGATTGTGCTGCCTTTTAGTATAAATATGTCTGATTTTTATGGAGATCAGTTTCAAATTTTTCTTTACAATCTTGTCAACTATTTTATGCCAACAACACTTGATAAATTTGATTTTAATCTTGGCGAAAAAGTGCAATTTAATTGTAAGGGTGAGTCAATTGAAGTTGAACATAACGAGAAGGTGCAAAACTTTGTTGAATTTCCAGCAGAACTAACTTTTGACGATATTGGGACTTACACTTTCACCACCACTTTTGGACTTAACAAAGAAGATGAAGTTCGACGAGCATATGTTCATGTTTCCACTGCGGAAAGCAATTTGTTTGAAACATCAGATTTTCGCATAAATCTAAACGCAAAAGAACTTGACGGAGAAAGTCAAGGCAGAGATTTCTTTATTTGGTTTGCTGTGTTGTCACTTATTCTTATGGTGATTGAGTGGTATTTACAGTTTAAATACATTTTATAAAAGGAGGGGCAAAAATGAATAATGCAACTATTGTTTTTTCTACAAGTCCGTGGCTGCTGCTACTGATTATTCCAATGATGGCATTGATTTTTGCCCTCGTTTTTGTCAGAAAAAAGAAAAGTTCTCGAGTGAGTGCCAATTTAATTCTTTCATCCTTACTTCAATGTGCAGCAGCCGTTTGTTTTATATTTTCAATTGCGGGAGTTGGAATAAAATATGAAGAAGAAAACTCTCCCAAAGAGGCTGTTGTGCTTGTAGATACAAGTTTTAGTGCATCAACTCAACAAGACAACATGAATGATTTTGTGAAAGATGTTTTAACTCAGAGTGTCGGAAAGTGTAAAGTTGCGGTTGTGTTGTTTAGTGAAAGTCAACAAATCGCAATAAACATGACACAGTTTAAAAGTGCAAGTGAAGTTCAAACGGCTTATCAAAAATATTTAAGCACTTTGGCAGCAACATCAAGTGGCGGAGCAACAGACATCGGTGCTGCTTTGAAATTTGTTTGGAGCGCGGAAGGCGCAGACAATCTTATTTCCGACCCAGCGCGTGCAAGAATTGTCATTTTAAGTGACGGCCTTGAGACGGACGGCGATGCTTTGAGTGCAATGAAAACCCTTGCTCGCAACGGGGCTCAGATTGAAACATCTTTTTATGCGGATAATTATATTGCAGACTCTTCAATTTTAGAAGTGAGTTTTCCTCAAAGAAATATCTACACAAATGACAAATTTAATTTTAATGTTGAGATTAAAAGTGTTCATAATACATCTGCAGTTGTGTTGCTGACTGACAAAGACCAAGAAGGAAAAATAAAAGAAACAAGTTTTGACATCACTCTGAAATCTGGCACACACAAAATTGCCCTGCCATATTCTTTTGAAAGTGAAGAATTTCACGAACTTACTTTCAAACTGATTATGAAAGAAGATCTTGAAGAAAAAAACAACATTTTTTGCTCTTACTTTGAGGTTGCAAAGAAAAACAAAATTCTCATTCTTGAAAAATATCAGGACGAATCTTCAGAACTCAATAAAATGCTTTCAGAGGTTTCAGAAAAAAACAATATAGAAATTGAAATAAAAGAAATTGCCGATGTTCAAGCCTTTAAAGCCAAAGACTTTGCAAAATATAGCGAAGTGATATTATACAATGGTGCTGCCAACGATATGCAACAAGAATTTCAAGAAGAACTCGAATCTTATGTCAATGATTTGGGTGGAGGACTGTTTACCATAGGCGGTTTCGAAAAAGATGAGCAGGGAAATATTCAAATGATTCCAAAAGAAAGCGATCCAACAACAGAGGTTCCTTCATTGCATAGTTACAAAGAAAAAGATTTGTATGGGTCTGTACTTGCAGATCTGCTTCCTGTGAGAGTGGAAGCATTTAAACCAGCAGTGGCAGTTGTGTTTGTGTTTGACGTGTCAAACTCAATGGCTGGTTCGGCAAATAGTGCGCTGCACTCAGCAGCCGAAGATGCAAGATATATCATCGACCATGTGCTTGAACCAAAAGATTATCTTGGGATTGTGACCTTACAGACGAGTTATACTCAAACAGACCCACTCAGCCCACTGACGAAAAAGGACGAATTGAAAGAAACCATAACTGAACTTGAAGATTTCTATGACTATTACGCCTGCACGCAATATGCCACAGCGCTGAAACACGCAACGCAAGTTCTTGCAAACGTTCCACAGGGAGTTGCACGAAAACACGTTATTCTTTTCTCTGATGGCGCCCCTGGCGACTCGCTTGATGAATATGGCAAAGTGGTGGCAGACGCACACACCTTGCAAGATATATCTTTCACAATTGTCACATATTATTACACTTGCCGCTATATTGACGGCGTGCCATATTATTTCAATCACGCATATGACTTTCCGGGCTATGAGATCAAAATTGACAGAATGCAAACGCTTGCGGGCTATGGCGGCGGAAGTTTTGTGCTTACTACAAGAGACAAATCTTTGCATTCCGTTGCGCCATACTTTAGGCAAGACCTTAAACTTGACCAACTTGAAGATATATGCTATGAAGATTTCAAGCCACAAAAGGGCGAAGAGTCAGACATACTTGGCGACATCACGGGACTGCAACTTAGGGAACTGACGCTGAATGGATATTTTTCAAGCAGACCAAAACTTGACAGTGGCATAAGTGTTCCACTGCTTGCAAACGGCTCCCCTCTTTATGCGGAGTGGAAATATGGAAAAGGGAAGGTTGGAAGTTTACTTATCGACTTGGAAGGGAAGTGGTCAAAAGATCTATTGATTACAAATACAGGTCAGACAATAGTGCAAAATATTCTATTTTCTCTTTTGATGAATGTGCAACAGCCGGAAAACAACACATTTGAGGCTTCTCTTTCAGAAAATAATTTGCATACACAAGTCAATGTATTCAATTTATTACAAGAGGAAGACGCATCAACAAAAATAGTCGCGCTTGTTCAAAGCCCTTTACAGACCCAAAAATATGATCTTGGAGTGCTTGAGAATGGCAGTCGTTTTGTGTTTGAAAACTATGAAAGTGGAGTTTACACTATATACATCATGAAAGTCAGCGCCGATTATGATTTTATGCAAAGCACAATAAACACACCAAGTGATCTGCCGCAAAATGTTCTTCATGAATTGATCACTTTGCATAGAGCATTTTCATATTCCAATGAATATGATGGAAGACGAGATGCTTACACCACCGGCAAGGATTTGCTTGCTGCAATATCAACAAGAGAGGTGGGGGAAGATGAAGAATACAGCAAATTCATCTATGATGCAGACAAATTGTTTGCGTCGAGTGGCAAAATCACAAATATATATGACCTTCGCCAAATTTTGCTGATTGCAGCAATGGTGCTTTATATTTCGGGCATCGTCCTTCGCCTGTTTAAAATTAAAAAAATAAAGCGAGAAACATAACGTTTTTTAGAAAAATATTTTAAAAAAACAACCCAAAACAGGCTGTTTTTCTCTGGCGGAGGCTTAGGGATTCGCTTAGTTCTGCCGGCAAGATTTCTTGCTGAAAGGCAGAACGCCGACCATAATACTTACACGCTTTTGGTCGCAGCCCAGGGCTGGGGTTCGGCAAAACGGAGTTTTGCGAAAGACAAAGTCTTTCAATCCCTAAGCAACAAAAAAACAGCCAAAACAGGCTGTTTTTTCTCTGGCGGAGGCTTAGGGATTCGCTTAGTTCTGCCGGCAAGATTTCTTGCTGAAAGGCAGAACGCCGACCA